>SLKT01000193.1 GCA_007134485.1 Wenzhouxiangella sp. | reverse complement strand
CGCCGCCTCCACCAGATCCCCGAGACGAAACCGGCCATCGTGCCGGTTTTGTTGTTTACGGACAGCTCAAAGGCGGGAGTCGAACCCGCTTTCTTTAACGCCGGGCCTTCCGGCCCGCAGTCGTTTGCCTTCTGCAAACTCCAAAAGCGTTGCTGCGCAGGAATTGGCAATATCGATGGGCAGTGATGCTGCAAGCCGTCCTCGGGTGGTGGATTTCGCTGAAGGCCTCGCCACCGCGTCGAACTGAAGCGGAATTCACCGCCCGAGGACGGCTTTGACCGTAACGAAGCCCGCGCACTGAGACACAACGCTACATTTACGGGCATGCTCGCGGCGCGAGTCGAACCCGCTTCATTGGATTTCGAGCCTAGAGGCCCACAGCCGACTGCCTTCGGGAAATTCGAATAGGCGGATATTGCTGCATGGTCGGCGGTATGATCCGGCGAAAGGTTCGATCTACAATCCATGACGAAACCCGACCTCATCCACTGCCCCGTTTGTCGCCATGAATCGGCGGAATTTTTCATGTGTGTCGATCGCCTGAATTACTGGCGTTGCACGGACTGCCAGGCGCGCTTCATGGATCCGGCACATTGGCCCGATATCGGCACGGAAAAGGCGGAGTACGACCGCCATGAAAACGATCCCGATGATCCCGGGTATCGTCGTTTTCTCAATCAGCTCGTCGGGCCGCTGCAGGAGCGGCTCAGACCCGGATCACATGGATTGGATTTTGGCTGTGGGCCGGGACCGGCCCTGGCGAGAATGCTCGAGGAGGCCGGGCACCGGGTCGCGATCCACGACCCGATCTACTACCCCGACCGTGAAGTGCTCCTCTGCCAGTACGATTTTCTGACCGCAACCGAAGTGGTGGAGCATTTGCACGATCCGGCCGCTACTTTCGAGCTGATGGATCGACTGGTCACGCCAGGAGGGCTGATCGGCATCATGACTCGCTTTCAGACCGATGATGCTCGCTTTGCGCGCTGGCACTATCGCCGTGACCCCACCCATGTCGTGTTTTACAGGGTCGAGACCTTCGAATGGCTGGGTCGATCGCTGGGTTGGGAGATGGAGATCATTCCGCCGGGAGTCGTGCTTGCCCGCAAGCGCGACTGATGGTTCCGGCCACGATTGGTCAGAAGCTGACCGCGGTACTCGAGGTGCGGTTGACCAGCAACTTGCCACTGGTATAGCAGGCATTGAGAAACGCCGATACATTCTCCGGCGGCTGACCGGACTGCTCCAGCAAGGCCTCGATATCCTGCGGTCCGCGAATGAGGATCTGCGCGAGGCGGTGAAGCTGTTCATTGCGCATGGCTTCGCCCGGGACCTGGGTCAACATGAACTGAACGTCCCCCATCAAATCCGGGTGGAGCTTTCCGCGCGACTGGGCCAGACCGGCAAACCATTTCAGTTCGCTCAGGGAACGCTGCTTGTGTCCCTGAACACGATCAACCAGATCGGCGCTGGACACCGGCTGCCCGGCTGACGCGGGCATGGTTTCGGCGAACATCGGCGGGGTCAGTTCGCTGATCGAGCCGTCAAAAAACCAGGCGCCCGAGCCCGGATCAATCAACAACAGCGGCCATCCCGGATGAATGATCACCACCGGCTTTTTCCAGGTCTGGCGCCGCAGGTGCTCGGCCAGCGTAAAATGACCCTGGCGCTCCTTGACCTCCATGGCCTGCCAGATCGACTCAACCGTGGCTGAATCGCGGCTGTGAGTATCCGTGTGATCGACTTCCTCGGGCGAAAGATCACCGGAGGCAAGCTTGTTCAACAGATCAAGAAATGCGCGTGAGCGCAATGGCTTGGAAAGCTTGAATCGGGCATCGGCGTCCTTGTCGCGGGTCAGCGCAATGACCGGCTGGCCAAGTTCGTTGAGGCCTTCCCAGGTTTCCCTACCATGGTCGGAATCGATATCAACCAGGGTGACATCGCCGCCCACTTGCTCCGAGATCTCCCAGGATTGTCCAGCTCCCCGGCCACCGGCGAGATTCAGCAGCGAGCGCATCACCATCAGGTCCTTTGGACCCACCTTCAGTGCTGAAAGGATCATTCGATCACTCATGACGATGGTCTCCGCTTGAATTCCATATCATTAGCATACCTTCAGGTCCGTGTTTTCCCAAGAGAATTCACCGCGAAGCATTTCACAGTTTCGGAAATCCAGGTTCGCAGAGGGGCGGCTGGAATGATTCATGATGTTCAGGCCAGCTCGCCGGCGCCATCTCGCAACAATCTGCCGACCTCAAGCATGGCAGCACCCAGGACCCGGTGTATTTCTTCCAGGGAGATCACCTGGTCGGTCACACCGGCAGCCGGATTGGCCACTACGCTCAAGCTGGCATAGTCCAATCCGGCCTCGCGTGCCAAGGCCGCCTCGGGCATGGCCGTCATTCCGACCAGGGTACACCCATCAGCCGCCAGACGGGCAATCTCGGCGGTTGTTTCCAGGCGAGGTCCCTGGGTCACCGCATAGCAGCCGCTTTGATGGACGCTGATCCCAGCCTTGCGTGCCGCGCTCAGCAAGGCCATTCGAGTCGAGCCGGAAAAGGGCTCGGCAAACTCGATATGGGCAAGTGAATCATCGGCGCTGTCGCTGAATGTGTGAGCCCTGCCCCAGGTGTAGTCGATCAATTGATCCGGCACGACCAGGCTTCCGGGTTTCAGGTTCGGGTCGATGCCACCGACGGCATGAACGGCCACCACTCGATCCACGCCGGACTGACGAAGGATGTCGATATTGGCGCGGTAATTGATGGCATGCGGCGGTATGGCATGGGGCTTGCCATGGCGCGGTAGAAACCAGGCATGGCGCTCCCCAATCCGGATACGTGAAAGCGGCGCAGAGGGCGAACCGTAGCGGGAATTAACAGCGAATTCATCAAGAACCTCGAACAGATCCAGCGCACCCGTGCCCGCAATGACAGCCAGATTCATTTCAGATCGCCCAGATCTCGTCGAGCTGTCGCCAATATCCATGCCAGTCCATACCGCAGCCGAAAACGTAGCGATCCGGCACCTCGAGGGCAGCATGATCAACCCAGTCGCGTGGCAGGCCGCGATCATGGTTCTTGACAGTCAAGGCCACCGTCAATACCTGCTCGGCGCCATCTTTGAGAAGTCGTTCGCGCACCGCTTTCATGGTCCAGCCCTCGTCAAAAATATCATCGACGAGCACAATGGTGCCTTCGATCAGCTTGGGCCAGCGCCCCCAGGACAACTCGTCGCCCTCGGTGCGGCCACGATACCGGGTGGCATGCAGATGATCCATCAGAAACGGCCGATGCAACCGGCGGCCCAGTTCAATGGCCGGATACATGCCACCATTCATCAAGGCCATCAGGGTGACCGTGTGGTGATTGTCAAGTTGCTCATCCAGCCAGCCGGCCTGACGATCCAGCGCCCGGCCAATGGTGCCTGAGTCAATGATGCGCCTGGCGCCTGCCGGCCACTGATCCGGCCATCTTTCAGGATTCACGATCCGACACTCCCCGGCGCTCCATGGCAGCCATTTTCTCGGCCGTTTCCACTTTCAGGGTGCGGGTCGGGAAGGCAATTTCGGCACCGTGTGAGTCAATGATCTCGCCGATTTTCAGCATCACGTCCTCGCGCACGCGGTGAAACTCTGCCCAGTTGGTCGTCTTGGTAAAGCAGTAGACCATGATGTCGAGCGAGTGCGGGCCGAAGACATCGAAATGCACCATGACGATCTCATTGGTGGCCACATCCTCATGACTCTGGATCATCGAACGAATGTCTTCCACGATCGGCCGGACCAGTTTCTGGTCATCGTAGCGAATGCCGATGTGATCAAAGATGCGCCGATGGGTCATGCGTGAAGGGTTCTCCACCGTAATGGTGGTGAAGGTGGCGTTGGGTACGTACATCGGCCGGCGATCGAACTTGCGAATGGTGGTCATGCGCCAGCCGATATTCTCGACAACCCCCTCGATGTCCTTGTCGGGTGAGCGCACCCAGTCGCCCACCGAAAACGGCCGGTCCATGAACACCATGAACCCGCCAAAGAAATTGGCCAGCAGGTCGCGCGCGGCCAGGCCGACGGCAATGCCGCCCACGCCACCGGCGGCCAGGAAACCGGAAATCGGGATATTGAGGATACTCAGGATGGTCAGCACCCCGGTCAGCACCACCGCAATTCGAACGATCCGACCCAGCACGCTCACGGTGGTGATGTCGACATCCTCGTTGCGCTTGCGCTTTTCGGCAACGAAAGCGTTCTCGAAACCGGTGGTCAGCCGGAATGCAAACCAGGTCGCCGCAACCACCAGGCCCAGCTGCTGCATGGCGTTGAGAAACTCCGGCGAGAAGCCCAGCGCCTCGGTGTGTGGCGAGATCACCCGGGCCGCCATGACCATGCCCTGCCACCAGATCAGCAGCGAAATCGGGCGTTTCCCGGCGTAAACGACGGCATCGTCCCAGAGGTGTCGGGTCTTGGCGGCCAGCTTCTCGAGATGATTGATGAACGTGCGATAGACCAGCTCCAGCAGCAGGGCCGCCAGAATGACCAGGAATGCCTGCATGACCCAACCCGGCACGCCAACCATTCCACTGATTCCGTCGATATATTCGTTCATTGCTACTTGTTCAAAGTTTCCAGTGATTCTCGCCAGGCCCTGAATTCGGGGACCGTCAATTGCTCGTCCAGGCTGGACAGGGGACGACCGTAGAGGCGTTGCAGGTCTTCGCGATTGGCCGCCTTCGAGGGCACGGGCCATTGTCCATCGCCCAGCAGCTGCCTGACCGAAGCCGGCTTGCACACCAGCGCAAGGTCACAACCGGCCGCAAAGGCCCGATCAAGTCGCTGCCCCAGATTCCCGGCCACGGCCGCACCGGCCATGTCCAGATCATCGGAGACCACCAACCCATTGAACCCGAGCTCACCATGCAGTCGCTTGTCAATCCAGGTCCGTGAAAAACCGGCCGGAGCCGAATCGACAGCCGAATAACAGACATGCGCCATCATAACGGCCTGCACCTGATTGGCAAGACGCGCAAAGGGCGCCAGATCCTCCTTCAAGGCATCGAGTGGCCGCTCATCGGTGACCACCTGGACATGTGAATCGGCAGCGACAGACCCATGTCCTGGAAAATGCTTGGCGCAGGCGGCCATACCGGCATCGCGCATGCCGGCAATGTAGTGAGCGGCCAGATCAACCACATTGTCCGGATCGGCAGCCAAGGCCCGGTCTCCGATCACCGCGCTGCCGCGATCGAGATCCAGCACCGGAGCCCAGCTCAGATCAACACCGGCATCCAGCACCTCGGCGGCCATGACCCGACCATGACGGTAGGCCATGTCGCGGGCGCGATCCGGGTGCGAACCATGCCAACGCCCAAGCACCGAAAGCGGCGGAAGCCGGGTGAATTCGTCACGGAAGCGTTGCACCCGCCCGCCCTCCTGGTCGACCGTAATGACCAGCCGCGGCGATCGCAGCGCCCTGATCGAGGCGCTCAAAGCACGCAATTGGCGGCGCGAGGCATAGTTGCGGGTAAACAAAATGACGCCACCGACTGCGGGATGACACAGCAGCTCGGCGGTTGACGGATCCAGTTCAAGACCATCGATACCGACGATCAGCGGGCCCAGTGGCAGTTCGGCAGTCATGAACGTTCGAACAAGGCAATGGATTCGACATGAGCCGTGTGCGGAAACATGTCGGCAATGCCGGCCCTGGCCAGGCGAAATCCGTGACGGGTCACAAGCTCACCGGCATCGCGGGCCAGGGTGGCCGGATTGCAGGAAACATAGACCACCCGACTGGCGCCGCTGCCGGCGATCATGGGCAGCACTTCGAATGCTCCCGAACGAGGCGGGTCGATCAATGCGGCATCGAAACCTGCCCGGTACCAGCTGCGTCCCGAGACATCTTCACTCAAGTCGGCCACATCCAGCTCGATATTGTCCAGGCCATTGCGCCGTGCATTGCCTCGAGCTGCCTCGATCAGCTCGGCCGCGCCCTCGATTGCGGTCACGTGGGCCGCGCGAGTCGCCAGAGGCAGGGTGAAGTTGCCCAAGCCGCAAAACAGATCGAGGACACGTTCGGATTCCTGTGGATCCAGCCAATCAAGGGCACGCATGATCAATTTCCGGTTGATTGCGGCATTGACCTGGACAAAGTGCTGAGGATGAAACGCCAGTTCCAGATCGAACTCGGGAATCCGATAGGACAATTCATGGTGCTCCGGGGCCAGCCGAAACACGGTATCCGGTCCCTTGGGTTGCAGGTAGACCGCGATATTCTCGCGCGACGACCACTGGCGTAACCGGTCCAGATCCTGATCGCTCAACGGCTCGAGATTCCTGATCACGATGGCCGAACCCTGATCACCACTGGCAATTTCAACCTGGGGCACCTTGTCGGCAATCGTCAAATCGCCAAGCAATTCCGACAGACTGAGCAGTCGATCACTGAAGTCCGGGTGGAGCACCCGACAATCCCCGATGTCGGCCACGAAGCGCCCCTGGGGCTCACGAAATCCGACCAGGACCCTTCCCTTGCCGCGCACCAGGCGCGCACTCAGACGCGCACGTCGCCGGTAGTACCAAGGCTCGGCCGCCAGGGGCTCGATCCACTCATCGGCCTCGACGCCACCCAGACGCATCAGGTTGTCGACCAGGCGCTTGTCCTTCCAGTGCAGCTGGGCGTCATGCTCGAGGTGTTGCAGCGCGCATCCTCCGCAATGGTCGAACCATGGACATTCGGGCTCGATGCGCTCCGCTGATGGGCTCAGCACTTCGACACATACAGCCTCGTCGTGCTTGCGACTGCGATCAATCAGGCGCGCCCGGACAGACTCGCCCGGCAACGCACCGTGCACGAACATGGCCTTGCCGTCGACCCGGCCCACACCCCGGCCATCGTGAGACAAATCGGTAATGTCGACGGAAACCGGTTCTGTCGGTAATCGGCGACGTCGCTTTCGGGACAAAACCTACTTCCGGGTCCACTCCCCATCCGCGGTCTGGTAATACCAGCCGGAACGGGCATTTGAAATCCACTGTCGGGCAAAGGTTTCACGCACGTCGGACTCCCACTCCGGGTGACCATTGGCAACCGCAATCTCGCGGTAGACCGCGTTACGATCGGAGTTCTCTTCACTGACAATGCGCTCGAGATTGCGCCGATCAGCCAGCGACACCGCCGAGCGGTCTCGGATTTCAACCAGGCCACGCCGGGTCAGACCGATCGCGCCGGCATTGAACCACTCGGCCAGATGATTGCGATGACGCTCAGCCATGCGTTCCTTGATTGACTGCACCTGTGGCGTATCTATGTTGATATCCGGCGATTGGGCATAGGCGCTGGCCATCAGCAAGCCTGAAAAACGCAATCCACCGCCGCCGGCCGGTGGTATTGCCGAGCTCTGACGTTCATCCTCGCCAATTACATCCTGAATGAACCGATCGGCCGCCCGCTCGGCTGCCGCCTCGGGAAAATAAACATTGATCGTCACGCAAGCTGCCAGTGCCACGATCGCGAAGATCAATAAGAGAGAACCACTTTGTTTCGTCATGACCAGACTCCTGCAGAAAAAACCCAAAACCGCATCTCACCCAAGTTTGCTCCCGAAAGTGTAAACCACTGATGAATGATCCGGGGGTTAGACTGCCTCGAGCGCCTGGGCGAGGGTGCGAAAGCCACGGGCAGTGATTTTCGCCTTGACGCCCTTGAGGTTGCCTTCGGGCACCAGGGCCTGTTTGAATCCCTGGCCGGCGGCTTCCCTGAGGCGCTCCTCGCCGTTGTAGACCGGCCGAAGTTCGCCCGACAGGCCGACCTCGCCGAAAACCACCAATCCCTGTGGCAAGGGCTTCTCCCGCAGGGATGATTTCAGCGCCATCGCGATGGCCAGATCACTGGCGGTTTCGTTGACCCGAATGCCGCCGGCGACATTGATGAACACATCCTGATCACCAATGGCCACGCCGGCATGTCGATTCATCACCGCCAGCAGCAACGCCAGGCGATTCGGGTCAATACCGACGGCCACCCGCCGCGGGTTGGAAAGGGTTGATGGCGCCACCAACGCCTGGACCTCGACCATCAGCGGTCGAGTGCCCTCCCGCGTGACCAGCACACAACTGCCCGGCGCCGGCTCCTCCTGTCCGGACAGAAAAATGGCCGAAGGGTTGCCGATGGCCTTCAGGCCCTTGTCGGTCATGGCGAATACGCCAAGCTCATTGGCCGCCCCGAAGCGGTTCTTGACCGCCCGGACCAGGCGAAAGCGACTGCCGGAATCCGATTCGAAATAGAGCACGGCATCAACCATGTGCTCGAGCACCCGCGGGCCGGCCAGTGCGCCCTCCTTGGTCACGTGGCCGACCAGGACCACCGCGCAGCCGGTCTTCTTGGCAAACTGAACCAGCCGGGCCGCGCATTCACGCACCTGGGCAACCGCTCCGGGAGCTGATTGCAGGGCCTCGGTCCACAAGGTCTGGATGGAATCAACCACCATGAAATCCGGCTTGCGCGAAGCCGCCGTGGCCAGGACCACTTCCAAACTGGTCTCGGTCAGGCACTCGAGATCCTGTGGATCCAGGCCCAGGCGGCGAGCACGCATCGCGACCTGGCCGGCGGATTCCTCACCGGTGACATACAGGCTGGAGCTGGCCTTGCCCAGATGGGCCTGGGCCTGCAAAAGCAGCGTCGACTTTCCGATTCCCGGGTCACCACCCAGGAGGACCACCGATCCCGGGACCAGCCCACCGCCGAGGACTCGATCCAGCTCGGACAGCCCCGAAGATAAGCGCCGAAGGCTGTCTTCGGCGGCCACTTCCGACAACCTGACCACATCGGCCGACGCCGTGCCGGTCCAGTTACCCCGTCCCGCAGGACCGCCGGCCGTGGCTTGCACCACGCCCTCTTCCAGGGCGTTCCAGGCACCACAGTCGGGACACTGCCCCGACCATTTGGGGAAACTCGCACCGCATTCGCGACAGGTATACTTTGTCTTTGCTTTTGCCATAGAGCTATTCTTGCAGATTGGAGGAGGCAGGTTCAGGGTTCAAAAAAAGGCTCAAGGCTCAAGGCGCAAGGTTCAAGGAAAACCTGAAAGGCCCATTCACCGACCACTGACCACCGACCACTGACCACCGACCACCGACTTCCGAAAACAGACCACCCATGTCGCCCGACCAGCAACCCATTATCGGAGAATCAGCGGCTTTTCTCGAAATCCTCGAGGAGGTTTCAAGAGCCGCCGTACTCAATCGTCCGGTGCTCATCGTGGGCGAGCGCGGCACCGGCAAGGAACTGATCGCTGAACGCCTGCACTTTCTATCCACGCGTTGGGATCAACCGCTGGTCAAGATGAATTGCGCGGCCATCAGCGAAACTCTGCTGGAATCCGAGCTGTTCGGCCATGAAGCCGGCGCATTCACCGATGCAGCCCGGCGCCGTCAGGGGCGCTTCGAACTGGCTGACGGCGGCACACTGTTTCTGGACGAGCTGGCCACGACATCAATGAATATCCAGGAAAAGATCCTGCGAGTCATCGAATATGGCCAGTTCGAGCGACTCGGTTCTTCGCGAACCATCAGCGTGGATGTACGGGTGATCGGCGCCACAAACGAAGATTTGCCGGCGCTGGCCGGCAAAGGTCGCTTTCGCGCCGACTTGCTGGATCGGCTGGCTTTCGATGTCGTCACACTGCCGCCATTGCGCGAGCGTCGCGAGGACATCATGCCGCTGGCTGAGCACTTCGCCATCCGCATGACCCGGGAACTGGGTCGGGAAATATTTCCCGGCTTTTCCTCAGCCGCTCGACAGTTGCTGCTCGACCATGCCTGGCCGGGCAATATCCGGGAGCTCAAGAACGTGGTTGAGCGGGCCATCTACCGCCATCCCGATGACGACCAACCGGTCGGGGGCATTCAATTCGACCCTTTCGATTCACCCTGGCGACCCAGCAACAAGCCGCAAGAGACGATCCCGACACAACCAGCCGATACGCTGCCGGATGACTTGCGCGCCTATCTCGATCAGGTCGAGAAAGAGACCGTGCTCAAGGCCCTGGATGCCAGCAACGGCAACCAGGCCGGGGCGGCCCGAGCACTCGGGCTGACCTACAACCAACTGCGCGGGATCATGCGCAAGCACGGGATTAAGAGCGGTTAGTTGGTTTGTTGGTTTGGTTAGTTTGTCAACTGGCGACCAGGCGGTTGCGGCCGGTGTTCTTGGCTTCGTAGAGGGCGTGGTCGGCGCGTTTGAGCAGGTCGGAGAAATCGGGCTCGTCCGGGCTGGAAAGTGCCAGGCCGATGCTGACGGTCAGGGACAGTGTCCGGCCTTCGACATGAACCGGTGACTTTTCGACCCGCTTACGCAGGTTTTCAGCCAGTTCGATGGCGCGGCTGCGGTCGATATCGGGAATCAGCATCGCGAATTCCTCTCCTCCCATACGGCCGACCAGGTCGTCGTGGCGCACATTTTGCTGACAGACCTGGGCAAAGACTTTCAAGGCCCGGTCACCGACCGGGTGACCATGGTTGTCATTGACCGATTTGAAATGGTCAAGGTCCATGATCAACAGGCCCAGCGTCTCACCGTTTTCCAGAGTCTTGCGATGGGTCTTGCGAGCCTGGTCCAGAAATTCTCGCCGGCTGCTCAGTCCGGTCAACGCATCCGTTTGCACCTGGCGCTTGAGTTCCTGCTCGGCACGGATGCCATGAATTGCCGAGCCGATGGTGGCCGCGGCGATTTCCAACGCATCGATTTCGGCACGCGACCAGTCACGCTCGCTGGTGCAGTCATCGAATCCGATCTGACCCCAGAACACGCCATCGATAACGATCGGCACTACGGCAATCGAGACAATACCCTGGGGTTCAAGCAGCGCCCTCTCGGTCTGCGGCAGGTCACGCACCAGCCCATGGACCGGCCGGCCATTCCTTAGCGGTTCGAGCCAGTCGGGGATGAACTCCTCATAGGACATATTCTGCATCTGCGCATTTTCAATCTGTGGCTCGATGCCGCTTCGCACCCATTCATAGCGCTGACTGGCCAGCAGCTTTCCGCTTTTCCGGTCGCGATGATTTTCGAATACATAGACCCGGTCGACACGGGCTGCCTCACCCAACGCCTTGAGTGCCTGGCCCATGGCGCGTTCCTTGTCGGACGTGTTGAACAGCAGTCTCGAGCCTTGAGCCAATGCGTGGAGAATCGCTTCGCGCATTCCGCGGTGTTGATTCGAAGGACCACGCACGGATTGCAGCTGCCTGCGATAGTGAATGGCCATCGCCAGAGCAATACAGGCAAGCAGCGCAACAATCCAGAAGCTGCCCACAAGCAATTGGTGATCAATCTCCATCATGTCTGGCCCTGACCTCCATTCCCCGAATCGGAATCCGATGAAACGATTCGGGTCGGTACGATCCAGAATACCACCGCGAGAATCAGCAACAAAATCGCCAGCAACATGCCAAGCCAACCGCTGCGATCAACGCCAGGCTCGAGTACCGACAAGTCATGCTGTTGCGGATGATGGTAGACGGTGACCGTTCGACCCGGCTCGAATCGTTCCAGCATGGCCTGGATCTCGGCTGTGTCACGCTCGGCTATCGCACGGGAAAAGCGCAAGCGGTCGCTGGAATACTCATGGCCATCGACCCGGTACATGTAGTGCACGGTGAATGACCAGGTGCCGCCGCTGCGAACATCACCGATCATGCGTGTATCGAAATCACGGACCACGCCGGCGACCGTCGGCCAATCCTCGCTGGCCAGGCCGTGCCGAATCATCTCGAAGCGATCAAGAAACATCAACAGCCCCATCAGCATGACCACCACTGCGGCAGCCTTGCGGGCACGAAACTGTGTGATCCTTTCGGGTGGCTTTGACTCCGGCACGGGTCAGGCCCCGTGCTCTTCGAGTTCTCGCCACAGACACCGACCGGCTTTTTTTTCGATGGCAGCCAGGCGTTTTTCATGAGCCGCGATTTCAGCGGCGTCGGCCGGTCTGACCTTGAGCCTGGAAAGATCAATTCCGGTGACGATCTCTCCCGCAATTTCGCCCTCACCGTCTCCGGCCAGGTCCAGGCACAAGTCCACCTGGCCACCGGTCATCGCCAGGTACACTTCGGCCAGCAATTCGGCATCCAGCAGCGCACCGTGCAGGTCGCGCCCAGAGTTATCGACCTCGTAGCGTTTGCACAATGCATCCAGACCGGCACGCTGCCCGGGATGAAGCTCTCGGGCCAGGGCCAGAGTATCGAGTATGCGGGCAATACTCTCGATCCGGATTTCCGAATCCATCCAGGCCAATTCAGCGTTCAGAAAACCGACATCGAACGATGCGTTATGGATAATCAGTTCAGCATCGCGGATGAACTCGAGCAATTCATCGGCAACATCGACAAAACGGGGCTTGTCGGCCAGAAACTCGTTGGTGATGCCATGCACCACCAGGGCACCGCCTTCGACCTCACGTTCCGGGTTGAGGTAGACGTGATAGTTGCGTCCGGTCAGGCGACGCTCGATCAGTTCCACACATCCGATTTCGATGATCCGATGGCCATCTCGATGCTCGAGGCCCGTCGTTTCCGTATCCAGCACGACCTGGCGATTGTCTTCCATGTTCACTCCGGTCAAGACTTGCTTATTGCTGCCTGGCGGCATGACTGGCCAGCTCATCGGCCCGCTCGTTTTCCGGATGACCACTGTGACCCTTGACCCAGTCCCAGCGCACCTGGTGGCGAGCCACGGCCTGGTCCAGCCGTTGCCACAAATCGGCATTTTTCACGGGCTTTCGGGAGGCCGTTTTCCAGCCATTCCTTTTCCAATTCATCATCCTCTCCGTGATGCCCTTGCGAACGTACTGGGAGTCGGTGGTCAGAATGACCGTGCAGGGTCGCTTGAGGGCCTCCAGTGCCTCGATCGCGGCCAGCAATTCCATTCGATTGTTGGTGGTCTGTGCCTCGGCGCCCGACAATTCCCGCTCGTGGCCATTCCAGCGCATCAATACACCCCAGCCACCGGGGCCGGGGTTGCCCAGGCAGGCGCCGTCGGTCCAGATATGCACCACTTCGCTCATGCCGCCCGGCAATGACTGGCCGGCATGGCGCCGACTGCAACCCGGGGCTTGGCGAAGCGAACCGGGTCGATGCGCGCCGGCGTTTGCGCCTTGCGCGCAATCAGCACCAGAACTGGCGAAACGCCCGGCACCAGTCCCCGCCACTGGCTGACAGCCGGAGTCGACAACTTCAGGGCATGACGCACGTGCACCATCTGCAAGTGTGGCCAGCTTGGCAGATGCAGGGCCGCGCGTCCCAGTTCCTGCCAGGCAAGGCGATGCCAGGGATTGGCCGATACCGAGACCAGCAACCCGCCCGGTTTGAGCACCCGCATGAGCTCGGACATCGGGCTGGCGGCCACCCCCGGCTGCCAGACATGACGCGCCAGGATCGCATCGACCGATTCATCATCGAGCGGCCACTCATCCATTCGGGCGCGAAACGGCCAGCCGATACCCTGGCTGTCAAACAGCACCCGGACCCGTGGCTGATCAAGCGCGGGAGATGGGCCGATCAGGGGTGCAACCTCCAGCAACCAGTCGCCGCGCAACCCTTTCAACGCGGCCGGCACCAGAAGATTTTCCACCGACTGCAGGGAGGCAAAGCCGCTCAGGCTCATGGGGGCGTTAGAATGACCGAAGAACACCGCTTAAGGATACCAGAAGGAGAGGTACATGCCGCTTGCCATCGAACCGATCGCCGCGTTCGAAACCAACTATATCTGGGCGCTGCACGATGGTCGCCAATGCGTTCTGGTGGATCCGGGCAGCGCTGCCGAGCCTCTGGATTTTCTGACTCGCAAGGGCCTGAAATTGTGCGCCTTGCTGTTGACTCATCACCACTACGACCATATTGGCGGCGCGGACGAAATCCTGCGCAATCACCCGGTGCCGGTGTGGGGACCGAAGGACCCGCGCATTCCCCAGGTCACCGAGCCGGTCAGCGAAGGCGACCGGGCGGTGGTGCCGGAACTGGAGCTGGATTTCGGGGTACTGGAAACGCCCGGACACACCACCACCCATATCGTCTTTCATGACGATGACATCCTGCTGGCCGGGGACACTCTGTTCTCAATCGGTTGCGGACGTTTGTTCGAAGGCACGCCTGAACAGATGCAGAACTCGCTGGACAAGCTGTCCGATCTGCCCGAGAGCATGAAGGTCTACTGTGCCCACGAATACACGCTGGACAACTGCCGCTTCGCCCTGCAGGTCGAACCTGGCAATGCCGCACTGAAGACGCGCGCCGAACAGGCCAGTCGCCTGCGCAGTGAAGAGCGGATCACCCTGCCCTCCACCCTGGGCGAAGAACGTGCCGCCAACCCGTTTCTGCGCACGCGCGATCCGGTCGTTGTCGAGGCCGCCAACCGGCGCGAACCCGGCACCGGTGACAAGCCCGAAGCCGTGTTCGGCGTGATTCGACGGTGGAAGGATGCATCCTGATTTGGACGAGTCCGGCATGAACGCCCCGGATACCGATTCCCCGACTGTCGGACTGGTCTCGCTGGGTTGTCCCAAGGCACTGGTTGATTCAGAGCAGATCGTCACTCGCCTGCGCTCCGAGGGCTACCGGATGGCGCCGCGTTACGAACAAGCCGACCTGGTGGTAGTCAACACCTGTGGTTTCATCGATTCGGCCAAGGCCGAATCGCTGGAAACCATCGGCGAGGCGTTGACTGAGAATGGCAAGGTGCTGGTCACCGGCTGCATGGGCGCCAAACCCGAGGACATCACCCGCATCCACCCGAAAGTCCTCGGGGTCACCGGCCCTCACCAGGCCGATGCGGTGCTGGCCTCGGTCCACCAGCACCTGCCCCGACCGCATGATCCACGCATTGACCTGGTCCCGCCCGGTGGTCTGAAACTAACCCCGGGTCACTATGCATATCTAAAGATTTCAGAAGGTTGCAATCACAAGTGCAGCTTCTGCATCATCCCGGACATGCGCGGCAAATTGCGCAGCCGGCCGCTCGGGATGGTCATGCGCGAGGCTGAGAGCCTGGTCGAGCGCGGTGTGTCCGAGCTGCTGGTGATTTCCCAGGACACCAGCGCGTACGGTGTCGATGTGAAATACCAGACCGACTACTGGCGCGAGCGCGAATGGGAAACCCGCATTCACGACCTGGCCCGGGCGCTGGGTGAGCTGGAGGCCTGGGTACGCCTGCATTATGTCTACCCCTACCCCCACGTTGACCGCTTGATTCCGCTGATGAACGAGGGCTTGATCCTGCCTTACCTGGATATTCCCTTTCAGCACGCCAGCAAGCGCATACTCAAGGCCATGAAACGCCCGGCTGCGGCCGAAAACACCCTGGAACGGGTTTGGCGCTGGCGGGAACAATGTCCCCACCTGGTCATCCGTTCGACTTTCATTGTCGGCTTCCCCGGTGAAACCAAGGCCGATTTCGAGCAACTTCTGGAATGGCTGGAAGCAGCCGAGCTCGACCGGGTTGGCTGCTTTCAGTACTCGCCGGTTGAGGGGGCCGCGGCCAATGCCCTGCCCGACCCGGTGCCGGAAGCCGTAAAGGAAGAGCGCTGGCATCGCTTCATGGCCTGCCAGGCTGAGATCAGCGCCCGCCGCCTCAAACACCGCATCGGCCAGGTCGAACCGGTCATCATCGACCGCCTGGAAGACAACACCGCGATCGCCCGCTCCTACGGCGATGCCCCGGAAATTGATGGCCAGGTCATCGTCGAAAATGCTGGTCATGCGACGGTCGGAGATTTCATTGATGTCGAAATCACCGGCGCCGACCAGCACGATCTGTTCGCCCGACCGGCAGGTCGACCGCCGGCCACGTAAGGACCGACTGGTCTAGTGCCGAATCAATGCCGGCAATGCCAGCCCAGGTCGTGGCCCATCTGGTGGAAGTGCTCCATCGCTTCCGGTTGCCAGACATCACCGCCCTCTCGTTCGAAGAAAAACGGCGGTCGCTCGACCTGTTCGGGGGCGAGCTGGTTCATGTTGGCGGCATCGTACAGTCGACCATTGAGCATGGTGTAGACCACGTTTTCGCTGGCGCGAATGTCTTCGAGTACATCGCCGTCAACCACGAACAGGTCGGCCAGCTTGCCCTGCTCGATGGAGCCGATTTCGGCATCCATGCCGAAGTAGCGGGCACCGTCGATGGTCGCACCTCGCAATGCTTGCCACGGCGTGAAACCACCCTGCTCCATCATCCACATCTCCCAATGGGCGGCCAGGCCGGCCAGCTGGCCGTGGGCGCCGATGACCACGGGTACGCCAAGCTCGTTCATCTGCCTGGCTTTCTCGGCCACGGCGATATGGTTATAGAGTTCTTCGGGTGCGGTCGGGCGACGAATCGAGCGCGGATACACCACGAAGCGGGGAACAAAGTTCAGCAAGCGCTCGTTCTTCCAGACTTCGGTCTTGTCATACCAGTACTCCTCGCCCATCATGCCGCCATAGGCGACACCAAAGGTCGGTGACCAGACCACATCGGTCTGACCCCAGAGTTGCTCGAGATCATCGTAGGCGCGGTGAATGGACAGACTGTGCTCGATACCGGTATGACCGTCGACGATCTGGTTCATGTTCTGCTCGAAACGCATGCCGCCCTCGGGCACCACCAGGACATCGAGCTTGCGTCCGGCCTCGAGCACCTGCTGGCGCTGGTCACGGCGCAGGTAGTTGTAGCTTTTTACCGAAATCGCGCCCAGTTCCTTCTGGCGGCGAACATGGAATTCGGCATCTTCATAATCGTCGATTCGCGCAGTGAAGCCCGGCCTGATCGCACCGTAGAGAATGCGACCGGTCGAGAAGATGCGCGGAGCCAGCACCTTGCCGGCGCGCTGCAGTTCGGCCATGGAGAAAATGCCGGCATTGTCATTGGACGGGTCGTGGATGGTGGTCACCCCGAAGGCCAGGTTGGCGACCTGGGTCCAGTTCTGCCTCGGGGTCAGTTGCTGGTTGGTCTTGGGCCCGTGGGCATGAGCATCGACCAGGCCCGGCAGCACCGTCTTGCCGTCCACGTCAATGACTTCGAAACCATCGGGGATTTCGACTTCATCGCGGCGGCCGACCGCTGAAATGCGATGGCCTTCGACCAGCACCACGCCGTCTTCAATGATTTCCTGTTCGGAGTGCGCGTCACGCATGGTGACCACGCGACCCCCAACCAGGGCGATACGGCCATCGTGACGGTCGGCATCGAACTCGATGGACAGGTTGCGGCCCTCGGTGGCCGGCTCGGGCAACTCCTCGGGAGCCCCATCCAGGAAGGCAAAGGCATCAGTCAGCTCGCGAGTGTAAAGGGTCGCCCCATGCGACCAGGCCAGGCTCCGACTGTCGGCGGAAAAATGCAGGTTCTCCCCGCCCCGGGCCGAGACCTTGCGGACCGGAAATGCACGCGTGTCGGCGCTCAGGTCGACCGGTTTGCCGGCGGCAAAAAATGGGGCGAGGTAAGCGTTGTAGTGTTCGGCAAAAGCCACCCAGCGTCCGTCAGGTGATACCCGATACTCGGTGATCCAGTTGCCGGTCAGGTGCTGGCGCTCATCGTGACCATCAAGATTGACGCTATTGAGCGACAGCGAGGCGTTTTCACCGCGTTCGCTGAACAGAATGCGCTGGCCGTCGGCCGAAAACTGGGGACTGCCGCCACGATCAAGCACACGGACCGGTTCGTCACCGGAAGCCGATACCCGATAAATCCCGGTTCTTTCCGACCAAGTCGGCGAAGTGATGAATCCACCACTGATCTTGCGAAAGACCACCTGCTCCCCGTCCGGTGAGAAGGAGGGTTCGACATAGTGACCCGGCTCGCTGGTCAATGTGCGTCCACGACCACGTCCAACCGGATGGATGCGGACGACTCCCAGCTCCTCATCATCGAAGGTGGTGTAGACCACCTGGCGACCATCGGGTGAAAAGGACGGATAGAACTCCCAATGGTCGGTCTGCGAAGTCAGGCGTCGATGACTGCCCTGGTCCAGGTCATGCAGCCACAGATAACCCATGGCCTGGTAGATGGCCAGATTGCCATCGGGACTCATCTGCGTCCAGCGCGCCATGCGTACCGGAAAGGCATCCGGCGAGACCTCCACATCACGCCTGAGCGCCGGTGAAATCTTGCGCTCGGTGCTGACCCGGACCTCGATTGGCTGATGGTCACCATCCAGGCCGGCCCGATGAAACTTGCCGTGCGCCCACAACACCAGCGATTGCCCATCCGGATGCCAGGCGAAACTCGGATAATTGCCCATGTCGCCGGAGGTTTCCTGCTTGTCGCGCTCGATGCGCTCCATCACGGTCCGTTCGATGCCCGATTCCAGATCACGCACCACCAGACGTGAGGACAGCTCGGTGGGGTTGCGGCGCACGAAGGCCAGTTGCTTGCCATCCGGCGAGACCACCGGGCGAATCGCTCCGCCGGGACCACCGGTCACGGTATCAATCTCGCCGGATTCCAGGTCCAGCCGGCGAATGGCGAAGATGCCGTTGTTGGCGTCGCGATTGTATTCCCAGACCCGGCCGGGGGTGACATCCTGGCTGAAATACAGGTAGCGCCCATCCGGTGAAAAGTTCGGCTCGGCAATGTTCTTTTCTGATTGCTGACCGTGCAATCGCTCGACCAGCTCGACCCCTGAGCCCCCGGCGCGGTGATACATCCAGATGCTGCCGGACGGAATCGAACGTTGCGAGACATAACCCTTGCGCGCGGCGATGTAGTCGCCGTCCGGCGACCAGGCCGGGTTATGCAGCAAATGCTCACGTTCGGAGCTGACCTGCTTTGTATTGTCGCCATCGGCATCCATGATCCAGATGTTTTCGGCGCCTTCGCGATCGGAGATGAAAGCGATCGAGCGTCCATCGGGGCTGAAGCGTGGCTGGAAGTTCCAGGCAATATCATCGGTCAGGGCTTCGGCCTGCCCACCATCGATGGACACTCGATAGATATCCCCAAGCATGTGGAAAATCAGGGTCTGACCATCCGGACTGATATCGACATCCGACCAGGTGAACGTTTCGGTGTCGATCTCGATCGAGCGCCACTCGCCGGGTGGTTCATTGACCGACCAGCCCTTGTCATTGTCCTTGTCAGCGCCATTGCCGCTGTCAACGTTCTCATCGTCGGCCAGGGCCGGCAAGGCAAGCCAGGCCACGGCGGCGGCCAGCATCAATCGCTTGAGTGTATTCATGGATCGGGGTCTTGTTACTCGGATGGGGGTGTGGAATCAACAGACGCCCATTGTAATTCGAACCGATGGTGAACTTCAGCGCGGTTTTGGCGGTTCGTTGGCGATCCCGTGCGGGACGTGGCCGGTGGCCACCTCCCCGCGGGCGCTTGAGCAGTGCACTTGCTGATCGTCGAAGAAGATATCGGCGCCGAAGGCGCGCAGGAAGGGGCCCTTGTCACGCCCGCCGAGAAACAGCGCCTCGTCGATGCGAATCCCCCAGGCTCGCAAGGTCAGAATCACGCGTTTGTGGGCCGGCGCCGAACGCGCCGTGATCAACGCGGTGCGAATGGGGTTTTCCTCGACCGGATAGGCCGACTGGATACGATGGATGGCTTCGAGCACCGGCTTGAATGGTCCGGCCGCCAGGGGTTTGTCCGCGGCGCGCCTTTCACTGTCGGAAAAGGCTTCCAGACCCTGCTCCTTGTACACCCGTTCGGCCTCGTCGGAAAAAATGACCGCATCGCCATCAAAAGCCAGGCGCAGTTGCGGTGAACGATTCTCGCGAGTCGCTGAAGGCAGGATGGTGGCGGCGGCATATCCGGCCGTCAGCACACGCCGGACATCGTCATCATTGGCTGACAGGAAAAGCTGTACACCGGCCGGCTCAATATACTGCGAAGGACTGGCCCCATTGGTGAACACGGCACGCTCGATATTCAGGCCATGATGCTCGATGGAATTGAAAATCCGCAGTCCGGTATCGGCGCTGTTGCGCGACAGCAAAATGACCTCGACCCCGGGATGGTCCAGGTCGTCGTCGTTGAGCGCCAGCAACTTCTCGGCCAGCCTGAACGCCACGCCGGGCGGCAAAACGTCATCTTCGTGGCGCCGCTGAAACTCCATGTAGGCCTCCAGCCCACCGTCCTCGAACACCTTGTGACTGGCATCGAGATCGAACAGGGCTCGCGAGGAGATGCCGATGGTCAGCGGTCCTGGGTTGTCGTCTGATTGATTCATGCTGCAAGTGTCAGTTTACCCGTCTCCCGTCTTACGTCTTCCGTCTCCCATCAACCCATGAACTGCTCATTCAGAATCCGCTCCTCCAGCGAATGCTCCGGATCAAACAGCAAACGGTGGCGAATATCGGCGGACTGGCCGACTTCGACCCAGGCCACATCACGGAATTCATCGTAATCGGCAGTTGCGCTGACGGGGCGGCGAGTGGGATTGACCACCTCGAAGCGCACCTGGGCGGATGCCGGCAGAATGGCCCCTTGCCAGCGACGCGGACGAAACGGACTGATCGGAGTCAGCACGATGGCCTCGGTCCCCAGGGGAATGATGGGGCCATGGGCCGACAGATTGTAGGCCGTGGAACCGGCGGCGGTGGCCACAAGCACGCCATCGGCCACCAGTCGCGGCACCCGCTCACGCTCATTGACCAGTATCTTCAGATGTGCGGCCTGGTTGGTCTGGCGCAACAGGGACACCTCGTTGATGGCCACGGCCCGGTGCTCGCGTCCATTGACATTGCAGGCATGCATGGCCAATGGCGTCAGTTCAACCTGGCGGGCCTGGGCAATACGCTCGGGCAGATCCTCCGGCGCATAGCGATTCATCAGGAAACCCACCTCGCCCAGACGCATGCCGAAAACCGGCAGACCCAGGTCAACATGCTCGTGCAGGGTATGCAACATGAAACCGTCGCCACCGAGCACTACCAGCACATCGGCAGCGTGCGGCGAAACACTGCCGTAGCGCCGGGTCAGTTCGTCAACCGCCTCAACGGAACCGGGATGCTCGCTGGCAAGAAAGGCCATGGCCAGCGAGTCGGTCATCAGGACGTCGCGTTAAGCAGTTGGCCAAGACCCTTGATCGCAACCTGCATGGAAGGATAGTCACTGGCGCCGATATTGTGCATCTCGTCGAGCATGACCGACAAGCGGGCCACCTGGATATCGTAACGATTGAACCAGGCCTCGACCGGGTCATCCTCGTCACCGGTCTCTTCGATGATGCGGCGAGCGAGGTTTCGATGACTGGCATACAGCTCATCACGCAGATTGCCACGCGCATGGGCATGCCAGGGCTGCTCGACCGGAAGCCCCTCGATCTGGGCACGCAGCCACTTCAGGTGCAACCGATCCAGCAAGCGGAAGTAAATAAGCGCGACCTGATCGACATCCAGTTTTCGCACCCCGGCCTCGTCGACGATATCCAGCGCAGAGTGCATGAAGCGCAGGCTGGCGATGCGATGAGCAACGGCCTCCGGGAACCCGTTCCCGACCAGCTCATCACGCCGCGCCCTGAGCTGGCTTGACAACTCATCATCGAGTACATCTTCCAGACACTCGGAATAGGCCTTGATGCCCGGCGCAAATCGATTGACCTTGCTGGAGATATCGATTCCATAACCACCCGGAAGCGATATCAACCGGCGGGTCATCTGGCGCAGCAGGTTCCACATTTCCAGCATGGCCTTGTTTTGAGCACTGGCCGGCACCTGGTTATCCAGTGACTCGACCTGCCCCCAGTAATCACGCGCCTGGAAAATTTCACGAGCCACGGTGTAAGCCTTGGCCATGGTCGCCGAGTTGGCGCCAGTGTCTTCGCGAATGCGCATCGCAAAGTGGGCGCCCATGCGATTGACGATGGAATTGGTCACTCGGGTGGCAATGATTTCACGCCAGAGACGATGCTCGGGCATCAGATCGCTGAAGCGCTTGCGCAGCGGAGCCGGAAAATAGTCCTCGAGTTCGCGGGACAGGTATGGGTCTTCCGGAACATCCGAGGCCAGCAATTCCTTGTACAGGGTGATCTTGCCGTAAGACAGCAACAGCGACAGTTCCGGTCGGGTCAACCCGCGTCCCTTGGCGACGCGCTCGCGCAACTCTTCTTCGTCGGGCAATTGTTCAAGATCACGATCGATCACGCCCTGGTGCTCGAGCATGGCAATAAAATGAGCCTCGGCCCCGAGGCGATCACTGGTCAGGCTTTCCATCATGCTCAATGCCTGGGTCTGCAGGTAATTGCTGCGCAGTACCAGATCGGAAACCTCATCAGTCATCTCTCGCAACAATTCGTTGCGCTGAGCATGATCGATCAGACCGCGATCCACGGCCAGGTTGAGCAGGATCTTGATGTTGACCTCGTGATCCGAACAGTCGACACCGGCGGAGTTATCAATGAAATCGGTATTCACCCGACCACCGGCCAGGGCAAACTCGATGCGACCGCGTTGGGTCATGCCCAGGTTGCCCCCCTCGCCAACCACCTTGCAGCGAAGGTCCCGTCCGTTGACCCGAACCAGGTTGTTGGCCAGATCGCCGACATCGCCATGGGCTTCGCTTGTAGCCTTGATGTAAGTGCCGATTCCACCATTCCAGAGCAAGTCCGCCGGCGCAGTCAGCAGGGCGCGAATCAGTTCATGCGGGGCGAGCTCTTCGGCATCGATGCCCAGCCATTCCCGGACTTGCGGCGAAATCCGGATGGCCTTGGCCTGGCGTGAATAGATACCGCCACCCTCGGAAATCAGGCTTTCATCGTAATCCGCCCAGGTCGAGCGTTCCTTGTTGAACAATCGCAGGCGTTCGGCATGACTGGCAGCCGCATCCGGGTTGGGATCGAGGAAAATATGCATGTGGTTGAAGGCGGCCTTGAGACGAATGTGCCTGGACAACAGCATGCCGTTGCCGAACACATCACCGCCCATGTCACCGATACCGACAACACTGAACTCGTCGTTCTGTACATCGACGCCCATTTCACGAAAATGACGCTTGACCGATTCCCAGGCGCCCTTGGCCGTGATGCCCATCTTCTTGTGGTCATATCCGTTGGAACCGCCGGAAGCGAATGCGTCCCCCAGCCAGAAGCCGTGTTCGGCAGAAATCGCATTGGCGATGTCGGAAAAAGTCGCAGTCCCCTTGTCGGCAGCCACGACCAGGTAGGGATCATCATCATCGGCGCGAACGACTTCACGGGGCGGTACAACCTGCTCACCATCGAGATTGTCCGTGATATCAAGCAGCCCATGGATGAAACAACGATAGCAGTACACGACTTCGGCCATCAAACGATCACGATCATCCCCATCGGGAGGCTGCTTGACGACAAATCCGCCTTTGGCCCCGACCGGGACGATCATGGTGTTCTTGACGTTCTGGGCGCGCATCAGGCCGAGTACTTCAGTTCGAAAATCCTCGCGTCGATCCGACCAGCGCAATCCACCGCGCGCGACCTTGCCACCCCGCAAGTGAATGCCCTCGACCCGCGGTGAATACACCCAGATTTCCCGATATGGCCTTGGCCGCGGCAAATTCGCCACCACCGCGGAGTCGAGCTTGAAACTCTGATAATCGTGAAACTCGCCACGCGCATCCCGCTGGTAGAAATTGGTCCGCAACACGGCCCTGATCAAGTCATAGAAGGCGCGCAGGATGCGGTCCTGATCAGCCGAGGAAACGCTGTCGATGGCCCGCAGGATCGTCTTGCGAATAGGCATATCCTCGAATGTTTCGCGTTTCTTGTCGCGCTCGGCCAGGGCGTCGCCGAGCAACTCAACCAGCACGTCATCATCAAAGCGCTCCAGCAACTGACGACACTGGGTCTCGAGGGCCTTGCGTGAAGCCGAGCGTTGTGCGGCGCTTTGCTGGTTCCGGGTGGGATCGAACCGAGATTCGAAATACTCGACCAGTAAACGCGCGACCAGTGGCCAGGCCGCCAGGGTCTGCTCCATGTAGGTTTGCGAGAACGGCATGCCGGTCTGCAGCAGATACTTGCAGCATGCACGCAGCAAGTTGACCTGGCGCCAGTCCAGGTGAGCCAGTAACACCAGTCGATTAAAGCCGTCGTTCTCGACCTGCCTGCGCCAGGTCTTCTCGAATGCCTGCTGAAAATTGTCACGGATAAGGTCAAGGCTGAGCTCTTCGCCGGTCGAAGGACTCATGTCGAAGTCCTGGATCCAGACATGATGGCCATCGGCCAGCTTGAGTTCGTAGGGACGCTCCGAGACGATGCGCATGCCGAGGTTTTCGAGCATCGGCAAGACATCACTCAAAGGTATCGGCTGTTCATGCTTGAACAGCTTGAAGCGGATGATGCCCTGCCCCGGCTGGCGCGGCTTGTAGAGGCTCATGCGCAGATCTTCCAGATCCTTCAGGCATGACACATTGACCACATCAAAGCTGGCCACGTGCGGAGAGACTTCTTCGGTATAAGAGGCCGGAAACGCCTTGCTGAAACGCCGGCTCAGTTCCAGCCCTTTTTCCTCGCCGTGATCGCGCACCAGGATTTCGGTCAACTCATCCGGCCAGGAACGGATCACCTTGATGATCTTCCTTTCGATCTCGCGGATGTCGTAATCAATCGTACCGGCATCCTTGCGTGGACGCACCACCAACTGGACACGGGCCAGTTTCGAGCCCCCCACCTGGATGGCAAAATCGAACTTGTCAGCCTTGAGGGAGCGCTTGAGAATGGCCTGAATGCGTTCGCGGTTCTCGGTGTTGAAGCGGTCGCGCGGAATGAACACCAGGCAGGAGAAGAAACGACCGAATCGCTCACGACGAATGAACAGGCGGGTCTGGCTGCGCTCCTGCAAGTCGAGTATGCCGGTCGCCAGCTCGAGCAGCTCTTCGACCGAGGCCTGGAACAACTCGTCACGAGGCAGGGTCTCGAGAATATGCAATAGCGCCTTTCCGGCATGACTTCCGGGCCTGAGACCGGAACGCTCCACCACATCCTCGACCTTGCGCCGAACCAGTGGCGTGTCTTGGCAGCGTCGAATATAGGCCCCGGACGTGAACAGCCCGATCAGACGTTTTTCACCGGTCACCTTGCCCTGCTTGTCAAAGTAAAGCACCGAGATGTAGTCCATGTAACCGCCGCGGTGCACCACTGAATGGGCATTGGTCTTGGTGATGATGATGGGGTCTTCGACACCTTGCTCGGCTCCACTACCGGAGAGATCGGCCACCCGCCTGACCGGCGCCTTGCGATGCTCATCATGCATGATGCCCAGGCCACTGCCCTCGACCGGCCTGAGTAGACGACCATCCTCGCCCGGTTCGATCACATATTCTCGGTAGCCGAGAAACGTGAAATGATCATTAGCCAGCCATTGGAAGAAGTCCTGCGCTTCGGCCAGCGCTTCGGCTTCCATTGCGGCATGCGTATCAGGAAGTTCATCGGCAATTTCACTGGCCTTGGCGGTCATCTGCCGCCAATCGCTCACTGCACGGCGAACATCAGACAAACCGGCCCGGACCCGTTGCTCGATGCGCGCCAGATTCTCCGGAAATGTCTGGCGATCAATCTGAAGGTGCATCAGCGATTCGCTCTGGCCATCCTCATCCTCACCCTGACAAAGGCTCAGCCAATGCCCGCCCTGGTCACGGCGAACGCGCATGACCGGATGAATGATCAGGTGGGCGGAAATCCCCAATTCCGAAAGCGCCAGGACCACGGAATCAACCAGAAACGGCATGTCATCATTGATGATCTCCAGCACCGTGTGCTGACTTTCCCAACCGTGGCTGTCACGGGTCGGATTGACGATTCTCAGCTTGACTTCGCCACGGTTACGCTGCCGGGCAAACTCGAAAAAATCGAGCGCCATGTGGGCATTGATCTCCGAATCGGTTTCGGCCAGCTCATCGGCCGGTACCCGCCGCAACAATTCCCGCGAAAAGGCTGCGACCTGTTCACTACCTTGCTTGTCTCGAATCGCGGCCGCAACCGCATCCAGATGATCCTGTTTTGACTGTTTTTTCTGGCTACTGCTCATGCCCTGGACCTGACTCCCCATTTCAGCGTGACCTTTCAACCACAAACGCTAGCCGGCTAGCGCAATCCGGTTTCGGAACGAGCGATCACCATGCGTTGAATTTCGCTGGTGCCCTCGTAAATCTCGGTAATCTTGGCATCCCGGAAATAGCGCTCGACCGGCATCTCCTTGCTGTACCCCATGCCACCGTGGATCTGCACCGCCTGGTAGGCAATCCACATCGCCGCCTCGGATGCCACCAACTTGGCCATGGAACCCTCGGCAGTGAAGCGTGCGCCAGTCTGGCTGGCCTGCATCTTGGCCCATGCGGCACGCAGCGTCAGCAGGCGAGCCGCCTCCAGTCGACACTTCATGTCGGCAATCTTGGACTGAATCATCTGGAAGCTGCCGATTTCCTTGCCAAACGCCTTACGCTCGCGAGCGTATTCCAGACTCGCCTCATAAGCCGCCTGGGCAATCCCCACCGCCTGGGCCGCGATACCGATGCGCCCGGCATCGAGCACGCTCATTGCGATCTTGAAGCCTTCGCCCTCCTCACCGAGGCGGTCCTCCACCGGGCAATGGTAATCGTTGAGCTCGATCTCGCAGGTCGCCGAAGCGCGGATGCCCATCTTTGGCTCGGTCTTGCCGAGACTCAACCCGTCGCGCTCGGAGTCGATCAGGAATGCCGTGATGCCGCGCCCGCCGGCATCCGGATCGGTCGCGGCGAAAAGCACCATGTAGCGAGCCACCGGGCCGGATGTGATCCATGACTTGCGCGCATTGATGATGTAATGAGTGCCGTCGTCACTGAGCACCGCCCGCGAGCGCATGCGCGAGGCATCCGAGCCCGACTGAGGCTCGGTCAGCGCATACGCGCCGATCTGCTCGCCGGTGGCAATCTCGCGCACGTACTTCTGTTTCTGTTCCTCGCTGCCGTACTTGAGAATACCATTGCAGAACAAGGAGTTATTGACCGACATGATGGTGCCATGCGCGGCATCCGCCGCACTGATCTCGATCATGGCCAATGTATAACCCACGGTATCCAGCCCGGCCCCGCCGTATTCATCCGGCACCTCGATCCCCATCAGGCCCAACTCACCCATCTTGCGAATGGTATCCAGGGGAAACTCCCCGGATTCATCATGAGCGGCCGCCACCGGCACGATTTCGCTGCGGGCAAAATCCCGCGCCGTGGCCTGAATCATTTCCTGTTCTTCGGTCAGTCGAAAGTCCATATGCGCAGAATCATCCTCCGTTGGGGCCGCCGATTGGCATGGTCCGGCCGTGTAATAGAAATCCGCCGCAAAGTATAACCGGGCAAGCATGACAAGAGGCCCCCGAGCCCGCCTTGAGCGCCCTCCTGCGACCTTTTTTGGGGAAATTCATCACAAAAACATCAATTCACCCTTGACACCGGCATCCCGGGGTTTAAAATCAGGTTTCCGGAGTGGGGTTCCCCCCTTCCCCTATCCGGTTCGTGGCCGAGGTTCCCCCCTTGCCTCGGCCACACTTTTTACCGAAACCCGGCCGGGCTCATCAGAGCCCGGCCGGTTTTTTTGACCCGACAAGCTGACAGGCAGCCCCGACGGCATTATAATTGCCGCCCTGCACGCACACCTGCCCAGGTGGCGGAATTGGTAGACGCGCTAGCTTCAGGTGCTAGTATCCAATAGGATGTGGGAGTTCGAGTCTCCCCCTGGGCACCACGATTCCGACGACTCTCCCCGTTGCGCACCTGAAGCGTCATAAACAAATGGCGTAGCGAGTGCGGCTTTCCGCGCAGCGGAATGAAGCGCTCGCGAAGCACCACAGACGCTAGTATCCAATAGGATGTGGGAGTTCGAGTCTCCCCCTGGGCACCACATGCCGGTAGACGGAAGACGGTAGACGGTAGACGAATCCCAAAGTCGGGGCAACGCCGGCCGGAAACCGATCACGCCTGTCTCCGACGGACCCATACCCCAAACATCATCACCAACGCTAGGTCTGCCACCCCACCCACAATCGTCTCCCGTCTCCCGTCTCCCGTCTCCCGT
>SLKT01000059.1 GCA_007134485.1 Wenzhouxiangella sp. | reverse complement strand
GAGCCCAAGCAGGAGCCCAAGCAGGAGCCCAAGCAGGAGCCCAAGCAGGAGCCCAAGCAGGAGCCCAAGCCTGACCCGAAGCCTGAACCGAAGCCCGAGGCTGACTCAAAGCCGGGGCAATCCGGGAACAAGCCAGCCGATCGCCAGACTGAGCGATCTTCAGGCGCCGTGCGCGGTGAAGACGGCATTTACCGCCTGACCGACAGCGGCAAGTCATCGGATTGACCTGAATCAGCGGCCCGGGTGTGCGAAAAAGCGGCGAGCTGGGTAGAGCCCAGCCGCCCAAGTGAAAGGGTCAGTCAAGCAAGAGGTCGGCAAATTCGACCAGCCCGGGTGGACGGTCGATGATTCGGGCAGCCGCCTGCAGAGCGCCGCGAGCAAAGATCCGACGGTCGGTTGCCCGGTGGGTCAACTCTACGCGCTCGCCGTCGGCCAGGAAAAAAACCGTGTGCTCGCCAACCACATCCCCTCCCCGTACGGCCTGGTAACCGATCTCGGCGTGTTCGCGCGCATGTCTGCGTTGACTGCGGTCGAAGACTGCACGGTCATCATGCTCAGCCCCCCGGGCACCGGCAATGACCTTGCCGAGGGCGAGTGCCGTGCCAGAAGGCGCATCCAGCTTGCGT
Organism: Wenzhouxiangella sp.; assembly: GCA_007134485.1. Taxonomy (GTDB): domain Bacteria; phylum Pseudomonadota; class Gammaproteobacteria; order Xanthomonadales; family Wenzhouxiangellaceae; genus Wenzhouxiangella. The sequence goes on along the minus strand of SLKT01000059.1, from coordinate 8,797 downwards.
CGATGGTGCATCTCACCGATCTCGACATCGAAGCCAGACCCCAGCATGCGAGCAGCCTGATCGGCAAGATGCGAGAGCACAGTGACTCCGCGACTGAAATTTGCTGCATGGCAAATGGCGATTCGTTGACTGGCCTGACGAATGGATTCCGACTGCTGTTGGTTCAGGCCGGTTGTGCCGATCACCAGGGGCAGGTGACGCCGCACCGCATAGGCCAGGATGCGATCGAGAAAGTCGGGATTGGAAAAATCGATGATGACATCGGCGTCGATGTCGGGCTCGAAGAACTTCTGTCGCGTGGCCCGATCAGCGACCCGATAATGATCGTCTTCATCGATCAATTGGACCAGCGCCCGGCCGATCGTGCCATTGGCGCCGCTGATCAGGATTTCAAGACTCATGGGCCAAGCATAGCCCAATCGCACGCCGGCTGTCAGAAGCCCATGCGATCAAAGAAGCTGCGAACCTTGTCGGTCCAGCCGCTGGATTGTGGATTGTGGTCGTCACGCTCGCCGAACGACTCCTGGAACTGCCGCAGCATCTCCTTTTGCTCACGGGTCAGGTTGACCGGTGTTTCCACCGCGACTCGACACAACAGGTCACCCTGACCTCGACTGCGGACCGATTTCACCCCTTTGCCACGCAGTCGAAACACCTTGCCGGATTGGGTCTCGGCCGGGATCTTGAGCATGACCGAGCCATTGAGCGTCGGCACCTTGAGCTGCCCGCCCAGTGCCGCAGTGGTGATCGGAATCGGCACTTCGCAGTAGAGATTGTCGCCATCGCGCTGGAACAGTGGATGGGCTCGAACGTGAATATCGACATACAGATCGCCCGCATGCCCCCCTTGCGCTCCCGCACCACCTTCACCGGTCAACCGAATTCGATCGCCCTCATCCACGCCGGCCGGAATCTTGACCTGCAAGGTGCTGGTTTCCCGAACCTGCCCGGATCCCTGGCAATCGCCGCAGGGGTCGGCAATGCTGCGCCCACTGCCGCCACAGGCCGGGCAGGTTTGTTGTACCGAAAAAATACCTTGCTGCATGCGAACCTGGCCTTGCCCCCCGCAGGTCGAGCACACATCCAGCTTGCCGCTTTTCGAACCGGAACCGTCGCACGTCCCGCATCGCCCGACCGTGGGGATACGGATTTCCTTCTCGATTCCGGCGACCGCCTCTTCCAGATCAAGCTCCAGGGTGTAGCGCAAGTCCTGGCCACGCCTGGAACCCTGTCGTTGACGCCGTCGTCCGCCACCAAAGATATCGCCGAAGATGTCTCCGAAGATATCGTTGATGTCGCCGAATCCGCCCGCGGCCGAACCGCCGCCACCCATGCCGTTGACGCCATCGTGGCCAAAGCGATCATAGGCGGCGCGCTTGCGCTCGTCCTTGAGCACCTCGTAAGCCTTTTGCACTTCCTTGAAACGGTTCTCGGCATCCGCTTCCTTGCTGACATCCGGGTGATACTTGCGCGCCATTCTGCGGTAGGCCCTTTTCAGGTCCTCCGGTGAGGCATCTCGCGACACCCCTAGCGTTTCGTAATAGTCGGCCGGCATTCTAAGGACTTACTTCTTGTCGTCGTCGACTTCGGTGTACTCGGCGTCAACCACATCTTCGGGCTGATCACCGCCAGACTCGCCCGAAGGCTGCTCGGCGCCGGGCTGTGCGCCTTCCTCGCCATCAGGCTGGGCCTTTTCGGCGGCCTTCTGATACAGCTCGGCGCCGGCCTGCTGCAGTTCATTGACCGCCTGGTCGATGGCTTCCTTGTCATCGCCCTTGATGGCTTCGTCCACCTTGGCCAGGGCGTCTTCGACCTTCTGCTTGACGCCGGCATCGAGATCATCACCGTGCTCGCTCAGGCTGGTGCGGGTGGCATGCGCGATTCCATCGGCGGAATTGCGTGCATTGACCAACTCGTGAAAGCGCTTGTCTTCCTCGCGATGCGCCTCGGCATCGCGAACCATGTTCTCGATTTCCTCCTCGCTCAGTCCGGAACCAGCCTTGATCTCGATCCGCTGCTCGCGTCCGGTGGCCTTGTCCTTGGCCGAGACGTGCAGGATGCCGTTGGCGTCCATGTCGAATGTGACCTCGATCTGCGGCACGCCACGCGGTGCGGCCGGAATTCCGGTCAGGTCGAAACGGGCCAGCGACTTGTTCGCAGAAGCCATTTCGCGCTCGCCCTGCAGAACATGCACGGTAACCGCGCTTTGATTGTCCTCGGCGGTCGAGAACACCTGCGAGGCCTTGGTCGGAATGGTGGTGTTCTTTTCGATGACCTTGGTGAACACACCACCCAGGGTTTCAATACCCAGCGACAGCGGCGTGACATCCAGCAGCAGGACATCCTTGACATCACCGGCCAGGACACCGCCCTGGATCGCCGCGCCGACCGCCACCGCCTCGTCGGGATTGACATCCTTGCGTGCATCACGACCGAAGAAATCCGCAACCGAGGCCTGAACCGCCGGCATGCGGGTCTGACCTCCGACCAGGAGAACCTCGTCAATATCGCCAACCTTCAAACCGGCATCGTTCAGCGCGGTGCGGCACGGGTCGATCGAGCGCTTGATCAGGTCCTCGACCAGCGATTCCAGCTTGGAGCGAGTCACCTTGATGCTCAGGTGCTTCGGACCCGAGGCATCGGCGGTGATGTAGGGCAGATTGACCTCGGTCTGCTGAGCTGAGGACAGCTCGATCTTGGCCCGCTCGGCCGCCTCGCGCAAGCGCTGCAGTGCCAGCGGGTCGTTCTTGAGATCGACGCCCTGCTCCTTCTTGAATTCATTGGCCAGGTAATCGATCAGGCGCAGATCGAAGTCCTCGCCACCCAGGAACGTATCACCATTGGTCGCCAGCACCTCGAACTGCTTTTCTCCATCGACATCAGCGATTTCGATGATCGAAATATCGAAGGTGCCGCCACCGAGGTCGTAAACCGCGACCTTGCGATCGGCGCCTTCCTTGTCGAGCCCGTAGGCCAGCGCGGCCGCCGTCGGCTCGTTGATGATGCGCTTGACCTGGAGTCCGGCGATCTTGCCGGCATCCTTGGTCGCCTGGCGCTGCGAGTCATTGAAGTAGGCCGGCACGGTAATCACCGCTTCCTTGACCTCTTCGCCCAGATAATCCTCGGCGGTCTTTTTCATCTTCATGAGCACGCGAGCCGAAATCTCCGGCGGCGCCATCTTCTTGCCGTCGACCTCGACCCAGGCATCGCCGTTTTCAGCCTCGACAATCCGGTATGGAACCAGACCCTTGTCCTTTTGCACCACGTCTTCAGAAAACTTGCGCCCGATCAGACGCTTGACCGCGTAGAGCGTGCGGTCCGGATTGGTGACCGCCTGGCGCTTGGCCGGCTGTCCAACCAATACTTCACCATCCTTGGTAAAGGCTACCGTCGAGGGCGTGGTGCGATCGCCTTCGGCGTTTTCGATCACTCGAGTCTTGCCACCTTCCATGATGGCGACACAGGAATTGGTCGTTCCCAGGTCGATTCCGATAATCTTGCTCATGTCTGTTTCAATCCTGTTCTCGTTTCAGATGATTGAGGATGTAATGGGTCTCTAGCCCGTTTAGTGGGGCTGTTTGGCCGTGTTTTCAAATCGTTCGTCAGGGTTCGCGGGCCACGATGACGCGCGCCGGGCGAATCACCCTGTCGTGCAGGCCGTAGCCTCGCTGTAGAACCGTGATGACCGTGTCCGGGTCATGTTCCTCGCTGGGCTGCATGCTCATGGCCTCGTGCCAGCGTGGGTCAAACCGCTGTCCGACTGGGTCAAGAATCTCCAGACCGTATCGAGTCAAGGTATCGAGCAACAGCTTGCGAGTCAGGGACAAACCCTGCGCGTCGGCATGCTCCGACTGCTCCAGTCCCTGATCAAGGCTGTCGATCACCGGCACCAGGTCGCGCAGCAGGCCTTCCACGGCAAACTTGCGTGATTTCTCGACCTCGCGCTCGGCCCGCTTGCGGAAGTTTTCCATTTCCGCCCGTGTTCTCAGCAAGGCATCCCGAAGTCTTACAATCTCCTCGTCAGACTGCGCGGGCGCTTCCGAGCCCTTCTGGTCGAGGTCGAGATCCTCCAACTCGGGTTCCGGGCTCGCAAGCGACTCGGAATCCTCGTCGCGGTCTGTATCGGGTTCGTGTTGACTTTCGCCCATGGTCATCTTGATGTTCCGGTTTACTCTGCCTGCGCGATACAATGGGGTTCGAGAGCGGCGATTACAACCGCAACAGAACCGGCCAAACAAGACGACAAACAGCCTACCCCGACCCGTCCCATGCTGCGCGCATTAGCTATTCGCCATTTCACCATCATCGAATCGCTGGAACTGGAGTTCGAGCCCGGTTTTACTGCGATCACCGGTGAGACCGGAGCGGGAAAATCGATCCTGATCGATGCCCTTGGGCTGCTGCTTGGAGATCGGGCCGATACCAGCCTGGTCCTGGACGGCAGCGAACAGGCCGAGCTGTCAGCGCGATTCGAGGTCTCTGGCGAAAGCGAGGTCGCCGACTGGCTCAACGATCAGCTCATATCGGAGGGCAGCGAACTCCTCATCCGGCGAGTCATTCCCAGGCAAGGCGGCTCTCGGGCCTGGATCAATGGCCGCAATGCAACCATTTCGCAACTTGGCGAAATCGGAAGTTTGCTGGTCGAGATTCACGGCCAGCATGAACATCAACAGCTTCATCGAACCGAAACCCAGCGTCGCATGCTCGATCAGCAAGTGGATCTCGAATTGCTCGAGCAGGTCAGCCAGCATTACCAGGCCTGGCTTGAAGCGCGTCAGAGGCTGGACGCCTTCGAGGCCGAATCCGGGGACCCTGACCAGATCGAACTGATGCGTTTCCAGTGCCGCGAACTGGAAGAACTGGGACTGGGGCCGGGTGAATTCGCCCAACTCGAACTCGAGCAGGAGCGCCTGGCCCGCAGTGACGAGATCGTTTCATGCGTGGCCCGGGCGGTGACCACCCTGGACCGGGATGATGGCCCCAGTGTTCGCGCACTGTTGATCGAGGCCACTCAAGCGATTGACCGTGTCCGAAACCTGGATGATGACCTTGAATCCGTCGCGACCTTGCTTGAGGAAACCCGAATCAACATCGATGAGGTGCTCGGGGATCTGGAGCGTTTCGACAACACCGACAACGCCGATCCGCAACGCCTCGATCAGGTCAACCGGCGCCTTGAAGCGGCGCTTGACCTGGCCCGCAAGCATCGCGTTCAGCCCGATTCACTCCCTGAGCTGACTCAAACGCTGGGTCAGAAGCTGGATCGGTTTGAAAACCATGACGAACAACGGCGAGAACTGGCGGCCGAGCTGGAACATGCCGAGCAGGCCTGGATTTCAAGCGCCGAGCGACTGAGCAAAGCGCGCCAGCAGGCGGCTGAAGCCCTGGGCGACAAGGTCAGCCAGCGACTGGGCGAGCTGGGCATGGAGAGCGCACGGCTGTCGTTCACGGTCAGCCAGCGGGAAACCCTCACGCCGGCAGCGCATGGCCGCGACCGGATCGAAATCGAATTCAGCGCCAATCCCGGCCAGCCCGCCAAACCCCTGAGCAAGACCGCATCGGGCGGCGAGTTGTCACGGGTCAGCCTGGCATTGATGATCACGGCCAGGCCTTCACAGGGTCCGCTGGTGCGCGTCTTCGATGAAGTTGACGCGGGCATTGGTGGTGAGACGGCTCATGTCGTCGGTCAATTTCTCAGACGGGCCGCCAGCGGTGGCCAGGCCTTTTGTGTCACCCACCTCGCCCAGGTCGCAGTCGGCGCCGAGCACCAGATGCGAGTGGAAAAATCCAGCAGCAAGAACAAAGCGCAGGTCAGCGTCGCAACCCTGGACGAAAGCGAACGCGAGATCGAAATCGCCCGAATGCTCGGCAGTGCCGAGTCCAGCACCAGTCGCGAACATGCCGGGGAAATGCTGAAGCAGGCCAGAGCGACCTGATTCGCACTAGCTTTTGAGCGGTCGAACGTACATGACCAATGAGTGATCGACGATCTCGAATCCATGCTCACGGGCGATCTCTTCCTGCCGGCGCTCGATTTCCTCATCGAAAAACTCGATCACCTCGCCGCTTTCCATGCACACCATGTGATCATGATGCTCGCCTTCATCCAGCTCGTAACAGGCTTGCGCCGGACGGCCGCTGCCATCATCGAACATGTGCTTGCGCACCAGGTGCGCCGATTCGAACTGGCTCAACACCCGGTAGACCGTGGCCAGGCCGATATCCTCGCCCTGCTCCATCAAGGCCCGATAGATCTCATCGGCGGTCATGTGCTTTTGCTCGGCCTGTTCGAGCAGACGTAGAATCTGCAAACGCGGGTGGGTGACCTTGAGGCCGGCCTTGCGCAGTTCGGACGTTTCTTCCACCATGAATGATCCTAATGATTGCTTAACCGGAAAGTCTCGCATGTATTGTATCATTGCGCCTATTCATTCCAATCGGCACAATCTCAATTTCATGATTATGCGCTTGATCATCTGCGCCCTGCTCGCGGTCGGACTGTCCGCCTGCGGTCTGGTCTACAAACAGGATATACAGCAAGGCAACGTACTCGACGACGACGATGTCGCACAGCTGGACATCGGCATGACCAAACGTCAGGTCGTCGTTCTGCTGGGTTCGCCGTCGGTCCGAAGCCCGTTTCATGCCGACCGCTGGGATTACGTCAACACCTTTTCCCGACGCGGCCAGGAACCCATGAAGCGCACCCTGACCCTGCTTTTCGAAAATGACCAGCTGGCGTCCGTGGAGGGCAGTTATCTCGACCAGGATTCCGTGGCGGCCCAGGCGCTGCGCGACCTCCAGCAGCCGGATGATCAACCGATTCAGGATCTGGAAAGCGTGATCGAGCCGGAGCTTTAGTCACTCTGCGCGGAGCACGACAGCGCGCAGTCATTCCCTGGCATCACTTGCGCTCCAGCTCGGCAAGCTGGCGGCGCACTTCCTTCGGATCGGCCTTGAGCGGCCGATAGACCTCCAGTCGGTCCCCGTCTTCCAGCACCCGGTCAGGCTGGCAACGCCGACCGAAAATGCCGATACGTCTGACATCCACCCCATGCCCCGGCAGATGCTTGTCAAGATTGGCCTGCTCGATCGCCTCGATGGCTGTCGTGCCGGTCGGCACTTGAAGACTCACCAGCACCTGATAGTCGGCAAAGCCGGCGGCCACTTCCACGTTGATGGGTCCGTCAGGCATGAATGTACTCGGCTCGACGGCAGAAATCATCGACCATGGCATCGGCCATGCGCTCGAAACCCCGCTTGAACGGTCGCAGAAGGACCGATCCGGGCATGGTAAAGCTCAAATCCAGGCTGACCTGGCATCCCTGTCCTCCCAGGGCCTGAAAACGCCAGACACCGGAAAGCTCCTCGAACGGACCACGGACCAGCCGCATTCTCATTTCCTGTGGTTCAGTCAACAGGTTCTCGGTGGTAAAGCGCCTCGGCATGCCGGCAATGACCACTTCCAGGGTGGCCAGTTGACGTGTTCCATCCTGCTCATGAATGCACGCATACTTTACCCACGGCAGGAATTCCGGGTACCGATCGACATCACAGACCAGGTCGAACATCTGACGGGGCTGATGGCGCACCAGGGCGAAGCGATGGATTTGCGGCATGAGTTCAGGGGTCAGGGGTCAGGGGTCAGTCCGGGGATTCCGGGCGACACGGAATTATACGGCAACCACCGAAATCGCTCCGCCCCCCTGATCCCTGAATCCTGACCCCTGAATCCTCAATCCCACCCCCTCCGCTGCGCTATCATTGCTCGCCTGTCCCCCACCGCACTCCCAAGTCCACCAGAGCCATCATGGCCAAGCAGTCATCGTCCACCATTGCCGTCAACAAGCGCGCGCGATTCGAATATCACCTCGATGAGCGCCTGGAAGCCGGAATTGCCCTGAAGGGTTGGGAGGTCAAGGCGCTGCGGGCCGGGAAAGTGCAGTTTGGCGAAAGTTACGTGCTGCTCAAGGATGGCGAAGCATTCCTGTTCGGTTGCCTGATCAGCCCACTGACATCGGCATCGACCCATGTCAACGCTGATCCGACCCGCACCCGCAAACTTCTACTGCACCGGCGTGAAATCGACCGACTGGTCGGGCTGGTCGAACGCAAGGGCCAGACCGTGGTTCCAACCGCCATGTACTGGTCGAAAGGCAAGGTCAAGGTCGAGATCGCAATCGCGCGCGGCAAGCAAACCCACGACAAGCGTCGCGCCCAGAAGGACCGCGACTGGGCGCGCCAGAAGTCGAGGCTGCTGAAATCAGGCTGAACACCGGGATTGAATCCTTGCGGAACTTGGCGACAAACTGTTAGTCTCATTCAACAACCTTCGGGGGCGTTCTGGCTTCGACGTGGATCGGACGTACCCTGGGGCATGCCGAGGAGACAGCAATCCTCGTGAAACCTGCTGTACCAAAGTTAGTTGCCAACGACGACAACTACGCACTGGCTGCCTAAAAACCAGCCTGCTCCCTACCAGTCGAGTCTGCGCTTCTGGATCGGGATCATTTAGCAGAATCGCGTCATGTCGCGTCTCTGGGCCTGGCGTTAAATCAAACTGAGACTGGTCGTTGCATGTGCCCTGCCTCTCGGGCGGTGTAGCGACGAGAAATAATCGAGCGGCTAAGCATGTAGAACCAGGATCAGATGGTTTGCGGACGCGGGTTCGACTCCCGCCGCCTCCACCAGATCCCCGAGACGAAACCGGCCATCGTGCCGGTTTTGTTGTTTACGGACAGCTCAAAGGCGGGAGTCGAACCCGCTTTCTTTAACGCCGGGCCTTCCGGCCCGCAGT
>SLKT01000110.1 GCA_007134485.1 Wenzhouxiangella sp. | reverse complement strand
CAGATCATCGGGCCCCAGGAACCGACATAGTCGATGTATTTGTTGCCGTCGACATCGAACATGTGCGCCCCCTCGGCGCGCTCGAAGAACACCGGCTCTCCGCCGACGGCGGCAAAGGCGCGCACTGGCGAATTGACCCCGCCGGGGATGCGGGCGCGGGCACGGGCAAACAGGTCCTGGCTGATGGTCATGGTGTTTCAGTCCTTGTTGAATCGTTGCTGGTATTGATGGGCGCGGGCGCGGATGTCTTCGGCATCGAACAGGTCGCTGATCACCGCCACCAGGTCGGCGCCGGCGGCAATCGCCCGATGGGCATTCTCGATATTCACTCCACCGATTGCAACCACCGGCTTGCCGAAATCTTGTGCTTCGGTCAGTACTTCAAGCGGACAGGTCACCGCGTGAGGCTTGGTCGGCGAGGCGAATACGCTGCCGAAGGCCAGGTAGTCTACAGGCTTTGTGGCCAGATGCCTTGCCCGCTCGAAATCGTTGTAGCAGGACACGCCGATGATGGCGTCCTCGCCCAGTCGTTGACGCGCCGTTTCGGGATCGCCATCGTCGCGGCCCAGGTGCACGCCGTCGGCATCAATGGAACGGGCCAGTTCGACATCGTCATTGATGATTAACGGCACATGGCCTGGACGACACACTTCGAGTAGCTGGCGGGCCAGGTGTTCGCGCGGGGCCGGCTTGTCGCGGTACTGCACCATGACCGCGCCGCTGTCGACGGCCTGCTCGACCGCCTCGATCAACTTGGCTTCACGCCAGCCGGCCGGTGTGACGGCATACAGGCCTGTTTGCGGGATTTTCTTGACGCGGTTCATTTACAATGGCGGGCTTTGCAAGTCTGTGATTGCCAAATCCAAGGAATGATAACCCGGTGAGTGAGCAACAGGAGTATCGAAGCTGGCTGTGCGTGGTGTGCGGCTGGATTTACAACGAAGAAGAAGGCGCGCCCGACGATGGTATTCCGCCGGGCACGCGCTGGGAAGACGTACCCGAGTCCTGGGTGTGCCCGGATTGCGGCGCGGGCAAGGAAGATTTCGAGATGGTCGAGATTTAGTCGACGTTGACCAGGCCGCTATCCCAGCGGCCATTGTCGCTCAGTTCAAACCAGCGGGCCCGGGGAAGATCGTCGCGCAGTTGGAATTTTTTGGTTCCGGCCACCGAGTTGGCCACCGTCGAGGGTGCCGACAGGCACGCGATGCCGTCGTGTTCGGCCTCGAAGACCTGGTGAACATGGCCAAAGGCCACGGCACGCGCCGACGAGTCTTTCAGTGCTGTCCACAACCGCTCGGAATTCATCAGGGCCAGCTTGTCAATCCACGCCGCGCCAACCGGTAGCGGCTGGTGGTGGACAAAGATCAGCGCGGGTTGGCGGTCATCGAGCGCATCCAGCGGTTTCAATCGCTCATCGTCCAGATGCCCTTCGGGACGACCCGGCCAGGCCGAGTCCAGCAACACGATTTGCCAACCGCCCCAGTCCAGTACCGGCCCGGCCTGATAACCGGCCGGCTCGAACACCTCGCTCATGACCGAGCGCTCATCATGGTTGCCCGGCAACCAGGCCATCCTTTCGGCCAGCCCGTCGAGCTTTTCGACAACGCGCTGATACGCCTCAACCGACCCATCCTCGGCCACATCCCCACTGAGAATCACCCCATCAGGTTCCAACCCCCGGCAAACCTCGACCACCCGCGCCAACCACCCATCGGCATCCTCTCCCCGATAAGTGGCAGCGGAATCGCGAGAAAGATGACAATCCGACAACTGCACCAAACGAAACATAACCAACCAAACCAACTAAACCAACAAACCAAAAAACGAACAAACGAACAAACGAGTAAACCGCCTACAAAGAAACATTCCCCACCGTCAAAACATCCCCCCGCTCCAACCCGAGCTCCCTGGCCTGCCCGCCATTGATTTCGAGCACGTACATGGACGGCCAGCGACTCGGATAACTGGGACACTCCCGGGTCCGGCACGGTTGTGCATCATGGACGATGTGGACCACTTCCAGGTCGCGATTGAGATAGATGATATCCAGGGGAATACGGGTGTTACGCATCCAGAACGCGCGCGGCTCCTCGCGCCTGAAGATGAACAACATCCCGCGGTTATCGGCCAGCTCATCGCGAAACATCAACCCCTTGGTGCGACTGGCGTCATCGTCGGCAATCTCGACATAAAACCGCTTGCCCTGCACCTCCACCCATGGCTCGTTGGCGTGGCAGGCGGCCAGCAAGGCAGCGGTCAGAAGCAAGGCCAGGGTTTTTGCAAACAGCGTTTTCATGCAGACAGTTTAGGGGATGACGAGGGTGAATGGGTTAACGGGCAAACGGGCTAATGGGCTAATGGGTTAAGGGCATTCGGTTTCCGGTTTCCGGTTTCCGGGAAAGGATCAAGGTACAAGGCACAAGGCGCAAGGAAAACACCAAGACCACCGACCACGGACTACTGACCACCGACCACGGACTACTGACCACCGACCACCGATTCCCGTCTTCCGTCTCCCGTCATCCTTCCAACAACGCCTTGAGATCCGCAATATTCGCCTGTGCATCCTCGCGGCTGGTCTGTTTGCCGCCGTGGCGGGCGGGCCAGTCGATGACGGTTTCGGGGAGTTCATCCAGGAATCGGCTCGGTTGGCATTCGTGTTGCTGGCCCTGGCGGCGGCGGTGGCGGCAGTAGCTCAGGTTGAGTTTCCGGCCGGCGCGGGTGATGCCGACATACATCAGTCGGCGCTCTTCCTCGATGGTGTTTTCGTCGACTGATCGCTGGTGCGGCAGCAGACCTTCTTCGCAACCGACCAGCCACACGTAAGGGAATTCCAGGCCCTTGGCCGCATGCAGGGTCATCAACCGGACCAGGTCGGCATCATCGTGGCGGTCATCATCGGGGCCGGCCACCAGGCACACGCGAGCCAGCAGTTCCTCGCCCGAGTCGACTTCCTCGGCCAGGCGTTCGATCCAGCCGGCCAGGTCGCGCAGGTTGCGCTCGCGGCGGAGGGCTTTTTTCGGGTCATCTTCGAGTTCCCTGAGCCATTCGAAGTAACCGACATGACCGAGCATTTCCTCGTAGATGCTGCCCAGGCCATTGCGTTCGACCCGGTCGTTGAACTCGATGAGCATGTTGGTCAGCGAGCGCAGCCCGCGCGCGGCCGGCAACGGCAATTCGGACTGAAAGACCGGGTCCAGGCCGGCCTCGAACAGGCTTTTGCCGGTGGCGTCGGCATAGGTGGCCAGGCGCGCCATGGCGCCCGAGCCCAAACCACGTCGCGGGGTATTGGCGATGCGCATGAACGCCGGGTTGTCATCGGGGTTGATCAAGACTCGCAGCCACGCCAGGCCGTCGCGGATTTCGCGCGCATCGAACCAGCTCGGGCCGCCGGAGACCACGTAGGGAATGGCGTGTTCGCGAAGTTGCAGTTCGATGGCGCGCGCCTGCTGGTTGGACCGGTACAGCACCGCGCAGTCGCGGTAGCGCACCCGCCCGCCGTGGAAATGCGTCAGGATGTCGCGGGCAATGCCCTCGGCCTCGTCGCCATCATCGTCGTACTCGACAATCCCGATGTCATCGCCGGGACCAAGCTGACTCCACAGGGTCTTTTCAAACTCGTGCGGGTTGCAAGCAATGACGGCATTGGCCGCCTCGAGAATCTTGCCGGCCGATCGGTAGTTCTGCTCGAGCTTGATGACTTCCAGATTGGGGTAGTCCTTGTTGAGTTCGGACAGGTTCTCGGGGCGCGCGCCACGCCAGCCGTATATCGACTGATCGTCATCGCCGACCGCGGTCATCTGGCCGACATCTCCGACCAGGTGACGCAGGAGTCGGTACTGGGCAGCACTGGTGTCCTGGTATTCATCGACCAGCACGTATTGCAGGCGACGGCGCCAGCGGGTCAGAATGACCGGGTCGTCGAACAGGCGCACCGGCAGGCTGATCAGGTCATCGAAATCGACCGCGTTGAGAGCGGCCAGTCGGTCATCGTAGCGCCGGTAGATCTCGGCGGTTTTTGCGCTGTTGTCATCGACCGCCGTGGCCAGGGCCTGGCCGGGGTCCAGGCCGGCATCCTTGAAACGGCCGATACCGGACTGGACGATCTGGAGCATGTCCTTGCCGGCGGCGCTGGGCAGCAACTCGCGAATCAGGTCGGCGGCCGAATGCTGGTCGAGAATGCTCAGGCCTTTGCGCCGGCCGGCGGCCTGCGGATCGGCGCGCAGAATCTGCCAGCCCAGGGAATGAAAAGTGCACAGGGTCAGGCCTTCGGTGCGACGCTTTTTCAGGCGTCGATTGAGCCGCTTGCGCATTTCGCGCGCGGCCTTGTTGGTGAATGTGATCGCGGCAATCGCGCTGGGTGGGTAATGGCCCTGGTCAATCATCCAGGCGATCTTTTCGGTGATCACGCGGGTCTTGCCGGACCCGGCGCCGGCCAGCACCAGCAGCGGGGAATCCAGATGGGTGACGGCAGCGCGCTGCTGTGGGTTGAGTTGGGCCATGGGCTGTGAATTCTATTCCATACCGACGACCCGATTGCGCTCAATCGTTGTCATTCGAAACGATATACTGGAGCCCATGAGAGTTTTTTCGTTCAGTCTGATGGTGTGTTTCGCCCTGGTCATGGCGGCCTCGGCGTCGACCGACAATGTCGAGCGCATCGAGTTGGTGCAAAAGCCCGAGGTCATGGCCCAGCAGCAACGCCTGGTCGGCAACCTGCGCGCGGTGGCCCGGCGCGAGGGCGTGGTGCTCAATGTGCCGCAGCTCTACATCTATCATGGCGATTTTTCCGAGGCCTACCATCGCGAGGGATTCCGGGCCGGGTTCGAACGCGAGGTCGGATTGATCCTGGACCGTCGGCGCGGGGCGCGCTCGATGGTGCGCCTGGATCGTTTGCTGGAGCGAGTCAAAACGCCCGATGGCGAAAGTTTCGGCCTGGACGATCTGCCCGAAGCCGATTTTTACCTGGCCCTGTACCGGCGCTCCAATTGCGACGAATGCGACCAGTTGGCCGAGCACCTTGAAGACTGGCTGGCCGAACAGCCCGAACGCCAGGCGGTGTGGCTGGATGTGCGCACCGACCGCCGGCGCGACTGACTGACTCATTCAAGAATTTTGGCGGAGGCCAACCATGCGACGAATCATTTCCATTTTGATGATCGCCCGGCTGATCCAGCGTCTGATCAATGGCTCGCGCCGCGGTGGCGGTCGTCGACATCAGCGCCGGTTCGATGAACCGAGGCAAGGCGGGCCGCAATCGGGTTCGAATCCAACGAAAGATACATCTTCCCGGAGCGAGTCACGCCCGCCCATCGAGGGCGAGGTCACCGGACGCGCCGGCCAGCGGCGCGACTGAGCCGGATTGATCGCCCGGGCGCCCGCCCGAGGCGTTTCCAATTGGAGTCCGCTTCAGCCGAAGCGGTCGCGATCGTGCTTGCGATGAAAATCCAGGGCCGGGCCGAGCGGCACGATGTAGTGCGGGTTGATGGTGTCGTGGCTGCCGTAGTAGTGCAGCTTGATGGCACGCATTTCCACGGTTTCACTGACCCCCGGATACTGGTAGAGATCGCGCACGTAGTTGGACAGGTTGGGATAGTCCTCGATGCGGCGCAGGTTGCACTTGAAATGTCCGACATACACCGCATCGAATCGAACCAGGGTGGTGAACAGGCGCCAGTCGGCCTCGGTGAGACGATCGCCGCATAGGTAGCGCTGCTGCGACAACCGCGCCTCGAGCCAGTCCAGGGTTTCGAACAACGGAACGACGGCTTCCTCGTAGGCTTCCTGGGTGGTAGCGAAACCCGACTTGTATACGCCGTTGTTGACATTGGAATAAACCCGTTCATTGATGGCGTCGATTTCTTCACGCAGGTCTTCAGGATAGAAGTCGCCTTCACGAGCACCGACCGCGTCGAAGGCCGAATTGAACATGCGAATGATATCGGCCGATTCATTGCTGACGATGGTGTCGTTGTGCTTGTCCCAGACCACCGGCACGGTCACCCGGCCGGAATAGTCGCTCATCGCACGGGTGTAGACCTGGTGCATGAATTCGGCATTGCCGATCGGGTCGGCGATGACCTTGTAGCCGCGCCGGAAGGTCCAGCCGTGTTCGCGCATGATCGGGTTGACCACCGAGACCGAGATCATGTCTTCCAGGCCCTTGAGCTTGCGAAAGATCAGGGTGCGGTGCGCCCACGGACAGGCATAGGCCACGTAGAGATGGTAGCGCCCGGGCTCGGCCTTGAACCCGCCCTCGCCGTCCGGGCCGGGCTGACCGTCGGCCGTGATCCAGTTGCGAAAGGCCGCTTCGGAGCGCTTGAATCGCCCACCGGTTGAATCGGTGTCATACCACTGATCTTTCCATTGACCATCAACCAGTAAACCCATGCCAGGTCCTCCTTGGGAATCGAACGTGATGAACGCACCACGGGGGGTGCGAGCCGGAAATTAGTTACCAGTGTAACAATTTGGCGTGAGGGTCGGGATGTCGGCAGGTCAAGCCGGACTGATCAGGCCGCGACCAGTCGCTTGACCATATCGAGGCTGCGCTGGATATAGCCGCCGCCGAACAGGTTGGCGTGGTTGAGCAGATGATAAAGCTGGTACCAGGGACGACGGTCTTCATGCCCTTCGGGCAAGGGCCATTCTTTTTCGTAGCTCTCGTAGAAGTGCCTGGAAAAGCCGCCGAACAAATGGGTCATGGCCAGATCGCACTCGCGGTCCGCGTAGTGCACGGACGGGTCGAAGATCACCGGCTGGGCGCCAGTGGTCATTTCGGCATTGCCCTGCCAAAGGTCGCCATGAATCAGCGCGGGTTCGGGCTGGTGGCGACCGAATTGATCCAGCCAGGCTTCGAACAGCGGGCGTTGCCAGCGGCCCAGATCGCGATCCGGCAGGTGTTGATCGAGGCGATCGAGCTGATCACCCAGCCGTTGCCAGGCGAAAAACTCGCTCCAGTTGTCCGACCAGCGATTGTGCTGGGGCGTGCGACCGATGTAGTTGTCGCGAGGCCAACCGTAGCGATCAAAACCATGTCGATGCATGGTCGCCAGAAGTTGGCCCAGCCGTTGATCGGCATCGCTGGTGCGCGGTTGCAGCGGCAGAAATTCCAGGGCCAACCAGGCGGTATCCCCGAAAACATCCCGATCAAGGACTTTCGGAACACGAACGGTTCGGGTATCCATGATCGCGTCCAGCCCTTCGGCCTCACACGAAAGCAAGCCGGCCTGCCCTGCCGGCAAGGTCTTGACGAACACCCGCGAGTCGGCGGCAGTGACCGCCCAGGCATCGGCAATGTCGCCACCGGTCAGGTGATCGATATGCAGTCCGTGTTCATCCAGGCCCAGTTGCCGGGCCAGATGACCTGCCATTTCGACATCCATGGCCATGGCGGCGGATCGCTCAGCCGCTGACGTAGCGTTCCAGTTGCTCGATCAATTGCTGCTGGTCGCCAATGACGGCATTGACCAGGTCACCGATCGAAACCAGACCGATGACACGGTCGTCCTCGACCACGGGCAAGTGACGTATGCGTTTTCGTGTCATCAGCGCCAGGCCCTCATCGGCAGTCGCCTGCGGGGTGATGGTGACCACATCGGCGGTCATGATGTCGGCGACATGCGTTTCGCGTGAGGACTTTCCGGCCAGGATGATCTTGCGGGCATAGTCGCGTTCGGAGAACATGCCCTCAAGTTGATCGTCGCGCATGACCATCAACGCGCCAACGCTGCGCTCGGCCATCTGACGAACGGCATCCAGAACGCTGTCGTCCGGACTGACCGACCAGATTTCTTTACCCTTTTCGGCCAGGATCTGGCGAATGGTATGCATCGATGCTCCCTGAGTTGAGCCGGGGTCCAGTATAGGACAGTTGGGGCGTCATGCAAATCGATCGTTAAGGAGCCTCTGAATAACTCTGCGCGGAGCGCGTTTCTGCCTCAAAAGCCGCAGATCGTGTGGTGCGACCCGAGTGACAGTAGCCATAGCTACGGCCTAGGGGCGCAACGCGCGAGATGCGGCTTTTGAGGCGAAACCCTCACGGGACGGGCCTTTGCGGGCGACCCGCTGCGTTTCGACTCGCTCATTTGGAATGACCAAACCACGCTCGCCGAAGCCGCACCGGGTCATCCTGCAAAGACCCGTCGCACCCGCGCAGAGTTATTCAGAGGCTCCCTTACGGTTGAGCGCTTGATCATTTGCCGATACAGAAACTTGAGAAGATCCGGCCGAGCAATTCGTCGCTGCTCAGCTTGCCGGTGATCTCGCCCAATGAATCGGCCGCGCCCTTCAACTCTTCGGCCAGCAATTCGCCGGAGCCGGTGGCGCGCACCTCGGACAGGCCGCGGCGAACATGAACGGCGGCCTGTTCGATGGCCTCAACATGACGCTGGCGGGCCGAGAACTCGCCGCCGGTTTCGCCATCCAGGTTCAAGGTTTCAAGCACGGTCTTTTCCAGCGCCTTGAGTCCGGCACCGGTCTTGGCCGAAAGATTGACCTGGCCGCGCGAAGCGCCGGGCGGCTGATCGCTCAGGTCGATCTTGTTGTTGATGCGAATGCACGGCAGCGCATCATTCAGGCCTTCGGGCCGATGCGGGTTGGGATCACTGGCCTCGACCACCCAGAAGATCAGGTCGGCCGATTGCATTTCACGTCGCGCGCGGCGAACGCCCTCGATTTCGACTTGATCAACACTCTCGCGCAAGCCGGCGGTATCGGACAGGATGACCGGCATGCCGGCAATGGTGATGGTTTCGCGCAGCACGTCACGCGTGGTGCCGGGGATTTCGGTGACAATCGCGCTGTCGGTGCGCGTCAGGGCATTGAGCAGACTGGACTTGCCGGCGTTGGGCTTGCCGATGATGGCAATGCGAATGCCATCGGTCAAAAGCCGTCCCGAACGCGAGCGCTCAAGCAGGGATTCGATGGCTTGCAGCACCGACTCGACCCGCTCGGTCACCTGGCCATCGGCGAGAAAGTCGACATCCTCGTCGGGAAAGTCCAGGGCCGCCTCGACCCACACCCGCAATTCGGTCAGGGCGCTGGCCAGCTCATCGGCCTGGCGAGAAAGCGCACCTTCCAGACTGCGACTGGCCGCACGCGCGGCCTGTTCACTGGCCGAGCCGATCAGGTCGGCAATCGCCTCGGCCTGGGCCAGGTCGATGCGATCATTGATGAATGCGCGTTCGGAAAATTCCCCCGGCCGGGCACGCCGAGCGCCGGCTTCGACCAGACAACGCTGCAACATTTCCAGCACCACCGGCGAACCATGGGTATGCAACTCGACCACGTCTTCACCGGTAAACGAGGCCGGCGCCTTGAAGGCAATGACCAGACCGGTGTCAATGATCTCCCCGTCGCCATCCCTGAACTGACGCAAGCCAACCTGACGAGGCGGCGGCAACGCCCCGCAAATATTTTCAGCCAGCGAAAAACTCTCCGCCCCCGACAACCGAATCACGCCAACCCCACCCCGTCCCGGCGGCGAAGCCACAGCACAAATCGTATCCCCAGCGCTCATATCCCCATTCTGCCAAGATTTTTCGGGTTTTTCCCTCTCCCGTCTCCCGTCTCCCGTCTTACCGATTTTTTAGTCTCCCGTCT
>SLKT01000120.1 GCA_007134485.1 Wenzhouxiangella sp. | reverse complement strand
TAGCGCCCGATCGAGCAGTCCAAGATTGCGCCCGGTCACGGCAATGGCCTGCAACAGCCGGGCGCGCACCAGGGGCTGATCGCTGAACTGCTGATCGACGGCCTCCAGCGCCTGAACCAGGATGTTCTCGTCGAGTACCTGGCGCGCCAGATCAGTCAGATTGATCCCGGCAAGTTGCTCGGTGAGCAGATCCTTACCATGCTCGATGTCGTCCTGATCCATGGCCTCGCGCACCATGGCCTGACGGCGCAGGTCAATCAAGCCTTCTCTGATCTGCAGCCCCATCATGGCCAGATCGATCTCCGATAGCCGCGCCTCCTGGAAGTCGACCACTGCCTGCAGTTCTTCGGCCCGTTGACTGGCTTCCTGTTCAGCAAGCAGCGCGCGTTCGGCCTCCCCGGCCGCCCGATCGCGCTCCAGGGCTGCTTGTTGCGCCTGCCATGCGGTGCCGGCCAGCGCCATACACAGGACCACGACGACCATCGTGGCAACACTGACGGACAGCCGGTGGCGCTGAACGAATCGATGGGCAACTCGCCTGCGGGTGCGCGCCCGTGCTCGTACCGGAAAGCTTGAGCGATAGCGGCGCAGGTCATCAAGCAGGCGCGACACGCCAGCGTACCTTTCCTCCGGCGATTGGTGACAGGCTTTTCTGATGATTGCCCGAAGATCTGCTTGTCTGGGAACGTCCCGGGACAATTTGACCGATTGACCGGCCTGGCCCTGTTCCGGCACACTGCCGGTCATCAGCCATTCCAGCACCACACCCATGGCCCAGACATCCGACTGGGTGGTGGAGGCTTCGCCGGCCAGCTGTTCAGGCGCCGAGAACGCCGGAGTCAGTGCCTTGAACTCGTGCTGATCAGGTTCTTCGGCCTCGGTAATCAGCCGTGCCACACCGAAATCGACCAGGCGCACCCGACCATCGTTGTCAACCCTGATATTGCTGGGTTTGAGGTCGCCGTGAATGACGCGCTGCTGATGGGCATGGGCCACGCCCTCGGCAATCTGCTCAAATAGATCCAGTCGAACGTTGACTCCGGGACTGTTCTCGGTGACAAACCGGTCAAGATCACGTCCCTCGATCCATTCCATCACCAGGTAGGCTTGATCGTCCGGCGTCGCTCCGGCATCGATCAGGCGGGCGATGTTGCGATGATCCAGCCGCGCCAGCAGCTCACGCTCCAGCCGCAATCGTTCCTCGAAAGACTGACGCGCCAGGCGAATCAGCTTGATGGCCACCACCATGCTGAAAGTCTCGTCGGCACGCTCGGCGCGATACACCGTGCCCATGCCGCCGCTGCCGGCAGCTTCGAGAACACGCCAGGGGCCCAGACGCGTACCCGGCGTCAGTTCAACCGGACGGGGCTCGGCCGCGACTTCGGCCGCCCGCCCGACCCGATCGAACAGCGTTTCAAACAAGGTCTGCGAGTCGGAATCGGCGGCATTCAGTTCATGCAGCCAGCGGCTCAGGCGAGGGGCCCGGCTTTCCAATTCAGCCAGCTTGCTCAAGCGCTCTCCAGGCTCAAGTTCCAGAAGCTCATCCATCAAGCGATCCAGCATGCGTCGCCGGGCAGCCGTCAGGCGGGGTCTGGGGGCGGAGCCGATCATAGGGCGCGTTAGTGCAAAACCGCAAGCCAGACTACGTGCGTGGCAAGGATATTGCAAATGTCTCTCGCCCCGGTGCTCTCGTTCCCCGCGTTAATCACTCACTTAAAGGTTGAGGCCAGCCTGGACCTCGCTGAGTTTCGGCGCATCGGTCGGACTCTATGGGCCGCTGGTGCATCTGGGTGGCACCATTGGCTCGGGCCTGGCGCGGCTGTTCCGGACCGATGTCAGCGGCGACAATACGGCCATTGCCTGTGGCGTCGCGGCGTGCTCAAGGCGTGCTTTGAATCGCCCGCACGAGGCGATCAGGCCGGCCACGCGCGCTGTGGGTCAAGATCAGGGCGGTGAACTGCCGGCACCTTCGAAACCGTCAGCGAATATCGTATCCTGAGTTTTCTCGTAGACAGCGATATTGGTGCTGGCCAGCCCACCGGCGAGATCGAACTGGCCGCCAGCGAAGAGCTGCTGTTGAAAGCTGGCCAGCGAGACAACCGAGTCATTCATCCCGGTGCCCAACGGACCGCTCAGCGGCAGCCAGTCCGAGCCGGTCCAGCGCGCAATCCGGTTCACCGTTTCGCCGCCGGCATTGGAGAACGTGCCGCCCACGACCAATTCGCCGTTGTAGACGGTCAGCGCGTTGACAGAGTTGTTCACCCCGACCCCGGAGGGGCCGCTCAGCGGCAACCAGTCCGAACCGGTCCAGCGCGCAATATTGCCCACCGTCAGGTCGCCGGCCGTGCCGAAGGAGCCGGCCACGATCAATTCATCGTTGTAGACGGTCAGCGCGTTGACCTGAGAGCCGCCCACCCCGATTCCGGAGGGGCCGCTCAGGGTCAGCCAGTCCGAGCCGGTCCAGCGCGCAATCCGGTTCACGTCTATGCCGCCGGCCGAGTTGAAACTGCCACCAACGATCAACTCGCCATTATAGACAGCCAGCGCGTTGACACCGCCGTCCACCCCGGCGCCGGAAGGGCCGCTCAGTGGCAGCCAGTCCGAGCCGGTCCAGCGCGCAATTCGGTCCACATCTAGGCCGCCGGCCATGGTGAAACTGCCGCCTACGATCAACTCGCCGTTGAAGACAGTAAGGGCGCGAACCGTGGGGCTCACTCCAGTCCCCGAGGGGCCGCTCAGTGGCAGCCATTCGGTGCCGGTCCAGCGTGCAATACGGCTGATCGACACACCGCCGGCCATGGTGAAACTGCCCCCCACGATCAACTCTCCATTGTAAACGGCCAGCGCCCACACAACGCTGCTCACCCCGACCCCGGAGGGGCCGCTCAGCGGCAGCCATTCGGTGCCGGTCCAGCGCGCAACCCGGTTTACGATCACGCCGCCGGCCATGATGAAAGTACCGCCCACGATCAATTCGCCGTTGTAAACGGTCATAGCCAGCACGTCGCTGCTGACGCCGGCCCCGGAGGAGCCCCCGCTCAGCGGCAGCCATTCGGTGCCGGTCCAGCGCGAACCCCGGTTCACCGTTTCGCCGCCGGCGCTGATGAAATTACCCCCCACGAACAACTCGCCGTTGTAGACGGCCAGCGCCTGGACCGTGCCGTCCACCCCAGTCCCGGAAGGGCCGCTCAGGGTCAGCCAGTCCGAGCCGGTCCAACGCGCAATGCGATTCACCGACACACCGCCGGCGATGAGGAAAGCACCCCCCACGACCAACTCGCCGTTGTAGACGGTCAAGGCGTGGACCTGGCCGCTTACCCCGATTCCGGAGGAGCCGCTCAGCGGCAGCCAGTCCGAGCCGGTCCAGCGCGCAATCCGGTTCACCGTCACGCCGCCGGCACTGGAGAACGCGCCGCCCACGACCAATTCGCCATCGTAGACGGTCAGGGCCTGGACGTTGCCGTCCACCCCGGTTCCGGAAAGGCTGCTCAACGGCAGCCAGTCCGAGCCGGTCCAGCGCGCAATATTGTTCACCTTCTCGGCGCCGGCCGCTCCGAAAGTGCCGGCCACAATCAGCTCGCCGTCGTAGACGATCAGTCCGTTGACCTGCGAGCCGCTCACCCCGATCCCGGAGGGGCCGCTCAGGGTCAGCCATTCGGTGCCGGTCCAGCGTGCAACCCGGTTCACCGTCACGCCGCCGGCCGAGCTGAAACTGCCACCAACGATCAACTCGCCGTTGTAGACGGTCAGGGCGTTGACAAAGCTGTTCACCCCGACCCCGGATGGGCCGCCAAGCGGCAGCCAGTCCGAGCCGGTCCAGCGCGCAATATGGTTCACCGTCACGCCGCCGGCTGTGAAAAAGAAGCCGCCCACGATCAATTCGTCGTTGTAGACGGTCAGGGCGTTGACCTCGCCGAGCACCCCGGTGCCCGAGGGTCCGCTCAGCGGCAACCAGTCCGAGCCGTTCCAGCGTACGACGAGGTTGACGACCTGCCCGTCGACCGAGCTGAATGGACCGGCGACGATCAGTTCGTCCTGAAACACGACTGCCGCACGGACATCGCGTGAGAAACCCGATTCAAAAAAGCCTGGCTGCCACTGATCGCCCGTGCCCTGCCGCTGCTCGGCCAGCACCTGGCCGCCTGAATCCTGCAGACGCCAGACCCGCTCTCCGGGCGGCGGCTTGGGCAGAGGCAGCAGGCTCATCGACTCCGCCAGCGCGTAAGCTGAGCCCTGCGGCTGGAATTGCCCCTGGCCGTCGACATAGCCCGGCTGCAACCAGGCCGGCTGCTCACCGGCCCACTTCACCGCCAGTTTAGCCTGCTCTGATCCCGCCACCGGCGGCAACTCCAGCACTGAGAACTGCTGCTCATCCCCTGCCGATGGATCGAATACCGCAGGGTCCTGCAATGCACTTGCTTGCGCCGGTCCACCCAGCAAAACCAGCATCAGCATTGCCCCCCAAACCACACTCACTCGCAATCCGTACATAATTCGTCTCCTGACTGGAAATTGACGACCTGAGTTTCTTACTGCCGCCAAACTCAGGGCGCTATGGATCTGGCCACACGGAAGCCGAACTGCTCGCCGCGAAAGACAAGGTCGCCCTCGGTGCGGAAAGCCGAACGGCTCATCCGATCAGAGGTGAACCAGGAGCCGCCGCGCTCAACGGTCTGAGTGCAGTCGCCCGACATCCAGGCGCTGCCATCCGTGGGGGCCCCGACGTAGTTCTCGTTCCAGCAGTCCTGCACCCTCTCCAAGACATTTCCATGCATGTCATACAGACCAAAGGCATTGGGAGCGAAGCTGCCAACCGGCAGGGTCTGTTGCCGGTCGATTCCTTGAGGACAGCCGGAGATCGTAAACACACCAAAGAAATTAGCCTGGTCGGTGGTGATGCAATCGCCGGTGTTGAAGCGGCCGGTCGTGCCGGCGCGGGCTGCGTATTCCCACTCCGATTCCGAAGGCAGACGATAGTCGTGGCCAGTCTTGTTGCTCAACCAGATGACGTATTCCTGGGCATCATTCCAGCTGACTCTGATCACTGGACGGTCACCGCGACCCCAGCCGTTGTCACTCGATACGTCGTTTGTACAACCGCCATCGGCCACACAGGCATCCCACTGGGCAAAGGTCACCGCGGTCTGGCCCATGGCAAAGGCCGGCACGCTGACCTCGCGCTGCGGGCGTTCCCAATCGTAACTCTCTGGATCACTTTCCGGGCTGCCCTGGGTGAAGGTCCCGGCCGGGATCAACACCATGTTCGGGCATTCGGCACAGTCCATTTCCTCCCATGTCGTCCCATAGGCCGTGGCCAGGGCCAGGCCGGTCTCATTCAGTTCGGCAAGGGTGGCCGAGTGGTCGTAGACGAGCACATCGGCAATATCGCCGCGCACGCTATTGCCGATCTGGAATTGACTGTTGTCGATGGTGTAGGCCGCGATCGTCGACTCGCTGTCGTCGACCAGGACGCCGTTGAAATAGAGATGTTGGCTCAACTGAGTCAGCCGGGCGGTGAGGATGGCGATATCGCCGATTTCGTAGCCGTCGGCGTAGGGATGGCTGGGGCGCGCGCCCACGGCCAGGGGGTTGGCCTTGATTTCAACCTCGGCGGTGCTGCGACGGAGGAAAAGGGCGTGGCTGTCATCGGCGCCGCGCCACAGGCGTGGAAAATCATGGCCGCCGGCGATCGGCTCGTTGAGGCGGAACACGACGAAGACGGTGTAGCCCGCGGCCAGACTCTGGGCGCCTGGCGAGGGGTATTGCAGATGGCCACCATTGGCCGGACTGTTGAAGCGGACCATCCGGCGGCCATTCACGGCCTCCACCCGGGTTGTGGCGGCACTGCCGCCCGTGCTCCGAACTCCGTCGGCCAGGTTGATCCACTTCGTGACCCGCCCGTCGCCGTCCAGAATGAGCCCGCGGTCCGGGTTGAACCAATCGACCAGGCCATTTTTCGAGACGGTCGGTAGCGGGGGCGGTATGGACCTGGCAACACGAAAGCCCGAAGTGCTGAAGCGAGTGCCGCGGGGGCTGCCCAAACGCCAGGCTGAGCGCATCCAGCTGCCGCTGTGGGTCCAGGAGCCGCCCCGAGTTACGGACTGGCTGCAGTCACCTGACATCCAGGCACTGCCGTTGGTCGGCGCGCCGACATAGTCTTCGTTCCAGCAGTCCTGCACCTTTTCGAAAGTATTGCCATGGGTGTCGTACAGGCCAAAGGCATTGGGGACAAAGCTGGCCACCGGCAGCGTCTGCTCTCGAGCAATACCGGTCGGGCAGCCCTGGGCCGGGAGATTGCCGAGGAAATTGGCCTGGTCGGTGGTAATACAGTCGCCGGTATTGAAGCGACCTGTGGTGCCGGCGCGGGTCGCGTATTCCCATTCGGACTCAGAAGGCAGGCGGTAGTCGTGACCGGTCTGGCTGCTCAGCCAGGTGACGTATTGCTGGGCATCGTCCCAGCTCACTCGCATCACAGGGCGATTGCCGCGGCCCCAGCCATGGTCATCGGGCTCGTGCGTGCAACCACCGTCAGCCACACAGGCGTCCCACTCATCGAAGGTTACCGCCGTCCGGCCCATGGCAAAGGCCGGCACGTTGACCGTGCGCTGCGGGCGCTCCCTGTCCAGGCTTTGCGACTCGCTTTCCGGGCCGCCCTGGGTAAAGGTCCCGGCCGGGATCCGGACCATGGTGGGACAGTCAGGGCATTCCTGGAAAGACAGCTCGAAGCGATTGGAAAAGATCAGATCGATTGGCTGGGTCTGCGCAAAAAGAGGACTGACCAGGGCCAGCGCAATCGCCATCAAGGCCAACCCTTTGGTGAGCGGCATGGCGCCCTTTCTGAACTTAACGCAAACCGAAACCGACTGCCGCATGACGCATACCCTCACTGTTCCCTGATGCAAACCAGCTTGAACGAACCCCGCAATAAAGGCAATGACTCACGGTTGCAGGCTTTTGCCTGTGGGTTGCAATCGGTCAGGAATCATCGCGCTGGACATACGCCGTCGGGGTGGAGTCGAAACGCTGCTTGAAGCGACGGGAGAAGTGGGAAACGCTGGCGAAGCCGACCGCGTCGGCCACTTCGGCGTCGTTGCCGGCGCCTTCGGTCAGCAGTCGGGCGGCGGCCTGCAGGCGCTTTTCGAACAGGTATTCTTCCGGTGGCTGGCCGGTTTCACCTTTGATGCGGCGATACAGCGTGGTGCGATCCATGTGCAGCAACTCAGCCCAGTCGCGAATGGAAAACTGCGGGTCGGACAGGTGTACGTCGAGCACGGTGTTGACCTGGGCCATGAACGGCGAGTCGCTGACTTCGGCCGGGTCGGAACCGGCGTGCTCAAGTCGTGCCTTGAATCGCCGGCGCGAGGCGATCAGACCGGCCACGCGCGCGGCCAGTTCGGCACTGTCGAAGGGTTTGGCCAGGTAATCGTCGGCGCCGGCTTCCAGCCCACGCACGGTATCTTCCGGGGCCGAGCGCGAAGTCAGCATCAGTACCGGCACGAAAGCAAGCTCCGGGTCATCCTTGATCTGCCGGGTCATGGTCAGTCCATCCATGACCGGCATCAGGCCGTCGGTGATGATGGCATCGGGCGTCAGCTCACGCGCCCGCTGCAGGCCTTCCGCGCCGTCTGCGGCTTCTTCGATCCGGTAGCTGCCGCCCAAGCGAAGTCGCAGGAAGGCGCGCAGTTCGGCGTTGTCTTCGACCAGCAGCACGCAGGGTATGTCTTCGGATAACAGCTCATCGATGTCTTGTTGATACTTCTCATGAGTCGCCATGACCGGGGTTTCGACGACTTGAGGCGGGTCACTCGCCGCTGCATTCGGCTGCAGGTCAGTCGGAATCTTCAAGGTAAAACAGGCGCCTTTTCCGGGCTGCGACTCGACCCCGATCCCGCCGCCGTGCAACTCGGCCAGTTCCCGGGCCAGGGCCAGGCCGATCCCGGTCCCCGGATGGCTGGCCGAGGTCTGTTCGCCCTGGCGATAGCGCTCGAAGATGGCTTGCTGGTCGGCCGGATCGATCCCGGGCCCGGTGTCGACCACCGACAGTTCAACGTGGTCCTGGACGCGCGTCAGTCGAACCGTGATCTGGCCCCCGTCGGGCGTGAACTTGATCGCGTTGGACAGCAGATTGCTCAGCATGGTGTCGATATGCGCCTGGTCGCAGACCAGCCTTAGTGGCTCATCGGCACCCTCGTAGCTCAGCTCGATGTGATCCAGTCGAGCCTGCACGGCAAAGCGATCGACGATGCCGCGCACGATCACGGCCAGATCGACTTCGGCCAGTTTCAGCGGCATGCGCCTGGACTCCAGGCGCTGCAGATCCATGATCTGGCCGATCAGTGACTGCATGGTCTCGCTGTTGCGCAACGCCGCATTGAGGTACTGCTTCATTTCGTCATCGAGGCGATCACCACTGATCCGAGCCATTTCCTGCAATGGCCCGCGGGTCAGGGTCAGGGGCGTGCGCAATTCGTGCGAGACATTGGCGAAGAACCGGGCGCGGGCATCGCTGATCTGGCGAATCTCGCGCGCCTTGGCGCGCACCTCTGCGGTGCGCTCGGCCACTTGCTCGGACAATATTTTCTGTTGCGCCAGCAAATTGCGCTCGCGCACACGCTGGCCCAGGCGAGCGGCCAGCATCAGCAATATCACTGCGGTCAGCACGTAGATGCCCCAGGCCAGCGGGCTGAGGTAATACGGCGGCTGAACGCGAAAAGCCAGCGGTTCTGATTCAAAGATCAGGCCGGCGGCATTGCGTGCCTGGACTAAGAAGACATAGTCGCCGCCCGGCAGGTTGGTGTAATCGCGCCGGGACTCATTGCTCCAGCGCGACCACTCTCGCTCCAGCCCATCCAGTCGAGCCCGGTATTCGGTCAGGTCCGGGGCGGTGTAGCTGGTCAGGGCATATTCAAAGCGCAGCGGCCCCGCGCTCGCCGGCAGCACCTCCCTCAAACCGTTGGTTTCCGGGCCCGCGATCAACCACTCATTCAGATCCGGAAATCCTGCCCGAACCACTTGCAGCCGACTGGGTTCGAGGCCGGGTTCCGGCGGCGGCCAGACCAACCGCAGCAGACCGGGATGGCGGCCGATCCAGAGATAGCCATGATGCTCGTCGATAAACCAGTTGAACGCCGGTTCAAGGTCGGTCAGCCAGCGACCCTGCCAGTCAAATCGGCCGTCCTCACCCAGCGTGCCGCGCCACAGCGCTCCGCCCGGTCCGATACCACCGACGACCTGGCCGTCGCCGGCAAGAGACAGGCGATGAATCCCGCGTGGCTCACCCAGCTCATCATTAAGGAAATCCGGGTCCGGTTCGATACCAATCGCGTCGGGCTCGACCGGGCGGTAGCCGCCCTGGCCGGTGCCCAGGACCATGCGTTCGCCCAGGTTGAACGCCCAGGCATAGCCGTCAGGCACGCCATGTTCTGCCGTCAGTTCGGCCTCCACCTTCAACTTGTCATCATGCCAGGCCAAGCGATAGTAGCGCCCCGCCAGGGTACCCACCCAGACCCGGCCGGCCGCGTCCTCGGCGACGGTGCTGGCGCGGTGATTGACACCGTCGATCCTGCCCAGTGAGCGCCAGCCATCCTCCGAATTCATAAGCACACCCAGGCCGCTGTCCATATCGACGTAGATCGCATCACGCAGGCGCGAGCGGATCAGGTTGTAGGCGTTGGTATCGGTCAGCAGACGTTCGTGTTC
>SLKT01000023.1 GCA_007134485.1 Wenzhouxiangella sp. | reverse complement strand
CGTTGATCTGCCTGACCACCGGCTCGATCTGGGGCCGGCCCATGTGGGGCACCTGGTGGGCCTGGGATGCGCGCCTGACCTCCATGCTGGTGCTGCTGTTTGTCTACCTGGGCATCATGGGCCTGTATGCCGCATTCGAGGACAAGCGCAAGGGCGCGCGAGTCGCCTGCATCCTGATTCTGGTCGGGCTGGTCAATATTCCGATCATTCACTTTTCGGTCGAATGGTGGACGACACTGCATCAGGGTTCGACCATCAGCTTCTTCGGTGAATCGTCCATGGATCCGGCCATGATGCCGCCACTGGTGTGGATGACCATCGCGGTCAAGTTCATGTTCGGCGCCGCCTTGCTGGACCGCTCGCGCAACGAGTTGCTCGAGCAGGACAGGCGCAAGGGCTGGGTGAGAAACAAATTCTTTGCAAATGCATGATTTGGCAGCTGAATTGGTCCGGAATTTCTGGACTGGCGAAGCGTTTTTTGCGATCATGTGAATCGTTTGATTTTCGGCAGTACCGAGTACATCTCAAGGAGACCTGAATGACCCCGACCCGCAAGAGAAGACTGAGCATCATCGGCCTGATCGTTCTCGGGGTAGGCGCCGCCACGGCGATCGCCATCACCGCACTGCAGGAAAACATGATGTTTTTCATCAGCCCCTCGGACGTTCATGCCCAGACCCTGCCGGCCGACCGGCATTTTCGCCTGGGCGGTCTGGTGACCGAAGGTTCGGTGTCGCGTGATTCGTCCAGCCTGATGGTGTCCTTCAAAGTGACCGACGGTGCCTATGAGGTACCGGTTACCTTCACCGGCATTCTGCCGGACCTGTTTCGGGAGGGACAGGGAGTCATTGCCCACGGCCACATGTCGGAGGACGGGGTGTTCCATGCCCGCGAAGTCCTCGCCCGTCACGATGAGACCTACATGTCGCCCGAGGTCGCCAGGGCCCTGGAAAAAGCAGGCCAGCCGCATCAGGTCAGCATGCCGACCACCCAGTAATCGTTGCAAGCCGACGATCGAAGGGCATTGCGGCCAACCGGCTTCCAACTCGGACCTCCACTGGGGGTTCGGGATTTCAACATGACTCGAGGTAACACCGAATGATTGCAGAGTTTGGTCAGATTTCGCTGATTCTCGCCCTGGTACTGGCCGCCTTGCTGGCGACCCTGCCGCTGTACGGCGCCTATCGCAACAATCAGGCACTGATGCGCCTGGCGCCGTCGCTGGTCATCGGGCATTTCGTATTCGCCGCCTGCGCCTTCGGGTCGCTGACAATTTTGTTCCTGCGCCACGATTTCACGGTGGCCAATGTCGCCATCAACTCGAACTTGCTGTTGCCCTGGTATTACCGATTGAGCGCGGTGTGGGGCAGCCATGAAGGCTCGCTGTTGCTGTGGATCCTGATGCTGTCCGGCTGGATGCTGGCGGTATCGATCTTCTCACGCGCACTGCCCAAACCCTACGTGACCCGCGTGCTGTCGGTCATGGGCATGATATCGATCGGCTTTTTGCTGTTTACCCTGCTGACCTCCAATCCCTTCGATCGCATCCTGCCCGGACCACCCGATGGACAGGATCTCAATCCACTGCTGCAGGATCCGGGGATGATTTTCCACCCACCCCTGCTGTACATGGGTTATGTGGGTTTCTCGGTCGCCTTCGGCTTTGCCATCGCCGGCCTGCTGGGCGGGCGAGTCGAGCGTGACTGGGTGCGCTGGTCGCGACCCTGGACGTTGATGGCCTGGGCCTTCCTGACCGGCGGCATCACCCTGGGCTCATGGTGGGCCTATTACGAACTGGGCTGGGGCGGCTGGTGGTTCTGGGACCCAGTGGAAAACGCCTCGTTCATTCCATGGCTGCTCGGGACCGCATTGATCCATTCGCAGGCGGTGACCGAAAAGCGGGGCGCCTTCCCGGCCTGGACCATTTTGCTGGCGATCGCGGCGTTCTCGACTTCCCTGCTTGGCACCTTCCTGGTCCGCTCCGGCGTACTGACCTCGGTGCATGCATTCGCCAACGACCCCGAGCGCGGCATGTTCATCCTCGCTTTCATGGCCTTGGTCACCGGAGCCGCGCTGCTGCTGTATGCCATCCGTGCCCCGCGCATCATGACCGGCAAGGCGTTCGGTTTCATCAGCCGCGAAACCTCGCTACTGCTCAACAATGTCTTTTTCACGGTCTCGGCCGGCATGGTGCTGCTGGGCACGCTCTATCCCCTGCTGATCGACTTCATGGGCTGGGGTCAGATTTCCGTCGGACCACCGTACTTCGGCGCCATGTTTGTTTTGCTGATGACGCCGGTGGTGCTGTTGATGCCGCTTGGCCCCTTCAGCCGCTGGGGTCGCGATGAACTCCGGCGTGTATTCAGCCCCCTTGTGCTCAGCCTGATTGGAGCAATTGTCGGTGGCCTGGCTATCGCCGCGCTGCTGGGGGCATGGAACGTGCGCGCGATGACCGGGTGGATCGGTGGATTGTGGCTGATCCTTGGCGCGCTCAGCTATTTCTTCCGCCAGGGGCAAACCCGTCGCTTTAGACTGCCCCGGCACCAGATCGGCATGATCCTGGCCCATGCAGGAGCAGGTGTGTTCGTGATCGGCGTGGGCATGATGGAATCCATGACCGTCGAACGTGACGTGCGCTTCGAGCCGGGACAATCGCTGGAAGTGGCCGGCTACCAGTTCGAACTGCATGAGATTGCAGAGGTCAAAGGCCCCAACTGGATTGCCGACGAGGCGCGCTTTACCGTGAGCCGCAATGACCGCGAGATTACCCAGATGAATCCGCAGAAGCGCCGCTACCACCGCAGTGGTCAGATCATGACCCAGGTCGCACTCCGTCCCGGCGTCTTCCATGACCTTTACGTGGCAATGGGCGAACCCCTGCAGGATGGATCCGGCGCCTGGAGCATTCGGGTCCATATCAATCCATTCGTGCGCTGGATCTGGGGTGGCGCGGCACTGCTGATGCTCGGCGGCATCTTTTCGGCCACCGACCGTCGCTACTGGCGCACCCAGAAATCGGAAGCACAAGAGCCGGTTGCAGGCTCGGGAGAAGTCCCTGCATGATTCGAATGATCATTCCGCTGGCCATCTTCCTTGGTCTGGTGGCCTTGCTGCTGGTCAGTCTTGAGACTGCCGAGCAGCGCAAACTGGTGGCCTCACCGCTGATCGGGCGGCCGGTGCCCAATTTCACCCTGCCCGGGCTGCATGACCCGGATGTGCAGCGCAGCAGCGCCGATCTTCAAGGCGAGCCCTATATCATCAATGTCTGGGGTAGCTGGTGCTGGGCGTGCCGGGAAGAACATCCGTATATCGAAAGGCTCGGCAACGAGTCCGGCATCCCGCTGGTCGGATTCAACTGGAAGGATGAACGCCAGGATGCGCTGAGGTGGCTGAACCAGTTCGGCGATGCCTGGACGTTTCACATGGTGGATTTCGAAGGCCGCGCGGCCATCGATCTGGGGGTATACGGCGCCCCGGAGACTTTCCTGGTCGACCATGAGGGCATCATCCGCCACAAGCACATCGGCCCGGTTGATCAGACCGTGTTTGAAGATTTGATGAGGCGCATCATGGAAATGCGTTCGGAGGCTGAATCATGAATAAGGCGAAGGGTTCAGGGTTCAGGGTTCAGGGTTCAGGGGGGCT
Source organism: Wenzhouxiangella sp. (assembly GCA_007134485.1). Classification (GTDB taxonomy): domain Bacteria; phylum Pseudomonadota; class Gammaproteobacteria; order Xanthomonadales; family Wenzhouxiangellaceae; genus Wenzhouxiangella. The sequence continues at coordinate 25,420 of SLKT01000023.1, read as the reverse complement.
TCGTCTTTCGTCTTCCGTCTTCCGTCTTCCCTGCCTTCTCCTGGCCGTACTGCTGCTGGCCGTTTCCGGCACACTGCTGGCCCAGGCCAGTCCCGAGGCACAGGACGAGCAGCGGTTTTCGCGGATCGAGCCGCTGGATTTTCGCAGCGAAGTCGAGCAGGCGCGTTTTCGTTCCTTGACCAATGAGCTGCGCTGCACGGTGTGTCAGAACGAGTCGCTGGCCGAGTCCGATGTTCCGCTGGCGCGCGACTTGCGCCGCGAGATCTTTCACATGATCCAGGATGGTCGCTCCGACATGGAGATCCGCAGTTTCATGGTTGATCGCTACGGCGATTTCGTATTGTATCGGCCACCCCTGGCTGGCCATACCCTGCTCCTTTGGGCCGGTCCTATCGTGCTTCTGCTTGGAAGCCTGATCGGCGTAATCATCGTCATTCGACGCAGACAACAGGCCCTGCAATGACCACAGCCTTTATCGTCGCCGCATTGATTGCGGTATTGATCGCGCTCGGCTTCGTTCTGACCCCACTGGTCAGAAGCTCCAATGCTGAAGCCAAGCGAATTCACCGTCAGCTCCGCGCCCTTGATGAACTGACCGACCAACTCGACCCCGAAGACCTGCGCCAGCGCAAGGCGCGACTCGAAGCCGCGCTGGAACAGTCCGGGTCCGGCGACAAGGGAGTAGGCGTCGGCGTTGTGCTGGCGCTGGCCCTCGTTGTGCCACTGGCCACGGTTCTGATGTATCGGCATGTCGGCAGTCCGGATGGACTGACACCCGGCGGCAGCCAGGTCGAGGAGATTCGTGCCGGCATGACCGAACTGGCCCATGCCATCGAACGTAATCCGAACGATGTCGACAACTGGGTTCGGCTGGGCATGATCTACAAGGATATTCAGGAATTTTCCTCGGCCGAGCACGCCTTCCGAAGAGCCCTGTACGAAGCCGGTGACGACGAACCTTTCATTCAGGTTGAGTTGGCCGAAACGCTGCTGTTCGCCGCTCGGGGCGGCGCCATGCCGTCCGAGGCCCGCCGCCTGCTGGCCCGAGCGATCGCCTCGGATCAGGAAAATCAGAAAGCGCTCTGGCTGCTGGGGATCGGCGCGTTCCAGGCCGGAGACATGGCCAATGCCGTGCGCTACTGGCAACGCCTGGAGGGTCTGCTCGAGCCCGGCAGTGTCAAGAATTCCGTTCAGGCCCAGCTGCAGCGTGCACGCCAGCAGATGATTGCGGGGGGACCCGATCAAGGAGACCGACCTTCAGGTGAGTTGCCCGAAGGCCATCCGCCCCTTCAGGATCGATCCGGACCAACCACCGCGCAACCATTGCCCGACGATCACCCTCCAATTGAATCACCACCGGCCGTTGCCGGTTCGCCGGGGGAATTGCCGGAGGGTCATCCGCCCATCGATGAACAGCCCGCCGAAGAGGAGGCACCACCGGCCAGCCCGGATGATGGGCCAGTACTCCCTGTACAGGTCAACATCAGCCCGGAGCTGGCCAACGGTCTTGATGGGGGTGAAACGGTATTCGTCACCGCCCGCGCGGCCGACGGCCCGCCGACGCCACTGGCCGTCCGTCGCTTGAGCGTGGCCGATCTGCCGGCCCGATTTGGATTCAGTGATGGCGATGCCATGCTCGAAGGCATGAGCCTGAGCAATCATCCCGAAATCATCGTGACCGCCCGAGTCTCCATGCATGGCCAACCCGAGGCCCGTGCCGGCGACCTCCAGGGTCAGGCCGGACCCTTGTCCATCTACGACGTCGCCGAAGTCCAGGTCACCATCGACGAGACTGTCGAGTAGGTCAAAAGGCGTTCTCCCGCAGAGGCGCGGAGGCGCAGAGTTTAATAAGTTCTTTTCCTTCTCTGCGCCTCCGCGCCTCTGCGGGAGCTAAGTGGGTGTTGGCATTACCTGAAGTGATAGCGCAGCAGGACGCTGCCGACGTGGACGGTGTTGTTGGGAGTGCCGCGTCCCAGTCCGAGCAGGGCGCCGACGGTGTCGGGGGCAACCTCGTCGCGATAGAAATCGTCCTCGACCAGGCGACCATAGACATAGCCCAGTCGCAGCCCGAGTTGCTCAGTGATGTTTCGTTCAATGCTCGCTTGCAGGGTGATGCGCCGGGATTCGAGATCCGGGAAATCCGGTGGCGCGCCGCGTCTTTCGACGGTGAGTTCGCCATCGGCACGGGCATAGGTGAAATCAAGCCGTGCCTTTTCCCAGTTTCCAGGCAATCGATCAAAGTTCACGCCCATTCCAAAGGTCAGGAACTCATCGTTCTGACGGTATTGCCAGGGCTCGCCGAAATTGAAGTCGGATCCGCGGATCGTGGCGTCCAGGGATTCCCTCGCTACCCAGGCATTGGCCACGGCATGCTCGCCAATGCCCAGTGACAAATCAAGACCATAGCTTTCTTCTTCACCTTCACTCAGGCCGATTTCGGTATCACTGAAATCATCATCGGACAATTCGTAGTAGACCCCGGCAGACAGGTTGTCGGTAATGCCGTAGTCGGCCGACAATCGCCAGGCTTCGCGTTCCTTTTCGGCAAAATGAAAGCGCCGCAAGGTGGGGGTTTCCATCGGTCCCAGCAGAGCCGGGTCCAGGTCATTGCTGCGTTCTTCGTGCGTATAGCTGGCAATCAGATTGAGTCGCGAGATGGGCATGGCCCGGACCTGGAACGAGTACAGATCAGTGCGGGTGTCATGGACCTCCTGAAGAGTACGACTCATCTCGCGACGCTGGGCGGTGGCGCCAATTCGCCAGGCCCGTGAAATGCGGTAATTGAGGTTGGCGTTCAATGTCCAGCGATCAAAGCTGTAAGGCTGGTTGGTACGTGGCTGGCCCAGATAGGTGTCGGTATTGATTTCAACGAAACTGTCCACCGGCGTGCGATTGTCACGCTCGTCGTAGCGAAACTGGACACGGGTATTCAGGCGCGGGGTCAGGTTCCCGGTGACGCGCAGGTTGGCAAACCGGGTATCGACCCTGCCATTCAAGTCGGCGCGCGGCAATTCCGATAGTCCGGCGAAAGCCGGATTGATGGTCGGTGCCAGAAAATCCTGATCCTGTTCGGCACGACCCACGGCGACCTGGCCGGCCACGCTGACTCGATGGGAATGACGCCAGGAGCCCGACAGCATGAACTGGTGATACTGATTGTCAGGTGGCTGAGCCAACTCACCGCGATCATCACCCACACTGATGCCGACAAATGGGTTGTCCCAGCGGATCGAATCGTTGCGATTGTTGAAGGTGGACAGGTTGTAGGCCGTCTCCAGCTCCCAGTTATCCCGGGTAAAGCCGATGGCTGCGTTGAACCGGGTCGTTTCGTAATCGACCGGCGCGATCAGCTCTGTCGCATGAAAAATAAAGGCCGCCCCCTGCACGCGTGTGCCCTGACGGCGGTCATGCTCGACATCAAGTCGATAATTCCATGGACTGGGTCGATGGAAATCAAGACTCACCCCCAGACTTTCACGCTGGGTGCCAATATCGTAGGAACGCAAACTGTCTTCCAGGACCGGCATCTGGTCGGTACTGACTTCGCGAACCCAATCGCTCGGCAAGCTCTGACGATCCGTACCGGCACCATCGTAAACCGAGCGGGCATCGAAAAACTGCAAACGGGCAATTTCACGATAGTCGAGGCTCAGTCGGTAGCTACCCTGCTGACCCCCGCTGATTTCCACCGCTCGGCTGTCCAGGCCCAGCCGATCGGCATAAATGTCCACGTAGCGACCGGCCTGGTCACGGTAGATCAGGTCCGCCCCCAAGCCGAGATAGAACCCCTCTTCTTCCCATCCGCCAAAGCTGCCGAAATCACCCCCATCGTCGGAGACGTATTCGAGTCCGAACAGTACGGAACCCGTCCATCCATAGGGGAACGGGCAGCGCTCACAGACAAAGCCACTGGTGTCCGGTTTCTTGTCGGTCGACTCTTGGTCATTGCTCTCACCGGCCATGACAGAATGCCCGCCCCCAAGCGCAAGCAGGCAAGCGGCTGTAAGGGCATTCAGAGGTAATCTTCTTGTCGTTGGCCTCATGTCGATATCCCCATGTCCATCTCCCTTTTAACGCAGGAACCCGGCACCCGAGGGGTGATTGGATCCATGCACCTGGGAATGACAATTCATGCAGCTCTGGCCCAGGGTGAAGTTGGAAGGCGAGGCGCCGCCGGGCAGATCATCCGGGGTTCTACCCACGCCGGCATGGCCGAGGCGGGTATGGCATTGCTGACACAGCATCGGGGCGCGTCGAGTCAGCATTGCTGGATTGTTCGAGCCATGGGGCTGGTGGCACAGCGTGCAGTCTTCTGCCACCGGTGCATGTTCCCACAGGAAGGGACCACGGGTTTCGGCATGGCATTCGTAACAGTTCTGATTGACGGTCATCGAAGTCAGCATGGCTTCACTGCCCGAACCGTGAGGCTGATGGCAATCGGTACAAGCCATCTCGCCGTGTCGAACCGGATGGGCGTAAGCGCGATGGGTTTCGGAACGCACCTGCGTGTGGCAATCGCTGCAGACTTGGTTCTGAATGGTCGCGATGGACATCGGGTCGCGGCGCTCGTGCATGGAATGACAATCCACGCAGCCAACCTCGTACTGATGGTGAGCACTACCCTTCCAGAAACGATGATCGCTGCCCTGGTGACAGGTCAGGCAGGCCTGGTTCTCCTGCTCACTGCTCCACAAGGCATTGTCTCCGAAACCGGGCATGGGAGGACGCTCCTGGCCGATCCGCAATGGTCCGGCATGATCCGCACCCGGCCCATGACAGGCCTCACACTGGGTCTGGCCAAAGGGCGAGCGGGTATCACCCTTGACCGCGTGAGGTCCTTCAAAAATCTGCAACAGGTGATGATCGCCACCATGACACGTCAGGCAGGTATCGGCCCCGGCTTGAGTGTATTCAGGATCGCTCTCGCTTGCCTGGGATTCGCTCTGATCAGCAACTGCGTTCAATCCCACCAGGGTCAAGGCAAACACAGCAGCGACAAACAGGCCGCCGGTCAGAAACTTGGTTGTCGAACGCCATGAGCTTGGCAAGGGACCCTCCCGCGGACCAAAATATTCTTTATTTTTCAATCAAAGCTGCCGGCCCTGCGGCCGGCAGCTTCAATAGAGTTTACTACGATGCTTCTAGTGTTGCTTAAAAGTCATCCAGGCCATGGGATTCCGATACCGAAATGAAACCGGTCGGCCCATGACAGAACGCGCAGTTCTCCGGTGGTGCTGCATCGATCACGGCCTGGGTATCCGGGTCATTGTGCGGATCCGGATTCATCAGGAACGCGTTACCGAACGAGATCGGACTGGTGCCACGCAGAGACATGTGATCCAGGGCAAGTTCACTATCGTGACATGACGCACAGGCAGCGCCTTCCGGGCTGAGCTTGTTGTCATCCCGGGGATCACGGGCCGCGTCAATACTGGGTTCATATTGACCCGAGCCCACTCGCGTGGCATTGGAATCCACGGTCGTGCCCAGCACATTTTCGAGCGGCAGATTCCAGGTGCCGTCTATATGGCAGGCTGTGCAGTCACTGATCGGTCGTGGATAGGTCACATCCGAGAAGTCATGTCCACCCGAAAAACCATAGGCCACATACGGCTGTTCTCTGACCGCGGATGCGTGGATGGCGTGGATCATGTACATGAAGCTGATCGACTGGTCCTCCAGACCATCCAGCGCTGCCAGGTTCTCGCTGTTGAGCATGCCATCGGGATCGACCGGGCGCCGGAACAGGTCGGTTGAGTTGGGGTTGTGACAGGTCGCGCAGGCCTCGAGGTTGTCGTTGCGCTGGTTGCCATGGAAAGTCAGGGCATCATTGACGGCATGACAATCCTGGCACGCGGCCAGATCGACGACCTGGCGACGTGGCATGGCTTGTTCATCGGTAATGGCAAACGCCTGGGTGGCGCCCGGGATCGGGATCTGATTGACGAACTGACCGGACAACCGACCCTGCAGGGCCACGGTGCCTGAACCAAGCGCCGGTGTAGTCATCGGGATCTCGACCGGATTGGACAGCGCCGAGGTATCCAGCGTGTAGGTTCCGTCACCATTGTCAAATACACCGGAGGGCAGTCCGGAGCCACTGGAAATCACCGGGATGGTCCGCGGTTGAGCGACCTCGCGGCCCGTGGTAATCGAGCCTTCATCGTTGCCGACATTGGTGAAATCGGTATTCGGCCAGGCGAATGCCACACTGACTGAAGTTCCACCCCCGGTAAAGGCCGGATGGCTGGTGATGTCGTAGGGTTCCTCACCATTTTCGGGATTGGTGACCGAGAATGTCACCAGCGGTGAATCACCCTCGTTGGTGTTGGCAACCTCGAGAACATTGAACTGGAACTGGCGCGCCAGCATGCGCGCCTCGTCCTCGTGGTACTCGAGATTGCTCTTCAGGAAACCGCTTTGCGAGTGACAGGCCACGCAGGTCGAGTCCGGCTGGGCCAGGCCAATGTGATTGCGGTTTTCGTTGGTCAGGCCGGTTTCGTCGAAAGTCAGATTGTCATGACAGGTCGCACAAGCCATGGCGGTAGCCCGATTGTCGACCCAGTCGGCTTCCGGAGTTTCCGGATTGGCCGGATCATGGCAGGTCTGGCAGTTCTTCAGGTCCTGCGGGTAAGTGACGTGGTTGAAACTGACAGGAGCACCACCCAGGCTGCGGCAGGCAAATCCACACAGTTCATACGGTTCGCTCAATTCGGTACCGGCATGGATCTTGTGAATCATGACGGTCTGATCGATGCTGTCGCCGGTCGAGGATTCAAACTCGGGCTGGTGACAGGACACGCACTGATTGATGTCCTTGCGCGCGCCACCATGGAAGGCGAAGTCTTCTCTCCGACCGTGACAGGCCGCGCAGTCCTCCTGGACCGCGATGCGCCGCGTCGGAATGCCTTCGATTTCACCGGTCGCCGGCAGAATGTCGAAATGGGTGTCATAGGTCGCCGCGTTGGGAATCGACTGTCCCGAGACGCTGGCATTGCGAATCTCCATGCCGACGCGATGGGTCAGGTCCGGCTCGTACTCGATTTGCGCGATGCTTTCCAGTGAAGTATCGAACGTGAATCGATAATTGCCATCACCAAGGTCTTCCATGGTGCCGGCGCTGTAGGTGGTTGGGGCACCAAACTCCAGTCCGTCAGGTTGACGGGTTGTCCTGATATAGGTCGACCAGTTGGGGTTCTTGCCGCCAACGCCAGGCAACAGCTTGCTGACCGTGAAGCTGACACTGACAGTATCCCCCTGCTGAAGTCCGGGCACGCCCGTTCCAAATTCATCGGTAATCATGAAATCGATCACCGGGTTGCCATCGAGATTGGCATCGACGATGAACGAATAGAGCTCACGGGGGGCCGGACGTGGACGCGGATCGAATCTCTCCGGTTGCGTCATGAACGGTTGAACGTCGCCCTGGACCCAGTCATCGGGAGCAAAGACCTCATATAGCTCCGGCGGCATGTTCTTGAAGAAGCGCTCCATCTCGGGGTGCGCGCGCTCATCCCTTGCTGTTCGTGCAGCACGACGAACGTCGCTGCTGACATCCCCGGGGGTCTGGAATCTGGCCCCGCGTGGATCTTGTTCGTAGGCGTGAACACTCTGAGGTGAAACCGTGAGGAGCAAAACCAATGCCGTCCCTCCCAGAATTGCCCCGAATTGATGCAACAAAAATGCCTTTGAAGTCATTGTTTTGTCCTCACTTTTCCCACTAGACTTGTGTTACTGATGCTATATCAGTGTGCAAGCAACTGTCAAAGACATTTGAACGATTTCCTGACTTTTCCTAAACAAGCAAAACAGGTACACCTGAATTGATCGCAACGCTCAATTGAATATTGCCAATTCGATTACCCAAAGCTATTGATCACCCCACCAATCTTATTGGCGGATTCAGAATTTTTCCGCTAGACCGTGCACGCAAAGTCGGCATGAATTAAAATGTCAGGTACTCAATCCCGAGTCTGGAGGATACACCAATGAAAACACGTTTGATTCTCGTTTCGTTTCTGCTGACTTTCGGCCTGGCTTTTGTTTCCATGGCAAGCGCAGATGAACAGTGCGCAACGTGTCATGCCGCAGAGAGCGAGAACCTGATCCCCGGACATCAGGATTGCGCTTCCTGCCACCTTGGCTACGATGCTCACCTCGACAATCCGATGGAAGAGTTTCCCAAGGAAGTGACGACCGAGACCTGTCAGACCTGTCATGAGCCGACCGAGGAGTTCAAGGCGGACCCGCATCATGACATGGGCATGGAATGCTCGGCTTGCCATACCATTCATGACAACGGCTGAAACCAGACCGACTTCAGCCTGGATCAATGCGGGATGATTCCCGCAGGCTCGAAAACAATATGCTTGAATCAGTGCGGCCACGGTGTTCATTGCAATGCCGTGGCCTTTTCATTAATGCACGAGTAATACCTGAAAACTTGGGGTTAAGATGTAATTGACAGCAACGTTCCTCCATGGTGACAATCCCTCAAGGAGCGTTTCCTGATTCATCGTAGCCATCAGCGGGAGTTTTGAATGATCCGGCACAGCATTGCAGTTTGTTTTCTGGTCGCCATGGGCATCATGCTGGCCCAGCCGGTGATGGGCCAATCCGCCCAGGAACGGTGTGAAATGTGCCACCGGCCCATTGCTCAAGACCCGGTCGACAAGCACCCTTCATGCCTGATGTGTCATCGCGATTACGAAGCGCACATGAGCAACCCGCGTAACGAAAGTCCGGAAGAAGTGACCAAGGAAACCTGTCAAACCTGTCACCGACCCACCGAGGACTTCGTGGCCGATTATTACCATTCACAGAATCTGGACTGCCAGACTTGCCACGCCGCTCACGAACCATAACGCAAGCGGCTGGAATCAGCCCGGCTTTCGCGCTAAGATGAGAGTTGATTGAGGTACAGAAGTTGCTGAATTCATGAGCTTTTGGTACCTCTTTCTCAAACATCGGACAAACCACTTGGCAAAGAGGGATCGATCATGACCGACCAGGAAAAACGCCCCAACTTCATCGTCAGGATCTGGCGCTGGTTCTGGAACCTGATGACCCAGCCTGCGGCAAAGTTCGGCGCCGGCTTTCTGGTCCTGATCGGGATTGCTGTAGGCATCGTCGGATGGCAAGCCAAGATGGGTATCATCAAGGCCACTTCGACGACCACCTTCTGCTTGAGCTGCCATGAGATGGAAGCTTACGTCATGCCGGCCGTGGCCGAGGGCGTGCACTGGAACAATGCCAGTGGCGTTCGTGCCGAGTGCAAGGACTGTCATGTCCCGGAAGCATATTTCCCGATGATGATGGTCAAGATCAACGCGGGATTGGTCGAAGTGCCAGGGCACCTGACCGGAAAGATCGGTACCCAGGAAAAGTATGATGCCTACCGCCCGGTGATGGCTGAACGGGTCTGGGATCAGATGAAGGCCAACGAGTCGCGTGAATGCCATAGCTGCCACTCGTGGGAGGCGATGTCCGAAGACGCTCAATCACGACCCGCCTGGGTAATGCACCAGCGTGCCCAGGACCAGGGCCAGACCTGTATCGATTGTCACAAGGGCGTGTCCCATGGCATTACTCCTCGACAGATCAGGGAAATGCGTGAAGCTGAAGAGGCCGAATAGGCCTTGAATTCCTGACCCACCCTCTCTCAGGTCTAGTCAAGGCCGGTGCGATGGTCACCGGCCTGGACCAAAAGATCCGCGACCATCATGCCCTTGACCGAAGCCTTCGAGCGTCGCTTCCTGTTTGTCACCGGCAAGGGCGGATCAGGCAAGACTCTGGTCAGCGCCACCGCAGCCCGCGAATCGGCCAGGCAAGGTAAGCGCACGCTGTGGGTGGAAATGACCGAGAAACCCGCCGGGGCACGACTGTTTGCCGACTATCGACCCGATTACAAGCCCAGGCAAATTGATGAAAACCTGTGGGGCATGAATCTCAGCATCGGACCGGCCATCGAAGAGTACCTGTCGATTCTTTTTCCCATTCCCCTGTTGTCCAAGCTGATCGCCCGAAATAGCCTGTTCCAGGTCATCACTGCGGCCATGCCCGGCATCGACTCTCTCATTCCCCTGGGCAAACTCTGGCACGAACTCGGTCGTCGTGACAAAGGCAGCCCGGTCTGGGACCGGATCGTATTGGACGCGCCGGCCACCGGTCATGCCCTGGCCATGTTGAGATTGCCACAGACCGTTCTTGGCCTGGTCGAAACCGGCAACCTGGCGGAGAGAACCCGCGAGATCGACGAGGTGCTGGCCGACCAGAAACTGACCGGCATTCTGGTGGTGACCACGGCCGAGGAGTTGTCAATCGATGAAACCGTGGAACTGGTCACCGAGGTTCACGAGCACACCGCATACCGCGTTCATGCCCTGATCTGCAATGCCATGTGTCCCGATATCGGTCAGGCCCAGGGCCATGAATTCAATCAGTGGCTACAAGGCGACTCGCCCTCGAAGGACGTCCCGACCAGCAACAAGATCGATCAGGCGTTTCGCGATCACCTGTCTCGCCTGGAGGCGCGACGGAAGCAACAACTCGAACTGCTGCCACGATTGAGCGACCTGTCGGTCGCACTCCATCAGTGTCCGTGGATGCCAGGTATTTCCGATCGCCAGCGCCTGATTCGACTCAGCCAGGTGCTTCAAGACGCATGAACACTGACGAATCGGACTCGTACCGAATCCTGATTGTTGGCGGCAGCGGCGGGGTCGGCAAGACCAGCATTAGCGCTGCCCTTGCATTGCAAGCCTGCCTGGACGGTCACCGCACCTTGCTATTGACCATTGACCCTGCCCGTCGATTGTCGACCGCCATGGGCATCGACCGGATTGGCGCAGAGGCAACCGACATCACCGAGCACCTGGAGGCGGCAGGCCATTCACCCCGTGGCAGCCTGCACGCCATGATGCTCGATGCCAAGCGAACACTGGATCGCATCGTCGAAAAACACGCCAGGACACCCGATCAGAAGGACCGAATCCTGAACAACCGCCTTTATCGCAATGTGTCCACCCGCCTGGGCGGCAGCCAGGAATATGCCGCCATGCAATGCCTGGCTGACATTGCAGACTCCGCTGAGTACGACCGTATCATCGTCGACACACCACCCTCGGCGCATGCGCTGGATTTTCTTGATGCGCCCCGTCGGCTCAGGGCCTTGTTCGACTCAAAACTGGTCAAGGTTTTCATCAGCTTTGGCTCGAGAGCAGGTCGCGGTTTCTTTCGCGTGTCGGATCTGTTGTTCAAGGCACTGGAGCGGCTGACCGGCTCCCAGGCCATCGCCGAGCTGGCAGAGTTCTTCGAGACAGCCGAATCGCTGTTCGAACCGTTCAACGCCCGCTCCGAGCGAGCCGAACAGGTACTCCACGATCCCTCCTCGGCATTCCTGGTCGTTACCGGTCCCAACCAGGATCAGCTCGAGCAGGCCCATGACTTCAAGATGGCGCTGGATGAGATGGACATGCAGGTGACTCGCTTCATTGTCAATCGTCATCTCGAACCCCGTCTTGAACAACCCGTCCCCGTGGTCACGCCCGATGACGAAACTCCGGATCTCGAGGCACGCATCAAACGCTGGGGATCAATGCTGGAGAAAATGGCCCACGACCAGGCCAACCTGATCGCCAACCTGTCGGAGCAAAGCGGCCTGGAAGTCACCGCGGTGCCGCAGATGGATGAAGATATTCATTCATTGTCCGGCCTGGCGCGGCTGGCCGGGCACCTGTAGGTGCTTTGAACAAAAAATAGAATCCTTTGAAACGCGAAGACGCAAAGAGCGCAAAGGTTGATGGAAACCCGATGAGAGTCGTGTTTCAGCAAACATTGGAAATATAGATAGAAGTCGATGCTACGAGCCGTCCTCGGGTGGGGAATTTCGCTGAAGGCCTCGCCACCGCGTCGAACTGAAGCGGAATTCACCACCCGAGGACGGCTTTGACCCGAACGAAACCCGGGCACAGAGACACGACGCTAATCAGGTATGGAAAAGATTTATAAGCGTCCTTAAATTGTCTTGGATCTTTGCGTTCGGCAAGGTTTTGCTTGCCCGGCAATTCAAAACAACAGCCCAACACCAAGCAAGATGATGGTCAGCATCAAGGTGGCGACATTCAAGCCCAGCCAAGGCACGAGTTTTTCCGGCTCATCGGCATGGCGCATGGCGTGCCGGGCAACCAGCATCGCTGCGGGAGCCGGAATCAGGGCCAGCAAAGCCATGGTCGGTAATAGGCTGATGACCACGCCGATGACCGGCACCAGATAAGCCAGGGAGATCAATATCAGAAAGACAAGCGCTGCACTCTTGCGGCCTTGCCAGATGGGTAAGTGATTGCGGCCATGTTGTTGGTCCGGTTCAAGGTCCGGAAACTGGTTGATCAGCAACAAACCACTGACCAGGAACATGGGTGTAAGGGATGCCAGCACAATGGTCGGGCTGTAATGACCGGTCAGGGCGTAGTACGCACCGGCGATCATGATCGGCCCGAACCCCAGGCCGGGCGCGACCAGGCATAGCAGGGCCCGGCGGGTAATCCACGTGGTGTAAGCGACAACCAGTCCCATCCCCACAAGTCCCGGAATCAGCAGACCGGTTCCGACGTGAGCCACCAGATAGAGGCCGATCAGGGCAACCACGGAAAGCCCGGCCACACCTGCCGTCAAGACAGCGGTGGAAGCAGCCGGAACGGCCGGCAACGCGCCACTTCCGCCGCTGAAAGGGGTACGCTCTGTGTCCAGATCCAGGCCGGTGCGAAAGTCTTCCCACTCGTTGAGCCAGTTCACCGCCGCATGCGCCATCAGCCCGGCAACCAAGACCAGGACAACCAACACCACATCGGGCCGGAATCCCGCCGACCAGGCCGCCGCGAAGGCCGGGAACAGACACACTGGCGTCAGGACCAGAAAGTTGGGTCGTGCCGCGCGCACAACCGTGGCGGCCATGCTTATCAAAGCCTTGTTCCAATGAAAACAGGTTTGTCGAGGACCTTGAAGCGAAGCCGGCACCACTGTGGGTGCCGGCCTGAAGGAGTGTTTGCGATCAGATTGATCAGCTGACCTTCACCTTGATCAGCTCATTGCCATCCTTGTCGGCCACGTGCACGGCACAGGCCATGCAGGGGTCAAAGCTGTGAATGGTACGCAGGATCTCCAGTGGCTGTGCAGGGTCGTGAATATCGTGTCCGACCAGGGCAGCCTCATAAGGACCCGGTTGATTTTCCGGATCACGGGGACTGGCCAGCCAAGTGGTTGGCACCACTGCCTGGAAGTTCGCGATCTTCTTGTTCTTGATCACCACCCAGTGGCCAAGCGACCCACGCGGTGCTTCCATGTACCCGGCGCCTCTTGATTCACGCGGCCAACTGCCCGGATGCCATTTCTCGCTGTTCTGGGTGCGCGTATCACCGGCATTGATATTGGCATTGAGATCGGTAAACCATCCATCCATCATGTCGGCGATGATCTTGGTTTCCAGGGTCCGAGCGGCCACCCGACCCATGGTCGAGAACATCGCCTCGACCGGCAGGTCCAGTTGTCCCAGCGCGTAATTGGCCAGATCAACGGTCGGCTCATGCCCGGAGGCATACAGCATCAGCACCCGGGCCAGTGGCCCTACCTCCATGGCATGACCCTTCCACCTTGGCGCTTTTAACCAGGTGTAGTTGGCGTCCATGTCCAGGTGCTGATAGGGCGGCTCCGGACCGTCATAGGCCAACTGCGTTTCTCCATCATACGGGTGCAGACCGGCTTGTTTGCCGTCCTCGTATTCATACCAGGAGTGCGAGATAAATTCCTGAATCTCGCCTTCGGCATGCAGATCCACTTCGTGGATGGTGGACAAATCGCGATTGAGAATCGCGCCCCTGGGGATGACCAGGCTGGAAGGATCGAACATGCCGTTGGTCGGGAAGTCACCGTAACTCAGGAAGTTGCCGATGCCTTCACCATGGCCGGTGTTGAACCAGTCCTTGTAGAACGAAGCGATCGCCAGGGTATCCGGGACGTAGACCTGATCGACGAAGGTGCGCATTTGTTGAATGATGTTGGCGACCTTCTGCAGACCAGTGGTATTGATCGAGGTCTGTCCAACGCCGGAAGCATCCGCATGCACACTGATCCCGACCGGCGCACCGCCGACCAGGAAGTTGGGATGTGGATTCTTGCCACCAAAAATGGCGTGCAGCTTGGCCGCCTCCCGCTGCCATTCGAGGGCATCGAGATAGTGGGCCACGGCCATCAGATTGGCCTCGGCCGGCAACTTGTAGGCCGGATGACCCCAGTAGCCCTTGGCGAAGATACCCAGCTGACCGGTTTCAACAAAATCGCGCAAGCGGGTCTGGACATCCCGGAAGTAGCCTGGTGATGAGCGCGGATAGTCGGAAATCGATTGAGCCAGTTCAGAGGTAGCGACCGGATCGGCATCAAGAGCCGAGACCACGTCGACCCAGTCCAGCGCATGCAAGTGGTAGAAATGCATGACATGGTCGATCACGTACTGGGCGCCGATCATCAAATTGCGGATCAACTGGGCATTGGGCGGGATCTCGATGCGAAGCGCATCTTCAACCGCACGCACTGATGCGATGGCGTGAACCACCGTGCAAACCCCGCAGATGCGTTGGGTGAATGCCCAGGCATCGCGTGGATCGCGATCCTGGAGCACGATTTCCAGTCCGCGCACCATTGTGCCCGAACTCAGTGCATTGGTGATTCTGCCGTTCTGGGTCTCGGCCTCGATTCTCAGGTGACCCTCGATGCGGGTGACCGGATCGACGACAACAGTCTGGTTCGACATGGATTACTCCTTGATATTGGCGGCCACAAGCTCGACCAGGCTTTCCGGCCGCTTGTCCCAGTTGAAATATTCTCGGGCGTCCTCGAACGCCACTCGGCAATCCGAGCAACTGGTCAGGAATCGCCTGGCGCCGGTCGCATCGATTTCGTGGAGCTTGAGCTCCTGAGCCTTGTAACGCAATGGCTTGGCCCGTTCCAGGTCATTGACCCCGCCACCACCGCCGCAGCAGAAGCTGTAGCCCTGGTGATTAGCCATTTCCTTGAGATTGACCCCCAGGGCTTTCATCAATTCGCGTGGCGCGTCCATCACCCCACCCTTGCGAACGATCTTGCAGGGATCATGGAATGCCGTCGCCTCATCGTCAACCTGGTTGAGCTTGAGTTTGCCAACGGCCAGTTGCTCAGCCAGGAACTCGGTGACGTGACGGACCTTGAACGGCAGTTCCTCGCCGATCAGATCGGCGGCCTGCCAGCGCAGCGCCATGTAGGCATGCCCGCACTCTGGCACCAGCACGGTCTTGGCACCGACCTTCTTGGCGGCATCGATGATGCGCAGGCTGATGGTCTTCTGCAACTCACGGCTGCCGGCATAGTGGCCATAGTTTTCAGCCACGATGGCATTGCTGGCAAAGGTGTAATTGACCTTGAGCTTGTTGAGCACCTTGGCCATGGCCGCCACCGCTGAAGGATTGCTGATCATGTCGTTGCGCGGCGCGCAGACGAACACATCGGCCTTGGACTTGTCCAGCGGAATCTCGACATCATGAGCGTTGCCGATCTCGGAGAGCAGTTCGGCATAGGGCTTGTCAACTTCCTCGGGATGGCCATGCTCGGCCTGATAGCGAGCCCGATCGGCCAGTTCCTTCGGCGCCAGTCCGGCATCGTACATCCCCCGACGACCAATCTCGATCAGTTCGGAGACTTCAATACCCATCGGGCAGACCAGGCTGCAGCGACCGCACTGGTTGCAGCTGTCGAACATCAACTCCTGCCACTCTTCGAGTTCCTCGACAGTGATCTTGGACTTGAGATTGAACAGCTTGAAGAACGGGGCGAACGCGCCGGATTCGCGGCGGAAGATTTTCTTGAACGGCTCGACCTTGAGAATCGGCGTGTACTTGGCCTCTTCCGTGGCAATATAGAAATGGCAGGCCTCGGCGCACATCCCGCAATGAATGCAGGATTCGATGTTCATGCCGACAAGAGCGCCGAATTCCTTGGCAAAGGAGCGCATCGCGCCCTCGACCCGCTCATCGGCCGACTGTGGACCGGCATCCTGGCGTGAAAATGACTGGGTGGCTGTGCTCATTTGGCTGCTCCCTTCTTCGCATGCATGTAGCCGTTCAAGAAACGGCTCGGGAAAATGTAAAAGGCGTGCATCAGCTTGCTGAACGGGAACCAGATCAGCAAGGCGTTGAACGAGATGATATGGGCGGCCAGGATATACTCATAGCGACCACCAATACCCAGCACGGTCATCAACCCGGTCAGCATCAGGGCATACAGAATGACCAGGGTGAAGTAATCATCGAAGTTCGAGATTCTCCTGAGCACCGGGTGCCCTACCCGCCGAATGGTCGCGATCAGCATCAGCATGACGGTCAATATTGAGATAAAAGTGATCAAACCGCCAGGCAGGGTCGGCCACCACGGGGCACTGAATCCGAAAAGATTCTGCCAGAAGAGCACATGCGGGGCGCCCAGCAGGACGATGGTGAAAAGTCCGATGTGATAGCCATATCCAACCGCCTCACCGAAGGCGGTACGTCCGATGAACTCCTTGTGCGGCCATGAGCGCATGCCGAGTACGGTGGCGCCGCCGGCCATTGCCTGGCCCTTGGTGACACGTGGCTCACTGCGACGCTGGCGAAAGCCGAGCAGGAAGGTGGCAGTCAATCGCCACAGGACGCCGAACACGAACACGATCAGCGCAAAGTGCAGCATGGGGCCGCGTGAAAATTCAAGTATCGACATGATCAGTTCTCCTTATTCAGCATCGCCGGCCAGTTTCTTCTGGCGCCGACGGGCGCCATACGCTGCGGCCGCACCCACGGCCACCCCGGCCGCGGCGGCAGCTGCCGCCTGGCCGCGCTCCTTGAACAGCTTGGCTGTCAACGGCTCGTAGAAACCACCCTGATCCCAGAAGTTGGGCTCGGAGCAGCCAATGCAGCCGTGACCGGCCTCGACCGGCCAGCTCGCCCCACCGTTCCATTTGATGGTGGCGCAGGCGTTGTAAGTGGTTGGTCCGCGGCAGCCCAGCTCGTACAGGCACCAGCCGTTGCGCGCACCTTCATCATCGAAGGACTTGGCAAACAGCCCGCGGTCGTAGAAACGCCGGCGATAGCAGCGGTCGTGAATGGTGTCGCCGAAAAACGCCTTGGGCCTGAGATGCTTGTCAAGCGCCGGCACTCCGGAGGCCAGGAAACTGACCAGCACACCAGTCATGACTTCGGGCATGGGCGGGCAACCGGGTACATTGATGATCGGCCGATCCTTGACAAGATCGGCCACACCCACCGCCCCGGTCGGATTGGGATACGCCGCCGCCACTCCGCCGAAGGCGGCGCAGGAGCCCACGGCAACGATGGCCGCGGCGCCTTCTGCCGCTTCTTCAAGTTGCTGGAGGAAGGTGTGGCCATCACTGGTGCCGTAGGCGCCATTGATCTTGGTCGGAAGGGAGCCATCGCAGATCAATACGTACTCACCGAAGTTTTCTTCCATGGCGGCATGACGAGCCGCCTCGGCAGCTTCCCCGGCTGCCGCCTGCAGAGTATGGTTGTAATCCAGCGAGATGGTATTGAACATCAGATTTTCCAGGGCCGGGGCGAAGGAGCGCGTCAGCGACTCCAGGCAACCGGTGCATTCCTGAAACGGCATGTAGATCACCGAGGGTCTTCGCGCCGCTCTCAAGTCGCGGGCAAAGGCCGCGGTCGACAACGGTGGCATGGCCATCATCGCGGTAATGCCGGCGCAGTACTTCATGAACTGGCGGCGACCGACTCCGGCCTGGTCCATGACCTCGCCGATGGTGGGCTGTTGGTTTCGGGGGTTCTTGTTACTCATTCAACTCGCTCCTTTCAGTCGCTCGCCAAGGATGTCGATGGCCGCGGTGATCTGGTCGTCTTGCGCACTCAAAAATTCCGGGACGTGATTGATCTCGATGTATTCGGACAGAACCTGGTCGTGACGATCCTTGTGCTGGATCCACCAGACCCCGGCATAGGCCGTTTCACGTACATGGGTCGGCCCGTCAATCTCGATGGTGAGATCGAGCTCTCCCTGTCCCAGCATATCCATCAAACCCTGATACTCCTCCGGAGCCATCGGCAGACTTCTCATGTCGATGGCCGCCGCTTCACCTGACGAACGCAGCTTTTCGAGGTGTGACAGGATTTCGTAGCCAATGGCCTTGACACCACCCCCTATGGTGCCGCCATCGGGCATATTCTTGACCTTCAAGGGAATGGTGGCGCTCATGCCATGGCCTCCTCGAGCATGGATTCGATCAGGTCGGCCGCACGATCCACGGCCTGATCGACGACCTCGGTGGGGTTGGATCCCCAATCCACCTTGGCCGGCTGAATGCCAACCAAGGCATATTCATCCGGAAGTCGACCACGAAAACGGGCGGCAACCATCATGTCCAGCAGGTTCACTTCATGAACCGAACTGCGCGTGGAACCGCCAAGATAGTCATCCATCTCGGCATTCCTGAGCACCTGGACCGTACCGGGCTCGGCATGCAGCTGGGCGGCATCGACCACGATTAGACGGGCAGCCGTTTCGATGTTTTCCAGCAGGGTGAAGCCGAGCGTGCCGCCGTCGAGCAGCTCGACATCTTCGGGGAGGTTTCTTTGAGAAAGCCGGTTGATGACATGAATGCCCGCCCCGTCATCGGTCAACAAGTTGTTACCGATACCGATTACCAGTGTCCCGCTTTGCCGATCAACGCTCATCGATGTTTCGGCAGAGCCTTCCACCACGTCGTCGTTCGTGGTCACGAGCATTCGCTTGCGCTCCTAAGGGCTGTGCTGGTCAAATTAATCGACCCGCCGCCATGCTGACTTGACCTGCATCAAAATCCTTGTTGATCAACAAAACCGAATTTTTGATGCAGGTCAGACGCTTGCCCTGTAGGATAGCTAATATGAAGATACCGAATCAACGGTATACGAAATGCATGAATTATCCGTATGTCAGGCATTGCTTGACCAGGTACGCGAAACCGCCCGAGCTCACCATGCCGATGAGGTCGGCCTGATCACGGTTCGGATTGGCCCGCTGTCCGGGGTCGAGCCGGATCTTCTCGAGCAGGCCTTTACCATCGCCCGGAATGGCCCGCTGACATCATCGGCGACTCTGAGCATCGAGCTCGCACCAGTGCGAATTCGCTGCCGTGACTGCGAACAAGAATGCGAGGTTCGCCCCAACCGGTTGCTTTGCAGTGCGTGCTCCAGTTACCGGGTGGACCTGATCAGCGGTGATGAAATGCTGCTGGCGCGGGTGGAACTTCAAGGCGCCGGGCCTTCTCAAAACTCACCAGACCCCGAAAGGAAACCATCCCATGTGTGAAACCTGCGGCTGCTCCATTCCCGACCACAAGCACCCCACTCCGGCCGACCACCACACCGTCGAGGTCCTGGAAGGGTTGATGAGCGCCAACGACCGCGCAGCCGCCCACAACCGCGAACATTTCGATCGCGGCGGGGTACTGGTCATCAACCTGATGTCCTCGCCCGGCGCTGGCAAGACCCGGCTGCTGGAGGAAACCGCCCGGGCACTGGAAGGCCGGGCGAGCATGGCGGTTATCGAAGGCGACCTTGAAACCGAAAACGATGCCGAACGCTTGCGTCGCCACGGCATTCGCGCCCACCAGATCACCACCGGCAACGCCTGCCATCTGGACGCGCACCAGTTACACCATGCCCTGCACGAGTTTCCGCTCGAACACGAAGGTCAGACCACCGACATCCTGTTTGTCGAAAACGTTGGCAACCTGGTCTGCCCCGCAGCATTCGACCTGGGCCAGCATCTCAATGTGGTTTTGCTATCCACTACCGAGGGCGACGACAAGCCGGCCAAGTACCCGGTGATGTTCCGTGCCGCCGACCTGGTGGTGATCAGCAAGGCCGACCTGCTGCCGCTGCTGGACGATTTTTCGATCGATCATGCCGAACAGTCCCTGCGTGGCCTGGGCGTGGAAACCCCGACCCTGACCACCTGCGCCGGCAAGACCGTCGACATCAGCACGTGGATTGAATGGCTCACCGACCAACTCGATCGGCACCGCAACAACACGCAAGAACAAGCCGTGGCGAACCAATGATCCGTAGGTCGGGGTAGCGCAGATCGGAGGCCGAGTGCGGTTTGCCGGAGGCAAGAAGGGCTTGGCCGTAGATCGCACGCGCGTATCCCCGACGGACGATGTTGAATCAAACCCCACCGGTTCGTTCGCGTGTCGAAAACCAAATCAAGCATCAACACACATCGAATTCGTGTCGATTTCGGAATTCTCGTCCGTCGGGGATGTGACCCCGACCTACGTCACCCCGTGCGCATTACCATCCATCACCGAGCTTGATACCCACCCTCGGCAACAGGTACCGATGAGCCACGTAGATCAATCCCGTGGCGGCAAAGGCGACAAAGAACACCAGCAGAGCCGAACCGGCGCTGCTCATCAACTCCGGGGCGGTGATCAACACAATGGCCAGCGCCAGCATGATCACCCCGCCGATCAGCTTGAGAATGCGACCGTGGTGCTCCTGGAAACGGTCAATTCGCAAACGGGTGACGGCGATGAAGAAAATGACCAGCTCGATACCCAGGTAGATCAGCAGGTAAATTCCGAGCAGGAACAGAAACTCGGTCAGGCCGATTCCGTGGGCACTGACCAGACCGGACCAGATGACCGGGAAGCCGGCCGTGCACGGTAGTTCGATCAGGGCGATGCCCGAGGCCATCAGTATCGTCGCACCCATCAGGGCCAGCGGTGAGCGGCCGTTGGTCATCAAGTCACGAAACCCCTTGAAGATGCCGGGCTTGTGCTTGTCATCGATGGTGAAGGAAAAACCGCGCTTGAACCAGAAATAGTCCTTGACGTTGACGATGCCGAAGGTCAGGGCGAAGGCGGCCACGATCCAGTAAATCCACGGCAGGTAAGCGGCAAAGGCCAGCACGCTGAACACCCCCGCAATGAATAACCCGTAAATGGCCGCCGTGGTCACCAGAAAGGTCAACCCGACCAGCATGACCCGGGCCCTTGAGCCCGAGTGCAGCACCAGCGCCAGCAGGATGGTCAGCACCCAGATCGAGCAGGGATTGAAGCCATCGATGAAGGCAATCAGTGAGGTGCTGAGCAGGAGTGGTTGGCGGGCCAAATCGACCTGGCCAAGCAGGGGGATATCGATAATGGCATCGGCATGCTCCTCGCGAATGACGTCGGTGTCCTCAAGCATGTGCCCGGCCAGTTCCCTGGGGTCGGGACATTCCGCTTCCAGGCAATACTCGACATGACGAGAGATTTCGGAGCGAATCTGGCGACTGTCGCCAACCCAGTGCTCTCCGCCGAAGAAGATCATCGGCACCGACCCGGGACGGACCTGGTGGGCGGTCGCGATGGCGCGCAGCAGATCATGATGCTCGCGGGTGGTCATGATCTCGAAGTGCAGAATCTCGAGCTCGGTGTGCTCGCGATCCAGGGCATCCAGAAACGGTTTCTGGGCCCGGCAATGCGGACAGGTCTCGCTCATGAACACATACATGGTCTGCTCGCGAGTCTGGGCAGGTTCAGACTCAGCACGCAGAGTGTCCGGTATCCAGGAGGCCACGGCCAGCAACAGCAGTGAAATCGCCGTCAACCAGCGAGCGGGAAAAGTCATTTTCAAATCATCTCGAATACAATCCGACGCGGATTATCCGTGATCGTTGGCATTGGTTGCTTGATACGGGTCAATTGCTTCACCTCCGGCGCATTGATAATGTGACCTCGAATGCACCTGGAACCTGGCGATGACCGAGCGTTTTACCGTTTCCCTGGACAAGGACCTGGCAGAAGCCTTCGAGACCTATCGTGAACAAGTCGGCTATACCAGTCGCTCCGAAGCGGTGCGCGACCTGTTGCGCGGCTTTCTGGCTCGCGAGCGGGCCGCGACCGAACCGGACGGCAAATGCGTCGGTGTACTGACCTATGTCTATGACCATCACAACGGCGATTTGGGTCAGCAACTGACCCGTGCCCAGCACGACCACCATGACCTGACCGTGGCAACGATGCACGTGCACCTGGATCATGACTTCTGCCTGGAAACCAGCGTGCTGCGGGGTCCACTGGCGCGCGTCAAGGCCTTTTCCAACCAGCTGATCAGTCGTCGCGGAGTCCGCCATGGAGAACTGCACCTGGTGCCGGTCACGGTCGAGGACGACGTTCACTCGCACGGCGAACACCAGCACGCCCACGAACACATAACCCCGCGCGACTGAATCGGCTCACTCATGGTTTCCCCAAGCCGCTATCGCGACGCAAACATAAAAGAGCAATTTCGCGCAGAGGCGTGGAGAAAGATGAATTCAACGGAATTTCATTAAGGCCGCGTCGAGAGAGGTAGCGCTTCAGTTGATCCAGCTCAAGATTGGTATGAAGATTTTCGATATATTTCATACCCGATACAATCGACCCAGGGATCAGCACAGTGCCCGCTTGTCGCCCTCTTCGCTTCGAATCCGTTTCGCGACTGTTGCCGCTTGCACTGTTGGGCCTGCTACTGGCCATGCCGGTATCCGCCGAACAGGACGAGGCCGACGATACGGTCGTCGATACCATCCTGGTCACCCTGACCCGGGTGCCGCAGCCTGAACAACAGGTGATTGCCCCGGTGCATGTGGTCGGACGCGAGGACATCGAGTTACGCCAGGCCGGAAGCCTGGCCGACCTGATCGATACCATCCCCGGTCTAACCCCCACGCAGGGCCCGCGACCGGAAGCACTGCTGCCCAACATTCGTGGCCTGGGGGAGGGTCGCGTGGTGATGCGCGTGGACGGCGCCCGCCAGAACATGGCTATCCGCCATCGCGCCCAGACCCTGATCGATCCGGTCCTGCTGGAACGGGTCGAGATTCTGCGCGGACCGGCCTCGAGCCTTTACGGCAGCGGCGCCACCGGCGGGGTGATGCTGTTCGAGACGCTTGGCGCCGAGGGTTTTCTGGAACCCGGCCGGGATTTCGGCGGCCGCGTTGGCCTCGGCTACCAGAGCAACAATGATGCCTGGTCGGGCACCGCCACCCTGGCCGGCCGCAGCGGTAATTTCGGACTGATTACCAGCCTCGGTCTCCGACAGTCCGACGATTACAGCGATGGCGACGGCAATACCCTGGAATTCACCGAAAGTGAAATCACCAGCGGCCTGCTCAAGGGCAACTGGCAGCCCCATCCCGACCATGCCTTGAGTCTGACCTACCTGGGCTTTGTCGACGACAGCCCCAGCCTGACCACGGCCGACCGGCCGGCCGGCGAGATCATCGACCGCAGCACCCGCCAGCAGTCCACCAGTCTCCGCTATAAACTTGATCCGACCGACGATCGCATCATGCTGGATGCGGTGGTTTACTGGAACAAGCTGATCTTCGACGAGCGCCCGGTCAGCCACGGCCAGGCCAGAGCTGAAAACAGCCTGAGTACGGTCGGTATGGACCTGGCCAACACCTCACGTTTCGCAACCAGCGCCATCGATCACACCCTGACCGTGGGTGTAGAGCTGTATCGAGATATTCAGCGCGGCCTGCGCGACGGCGCTCCGGCGCCACAGTTTCGCGGCTCCAGGCGCGAGACCGTGGGCGTGTTCGCGCAGAATCGAGCCGAGTTGACCGAGCGCCTGGACCTGGTGCTCGGCCTGCGCCACGATGACATCGATTCGCAGGCCGACGAGGCCGACCTGCCCACAATCTCGTCCTCGAATACGTCGCTTCAAGGGGGTGCACTGTTTGACCTGAGCGAGCACTGGGCAGTGACCGCCTCGTTCAACGAAGCCTTCCGCGCCCCGGCCCTGCGCGAACTCTACATCGGCGGTCAGCATTTTCCCGGCAACCAGTACGTTCCCAATCCGGACCTGAAACCGGAATCGGCTCGCAACTACGAGCTCGGTCTACGCTTCGAGCAGCGTGGCGTCATGGCCGCCGATGACCGGCTGCGGGCCCGCCTGGCGGTATTTCGCAACGACATCGATGACTTCATCGAGCAGCGCGTGCGCGGTGGCGATGCACCCGAGCCGTTGACCGACACCACCCGCTTCGACAACGTCGGCAAGGCTCGCATCGAGGGTATCGAGCTGGAATTGCACTGGCGCATCGGCGACTATCGCACCGACCTGTTCGGCAGCCGCCTGCGCGGCGATGATCGCGAACTGGGCATCCCGCTGGAAAGCATTCCGGGCGACCGCATCGGCCTGCGGGTCGAGCGCATATTCAACGACCTGCTGATCGGCGGCCAGGTGATCCACACTGCAGCCCAGGACCGGGTTCTCGGCGACATGCATGGCGCCCAGCCCACGCCATCCTATACTTTGCTCGATGCCTATCTGGCCTGGGATGTCAGTGACGACTGGCGGATGCTGGCGCGTGTCGATAATCTGACCGATCAGACTTATCGCAGCCACCTGACCCTGATCAACCAGCCCGGACGCAATGCCCGCCTGGGTCTGGCCTATCGATTCTGAAAGGAGTCTTTGTTATGTTCAACCGTCACTTAGCCTGGATCAGCCTGCTGCTCATCGCCTCGGCCCACGCCCACCATCCCTGGGTGTTGAGTGAACAGGCTAATGCTGCGGCTGGCGAATCAATGGCATTCAGCGTTTACTTTGGCCATGAATTCCCGATCGCCGAGCCACTCGCCGATGAGCGCATTGATGCCGTGCAGCTGATCGGACCCGATGGTGATCTGATCGAAACCGGAACAGCGGACCTCACCACCGGTGAACTCGAGCAACCCGGCTTTCATGTCCTCGGCGTGCAACAGTCACGCGGTTACTGGACCCGCACCACCGAGGGCGGGCGTGCACAGTCACGCGAAGGCCTACCCAATGCTGTTCATTGCAGCCAGTCTATCAACGGCTCCAAGACTTTTTTCCAGGTCGGCCAGGGCCGAGATCATGCCCTTTCACAAGCTCTCGGCCACCCCCTGGAACTGCTGATCAAGAGCGACCCTTCCACCCTCGAAGCAGACCAGGAGATCCGTGTCGCGCTGGTTTTCAATGGTCCACCACAGACCGGCTCGGTCATGCTATTCGATGCCGAGTCCGGAGAAGATCCGGTCGAGACTTTCACGACCGATGATGATGGACTGGCCCGGCTGCCCATTTCCGGCCCGGCGCCCTGGCTGCTGTTGGCCGTTGTCGAAGAGGACTACCCGGACCCGCAAGTCTGCGACGTCAGGCGCTTTCGTGCCACACTGACCATTCCCGCAGGCGCGGAATGAACGCAATGAAGGGCAATGTCGCGCAAAGACGCGTAGACGCAGAACTCAGGGAATGGTGCGGGTCGCCAGCGCTCGGGTCGGGCCGATGGGGTGTCCTGTCGGGCTCCGGCCGCGTAGCGAAGTCCCCCGACAGGACACCCCATCGGCCCG
>SLKT01000132.1 GCA_007134485.1 Wenzhouxiangella sp. | reverse complement strand
GAACCCTGAACCCTGAACCCTTAATATCCTTTCACCTTTCACCTTTCACCTTTCACCAACCGTCCCCCATGCCCCAGCAACTCACCGCCCCCTATCCCGACCTCATCCAACAAGCCACCGGCCTGCTCTCCGGCCAATCACATCGAGTGGCCAATGCGGCCAACCTCAGCGCCCTGATATTCAATGCATTGCCGGATATCAACTGGGCCGGGTTTTATTTTCTCGAAGGGGAGGAATTGATCGTCGGCCCGTTCCAGGGGCAGCCGGCCTGTGTCCGGATTGACATGGGTAAAGGGGTGTGCGGCACGGCCGCGGCCACGCGAGCGACTCAGCGGGTGGCCGATGTGCATGCATTTGAAGGCCACATTGCCTGCGATCCGGCATCCCGGTCCGAGGTGGTGGTTCCGCTTTTGGTCGACGGTCACCTGATCGGTGTGCTTGATATTGATAGTCCGAAGCCGGATCGATTCAGCGAGGACGATCAGGCCGGGCTGGAAGCGCTGGCAAGGGTTTACACCAACTCATTGGCCTCGACCAGGTGAATCATGCTTGAGCCATCGGGGGTCAGCGAAGGATCGACCTCGAGAATGACCAGCGTGCCCGGCTTGAGACCGACGACCGGCAGTTCGGCGCCCAGTTGAACGGCCAGGTCTTCCAGGCCCGGATTGTGGCCCACCAGGACCAGGTCGTTCCCGTCTCTGGCCAAATGGGATTGGATCAAGCGAACCAGGGTCGAGGTTGTGGCCATCCACAGCGCATCATGCAGTTCCGGCGTCACGCCACCCAGTCCGTCAAATACCGCCTCGGCGGTTTGCCGGGTGCGCCGGGCCGGAGAGACCAGGATTCGATCGGGAAGGGCCACGCCCTGATCCCGTATCCAGCGTTTCAGGTGCCGACAGGCGCGCCATCCGGCCGCGGCCAGTTCCCGATCCTGATCGCTGCCCGAGGCGCTACGGGACTCGGCACGGGCGTGTCTGAGAATCCATAGCTTCATGATGATGACTCCAGGTTTTTCAGCATCCCTTCCACATCCAGATTGCCCCCGGACAATACGACACCCAGACGCATGCCGGCAAACCGCTCCGGGCGGTTCACCACCCCGGCCAGGGCGACCGCACCCGATGGTTCGACAACCTGCTTGAGGTGGGTCCAGATGAGGTGCATCGCCTCCAGGATGCGGGCTTCGGAGACCGTGAAGACTTCCAGAACATCGCGTTCGATGATCGCCAGATTACGCTGACCGACCAGTGCACGCAGGCCATCAGCCATGGTTCGGGGGTCATGGTCCGAGACCCGTTGGCCGGCCTTGAGGGAGCGGGCAGTGTCATCGGCGCCGGCCGGTTCAACACCATAGACGCGCGGCGGGCGCGGCGCACTCTGAACGGCCAGGGCAAGCCCCGAGATCAAACCACCCCCGCCAATCGGCGCCACCAAGGCATCCAGGTCCGGGACTTGTTCCATCAACTCCAGGGCGCAACTGCCCTGGCCGGCGATGATCCGCTCATCATCGTAGGGCGGAATCGGCGCGTAGCCCTGCTCGGTCAGCCGGTCCAGGCCGGCTTCCCGTGCGGATTGGGTCGGTGCACAAGAGTGCACCTGTCCGCCATGTCGCCGGACCGCATCGACCTTGCTGAAGACGGCGCTGTCGGGCATCACCACATGACACTGAAAACCGCGCGTTCGCGCCGCCCGCGCCAATGCAGCGCCGTGATTGCCGGATGAGTGGGTGGCCACCCCGGGACAGTCATCCGACAGCAGGCTGACGGCATGGGTTGCCCCGCGCAGCTTGAACGAGCCGGTCTCCTGCAGGTGTTCAAACTTGAAAAATACCTCAATGCCCAGCAGCTCGTTGATATCATCGGAGGTCATCACCGGCGTCAGGCGAATCCTGTCGCGAATCCGCTCGCGCGCGTGAACCACATCGTCTGGAGTCGTGGTGATGTCGAACATGTTCATATCATAGCCAACCTGGAGAGCAATCAATGGCAGCACGTGCCGATCAGGGGCGCAAGCCCACCCTGCGTCAGGACTACCGACCACCGGCCTGGCTGGTCGATCACGTCGATCTGGACCTGGTCCTGGACCGCGAGGAGACCCGGGTTCGTGCCGAACTCCAGGCCCGCCGAAATCCTGAATCCCCGGATCCGAATGCGCCACTGAAGCTCGATGGCGAGGGCCTGAGCACCCGCATGGTAGCCGTGGACGGTCAGCCGCTGGACAAGCGTCGATACCGGCTCGACGGTCACTCCATGGTCATCGGGCAACTGCCGGATCAGGTCCGCGTGGTGACCGATGTGGTCATTCACCCGGATCGCAACACCGCGCTCGAGGGACTGTACGCCTCGGGTGATTCGCTGCTGACCCAGTGCGAGGCCGAAGGCTTTCGCAAGATCACCTGGTTTCCCGACCGGCCGGATGTCATGTCCACCTACCGGGTGCGCCTGGAGGCCAATCGCGAGCGCTACCCGGTGCTGTTGTCCAACGGAAACCTGGAGCAGGCCGGAGCACTGGAAGATGGCCGTCACTTCGCGATCTGGCACGATCCCTTCCCCAAGCCCAGCTACCTGTTTGCCCTGGTCGCCGGCCAACTGGAATCGATCAGCGATACCTTTACCACCGCCGGCGATCGCGAGGTCGAGCTGAAGATCTATTCCGAGGCCGAGAACATCGGCCGGCTCGACCACGCCATGGCCAGTCTCAAGCGGGCCATGGCCTGGGATGAGCAACGCTTTGGCCTGGAATATGACCTGGACGTCTACCACATCATCGCCACCCATGACTTCAACATGGGCGCGATGGAGAACAAGAGCCTCAATATCTTCAATGCCCGCTATGTGCTGGCCGACCAGGACACCGCCACCGATGCCGATTTCGAGGCCATCGAGGCGGTCATCGGGCATGAATACTTCCACAACTGGACCGGCAACCGGGTCACCTGCCGCGACTGGTTCCAGCTCACCCTGAAAGAGGGACTGACGGTCTTTCGCGACCAGGAATTCACCTCGGATCTGCGCTCGCGTCCAGTCAAGCGGATTGCCGATGTCGCCACCCTGATGGCGCGCCAGTTTCCCGAGGATGCCGGGCCCATGGCTCATTCCATTCGGCCCGAGCGCTATATCGAGATCAACAATTTCTATACCGCCACGGTCTACGAGAAGGGCGCAGAAATCGTTCGCCTGTACCAGACCCTGCTGGGCAAGGATGGTTTCCGCCGGGGGCTGGACCTGTACTTCGAACGTCACGATGGACAGGCCGTGACCTGTGATGATTTTCTCGCCGCCATGGCCGATGCCAATGATCGCGATCTGCGCCAGTTCGAGCGCTGGTACCGCCAGGTCGGCACCCCACGGCTCGAGGTCCGTTCGGAATACGATGCCAAGCATGAACACTTCATCCTCAGGTTCAAGCAGACGTTGCCCGAGCATGCCGACAATCGCGATCTTGGTCCCCTGATGATCCCGGTCAGAATCGGTTTTCTCGATGCCGACAACCAGCCCTTGCCGGTGACCCTGTCCAGTGAAAACGAAGCCGGAGAAACGACTCGCATGCTGGTCCTGACCAAGCCCGAGTCGGTGTTTCGCTTCCGCGACCTGCCGCCGGACGCCTTGCCTTCCCTGCTGCGGGATTTCTCCGCGCCGGTGGCATTGGATTACGACTGGTCACTGGAAGACCTTGCGCGCCTGGCCGGACATGACCCGGATGCCTTCAATCGCTGGCGGGCCTGCCGCCGTCTGGCCGAGCAGGTGCTTGACCAGGCCATTGCCGATGACGGCCGGATTCCCGACAGCGCCGGATTGCTGGAGCAGGCCTGGGCGGCCATACTGGACGATACCGGGATGGATGAAGCGCTGGCCGCCGAACTGCTGATGTTGCCCAGTGAAATGGAGCTGGTACAGCAGCGCGACCCGGTCGATGTCGATGCCGTTCACCGGGCCCGAAAGCACCTGCTGGAGTCTCTTTGTGAGCGCCTGAAGGAATCTCTGCAAGCGACTTGGCGTCGCTGTCTGGATTCTGCGCCCTGGAGTGATGACGGACGGGCCACGGCCCGTCGTCGCCTGAAAAACCTGGCCTTGAGCTACTGGTGCATCGGCGGCTGCGAAACCGGACTGGAGCAGGCCGAAAAACAGTTCGCCGAAGCCGACAACATGACCGACCGCCTGGCCTCACTCAAATGCCTGGTCCATGCCGGCGGCGAGCGGCGCAACCGCGCGCTGGAAGCTTTCGAGGCCCGTCACGGCGCCGATGCCCTGGTCATGGACAAGTGGTTCGCGGTCCAGGTGGGCGTGGCCGAGGTTGATACGGTCGAGCGGGTTGCTGCGCTCATGGAGCATCCGGCGTTCTCATTGAAAAACCCCAACAAGGTCCGCGCCCTGCTGGGTGCATTCGGCCACAACAATCCGCGCGCCTTTCATCGCGCCGACGGCGCCGGCTACCGGCTGCTGGGCCAGGCCATTCGAGAACTTGATGCCCTCAACCCACAGGTGGCCGCGCGCCTGGCCACCGCATTCAATCGCTGGCATGCCTTCGATGCTCAACGTGCCGAAAAAATGCGCACCGAACTGGAGTCAATCAGAAACCAGAAGTCCCTGAGCCCGGATGTCGGAGAAATTGTCGCTGCGGCACTGAGAAAGAATTAACGCCCGCGCTTACTTTATCTTCGCATGTATGGCAGGCACATTTCATTGGCACAATCAATCACGTTCAGCGTGTCGTCCTCGATGTTGCTGGCCGCAATGAGTGGCCTGCCGTCGCCGCGGATTGCCAGGCTGGTCCAGTTCGCAAAAAAGTCCGAGACAGGCTGGATCCTGCCGCTTTCACATGCTGCGTTGCTGCACAGCCCCACGAAGGCGACACCAGAGTCGATGCTGAACACCGGATTTCCGGCATGGTCGATCAGGACGTCGGGGGCTCCCCTCAAGCTGCCGAGCGAGCGTACTTCGAACGAATCGCAGGTGGCCGACAAGCACTTGACGATGTTGGAGTGGTCGCGGGGGGGGTTCCTGCCCGAATAGACCATGACCGGGTTTCCATCCGTGCCGACCGTGATGCTGGTTGGGCGCTGGACATCAAGTGGGGTTTCTTCACCGAATTCCTCGATCTCGACTTCATCGCAGTAGGCATCATGGCAGATCGCAAAGGCCGGATCGCCGTTGGTGTTAGCGAAACTGATCATGGGGACTGGTTGACCTTCCTCCATTGCAACAAAATTGGCGGCGACCGCGATTGAGCTGCGGGATGCACCGGCGGCGATCTCCACGGTTTCGGCATCGTTGCATTGTGCGTCATCGCAGCGGGCGAACATCAATGCATCATTGGCCTCGTAGGAAATGATCGGCCGACCTTCAGCCCCGATTGCGATTCCGATACCGGTTCTGTCTGTATTGAGTGACCCGTCCAGGGTCGAGATTTCGGCATCCGAACACTGAGGATCGGTGCAGGCGGCCACCCTGAGTACGTCGCTGGTGGCGTCGGAGTAGGCGATGACCGGATTGCCGTCGGTGCCGATGGCGATGTCGTTGTCGGCGCCAACTTCGCCTTCGTCATCGACGGTATAAATCTCGGCCTCGCTGCAATCGGTCCGGGTACAGGCGGCCAGCATCAGTGTCTCGTCGGTAGTATTGAAAAAACTGATCACCGGCAGGCTGTCGGCGCCCATGGTCATGGCGGGATAAGTGCCATCTTCCCCGATTTCGTGCACCTCGTTGTCACTCGGCGGTGCGTGACGAATGTCGCTGCCGGTGGAGTCCAGGGTGCCGATCGCATGCATCGCCAGTGGCACCGCACTGACCGGCTGACGGGGAGAGAGGGTCTCACCGTTGATTTCGACTTCGAGGTATCGTTGGCCGTCCTCGAATAGCTCGGCATCGAAATCCAGTGCCACCTGAAACAGGCCGTCACTTACCGATACCTCGGGTTTCTCGATATTTTCGGACACCTTCGTGCCATCGGTTTCGCTGTCATACAACCGGAACTGCATGGCGACCGTATCGGTCACCGGACCAGACTCATCCTGCAACTGACCCTGGTAAGTGATGGTCGGTTCGGCCGCCAGTGAGAGGCTCACAAACATGCCGGTCAGAAGGGCTGTGACTCGAATCGCGTTACCCATTCCAATCAATCCTGATGATTCGTATGTGCCACCAGTGTAGGGATTCTGTTCCGGATACGCGCGGAAACCAGCCGAATCAATTCAAATAAACTCCATGTTTATCCGCAGGTTACAAAATTTTAAGCCGATGTTGAGTCGCTTGCATTTGTGTGCTCGCCGGGTTCCCGAGATCAATTCCACAGCGCCTTCGCGGCAACCTTCATGATCGCCGGCAACTTGAAACTGGATATGCCGCCCTTCCAGAATAGTTCGCGCTTGTCGCACACGGTGTTGTGGCTGAAGCGATTGATCTCGCCGCGCAAATCGTTCTGATCGGCGTCGGAGAGCGCGCCATCGAGACTGGCCTTCAGCCGCTCGCGCAGGCGTCGGGCCTCGGCAATGCCTTCGGCCACCATGCGGGCGGATTTTTCGTCGATTCGGCCATATTGCAGTTTCAGTTCGTTGAGCCGTTCGGCCGCATCGTAGGTGGCATCCACAAGCTGTGCGCGCGTCATCCACTCGGTTTCGTAGTTGAGGATATGCTCCCAGCTCGGCTGGGTCAGCAGTTGGCGATGTTCCTCGACCGTATGGGCCAGCTTGCGATAGCCGTATTCTTCCGGTTCCTCGAAAATCCGGCTGCCGGGGTCGAGAAACGGACCCATGGGTGAGATGAAGCACTGCAGGCGCTTGTCGCCCCACTTGAACAGGGACTCGCAATAGTCGACCGTTTCCATGACCGACTCGTAGGTCTGGAACGGCAGCCCGATCATGTAGAACACATCGATGCGATGACAGTTGAGCTTGAGCGCCTCGCGCAGCATGTTTTCCATGGCTTCGTTTTCGTACCCGGCCTCACCCTCCATGGCGTGGCGAACCTTGCGGTCGTGGCTTTCCGGACTGACTTCGAAACTCCAGTTGGGCACTCGTTCATCAACGTATTTCAAAAACTCGATCGGCGGCACATCGAAAAACTCGAAGCAGATCTCGTTCTTCACACCCGCCGCCTTGATTTCGTCGATGACCCGCCTGGCGTATTTCTTGCCGCCTTGCAGCAGATCACCGGGAATCACGATGGGCCCGCGCGAAAGACGCCCGATGGCGACCAGGTTCTTGACCAGGTTGCTTGCACTTCGAAAGGCGACCTTGCGGCGCATGGTCATCCTGGCGCAGGTCGAGGCCGAACTGCCGCAGGTGACACACTCGAATGCACAGCCTTTCAGCGGCAACACCATGGTGGTGGGATTGCGCAGCCAGCCATTGAACGGCAGCACACCGTTCACATCGCGGTACCGAATGGCCATGTCAATCAAGAGTTCCGGGTGCACATCGACATAATCGAGTGTGCGCGGCACGAAGGTCAGGGGATTGACACGAACCTCGCCGTCCTTGCGCCAGGTCAGGTTCGGGACCTGGTGAAGGTCGCCGCCATTTTCGAGCGTCTCCAGCAAGAGATTCAGTGGTTCTTCGGTGCTGTCGCCGCGCAACACGAAATCGATTTCCGGGTAGTCGGCGACCAGCGACTCGTGGTAATAGGTCGAAGACAACCCGCCGAACATGACCGGAATGTCCGGATGTACTTTCTTGGCCAGCCGGGCAATCTCGATGGCGCCGTGGCAGTGCGGCATCCAGTGCAGGTCGATGCCGATTGCTTTGGCGTTGATCCCGGCCAGGAACTTCTCGACGTCGAATTTCGGATCGGTCAACATCTTCAGGGCGACATTGACGATGCGTACCTCGCGGCCGTGTTCCTTGAGGTAACCGGCCATGGTGAGAAAGCCGATCGGGTACAGCTCGAACATCACCGATGAAGGCACCATGTCGCTGACCGGACCGTACAGAATGGACTCCTTGCGAAAGTCGTAAACACTCGGCGGATGAAGCAGCAGCAGATCGATTGGTTTTGAGCCCATGCCGGTTGTCCAGAGAGTTTTCACTTGAGTCCGCAAAAAGAATAGCCGAAAGGGATCAATTGAAAATTGAGCCAGGACAATAAGCTATCGCTTGACCGGAACATAATGAATCAGAGCTTGGATTGAGCGAGGCGTCATGAAGAACATCATCGAGCTGCTTGCCGCCTGGGCGCTGATTCACGAGAGCGCTGACGAGGGTTGGAAGGCGGCGGTCAAGCGCGGACGTGAACAGACCCCTGGCGCCATGGGCGATGGGCCGGAGGCCTTCGTCGAAGGCCTTGCGGTGCTGGTCGATGAGGAAAAGGAACGCCTCAAAGAGCGCTTGGCAGACGGCGGTGATTCAGATGAGATCGCCAACCCAGTCGAGCTGGGCGAGCGCATCGATCAGCTCGGCTTCGAGATCGCCGAACTGCGCGGTCGGCTCGAATCACTGCATGCATCCATCGATGGCCTCGCACAACGCCTGCCCGACTGAGCTGCAACCGGGTCGCGGATGGCGAATCGCCCGGGCCGTGATCGGCAGCCTGCTGGTCACGACCTGGAAATGTCGATTCGGATTGATGCGCGGCCAACGAAGGCGCGCCGTCAGCGCGCGACAATTGCGTCTGTTCTGCGAGCGCATGGGGCCGACGTTTGCCAAACTGGGGCAACTGGCGTCGGTGCGTCCCGATGTGTTTTCCCCGGAAACGGTGTTTGAACTGGAACGACTGCAGGACCGCATGCCGCCGGTTTCCAGCGACGCCATTCAGAAGGCGATCATTCAAGAGCTGGGTGCGGATCCCGAAACCCTTTTTGCTGATTTTGAGCAAGAACCGCTGGCCGCCGCGTCGGTGGCCCAGGTCCATCGGGCCCGACTCAGACAGGATTATCGTCCGGTCACCGGAGCGTTGCTGCCGGCTGGCACGGAGGTTGCGATCAAGGTATTGCGTCCCGGAATCGAGCCCCAGATCGCCGCCGACCTGGCCATTGCCCGGCGTTGGGCGCGGCGGATGGCGCGATTCAAGCGCCTGGCGCGCTGGCGTCCGGTCGAGTTGCTGGACGAATTCACCGCCATGCTCGATCGCGAGCTCGACCTTCGCAACGAGGGCCGAATCGCCGATCGGTTCGTGCGCGACTTTGCCGACGATGAGCAAGTTATCGTGCCCCGGGTCATCTGGCGCCACAGCACGCGCCGCGTGCTGGTCACCGAATATGTCGAGGGCTGGCCTCTCAATGACCTGGGCGCGGCCGAGCGTGCCGGCATCGATGCACGCGCCCTGGCCACCCATGGCGCCAACGTGTTCATGCACCAGGTGCTGGTGCTGGGTTACTACCATGCCGACATGCACCCGGCCAACCTGTTCGTGACTCCGGATGGCCGAATCTGCTTTCTGGATTTCGGCATCGTCGGAACCACGACACCACCACAGCGCGAGGCGATCGCCCAGGTGCTGGTCGGGCTGGTCTACGGCGATGCCGACCGGGCACTGCGCTACTCCCGGGAACTGGGCCTGGAGATTCCAGATGAGCAGGTGGCCAGGGTCCACAAACGGGTCGAGGAACTGGTTCGCAACCACCTGCTCAGCGGGCCGCAAGCCGACGTGCGTGGCTTTGCCCTGGGCTTTCTGTCCATGCTGGCCGACTTCCGCATAACCATTCCGGCCGGCTATGGTCTGCTGATCAAGTCCCTGGTCACCGTCGAGGGCGTGGCCCGCGCGATCTACCCGGACCTGGACCTTATGCAGGCCGCCCGCCCGTTCACCACCCGCCTGATCGCTGAACAACTCCTGCAACCCAACCGCCTGCGCCGCCGCCTCGTTGCAGCCCGCAACGCCGCACTGGAAGAACTCCTGTCGTAGACGAGGAATCCGAAGTTGCCCGTCGGCCGTGTCAGGCCGACCTACATTTGTGATGGTGTGGTTTTGTAGG
>SLKT01000002.1 GCA_007134485.1 Wenzhouxiangella sp. | reverse complement strand
CTCGGGTGGTGGATTTCGCTGAAGGCCTCGCCACCGCGTCGAACTGAAGCGGAATTCACCGCCCGAGGACGGCCTTAGCCGGAACGAAGCCCGACCACTGAGACACGACGCTAATCAGGTTACCTTTTACCTTTCTTACCACACCCCCGGCACCAACCACCACGATCGCCGCTTGTAGTCAGCCCACTCCTCATAGCGACTCATGCTGGCCTCCTTGTGGATCATGTTGACCGCGAACAGGCCGATCCAGACCCAGGCCAGCACGACAAACGGCAGCCAGTGCCAGACCATCAGCGCGAAACTGAGGTAGATCATCATTTCACCGAGGTAGTTGGGATGGCGAATCCAGCGGTGCAGGCCGTCGGTAATCAGGCCGGGTTGTACTCGCAAGGTGTAGTATTTCTGGGCATCGGCGGCAATCATGATGACCGTACCCACCAGGCAAAGCGAGATACACAGCGCGAACCAGGCCGGCTCGGGCAGCGGATAAGTTGGGTCGGAAAATCCTGAAATCAGCAGCCAGCCGAATACCCAGTACCAGCCCAGCACGCCGAGGAATGCATTGATGCCGCCGGCGATGGTGATGCGTTGCTGCCAGCCGGCATCGGGAAAGCTCAGGTCCTTGATCAGCCAGGCCAGCCCGTAACTGCCGTGCAGGGCCAGGAAAACCCAGGCAGCGGAGGAATGGTTGTCATAAAACCAGATCAGGGCGGCCAGGAAGAAAAACGTGCCGCCCTTCTGGAAATTGATGACCCAGGCCAGCTTCCACGGCCGGGGCCCGCCCAGGCAGTCCAGGACCAGCCAGTCGGTCAGGCGGCGCAGGCGCGCCGCCCAACCGGGAATCTTCATTCCCGTTTACTCCTCGGGTTCGGCCGTCAGCCCGCGACGCTCCAGCAGAGAATCGATGGTGGGCTCACGGCCAGCGAAATCCTGGTACAGCTCCATGGCGTCCTTGCTGCCACCCTGCGACAGGATGGTGTCGCGGAAATGCTGGCCGGTTTCACGATCCAGTCCGCCATTTTCCCGAATCCAGTCCACACTGTCGGCATCCAGCACCTCGCTCCAGAAATAAGAGTAATAGCCGGCCGAGTAGCCACCCATGCTGTGCGAAAAGTACGGAATCCGGTAGCGCGGTGGAACCGGGTCATAGTCCATGCCGGATTCGGCCAGCACCCGGGCCTCGAAATCCATGATTTCATCGGCCGCCGGCACTTCATCCGGGCCGAGCCGGTGCAGTTCCATGTCGATGACGGATGCGGCCAGGTATTCGGTGGTGCGGAAACCCTCGTTGAAAGTGGCCGCCTCGAGCACGCGTTCGAGCAGCTCCTCGGGGATGGGCTCTCCAGTCTCGTAATGCAGGGCATAATTGGCCAGCACCTCCGGCCAGGACGCCCACATCTCGTAAACCTGCGAGGGATACTCGACAAAGTCACGCGGCACAGCCGTGGCCGCAAAGCTCGGATATTGCACATCCGAGAACAGCCCATGAATGACATGGCCGAACTCATGGAACAGTGTTGTGACCTCATCCCAGGTCATCAGGGTCGGCTCACCCTCGGGTGGCTTGGTGATATTGAGATGGTTTCCCGTGACCGGATGACCGCCGAGCAATCCGGAATGGATCCGGTAGGAGTTCATCCAGGCGCCGCCACGCTTGGTCGAACGGGCATACAGATCGGTGAGCATGATGCCCAGCGGCGTGCCGTCTTCCTCGAATGCTTCCCAGACACGCACATCCGGATGATAAGTCGGCAGGTCGTCGCGCTCGACGAAGGTGATCCCGAACAGCTTCTCGGCCGAGTAGAACACCCCGTTTTTCAACACGTTATCAAGTTCGAAATAGGCCTGTACTTCCGAGTCATCGAAGTCATAGCGACGCTGGCGCAGTTTCTCGGTGTAGAAGGCCCAATCCCAGGAAGCCAGCTCGAAAGGCTCGTCTTCCAGTTCGTTGATCAATGCCTGGAGATCCTCGCCTTCGGCGCGTGCATTGGCCACGGCAATCGGACCGACCTCGGCATGCAGATCGACAACGGTGTCCACGCTGCCGGCGGTCTGGCGTTCAAGAATGTAATCGGCGTGGGTGTCATAACCCAGCATTTGCGCCCGTTGGGCGCGCAGTTCGACGATGCGGGCCACGGTGGCGGTCGTGTCATGCTCATTGCCGCGGCTGCCCCGGTCCAGCGAGGCGCGGTGAACCCGCTCACGCGCATCTCGGTCTTCCATCGAGGACAACGGCGGCTGGCCACTGGTGTTGAGCAGCGTAATGACGTAATGACCTTCATCCAGTTCGCGCTCTTCGGCCTCACCGGCCGCGGCCTGGATGCGCGAATCGCTCAATCCGGCCAATGCATCCCGGTTATCGAAGACCACTGCGGAATCATTGACCTCGGCCAGCACCTTCTGGCTGAACTCGGTACTCAGCTCGGCCAGCTCGGTATTGATTGCGCGCAACTCGTCCTTCTCTTCATCACTCAGACGAGCGCCCGCGCGGACGAAACGCGTGTGATAGTCCTCCAGGAGACGCAATGACTCGGCATCCAGGTCCAGCTCATCGCGCTCCTCGTATAACGACTCCACGCGCTCGAACAGGCCCGGATTCAACATGATGGAGTCCTGATGCGCAGAAAGGCGTGGCGCCATCTCACGCTGGGTTTCCTGCAGGGCGTCATTGGTGTGGGCGCCTGACAGGTTTGAAAATACCCGCATGACCCGGTCCAGGGTCTGGCCGGCGCGCTCGAGCTCAACAATGGTGTTGTCGAAAGTCGCCGATACGGGGTTGGCCACGATCGTGTCGATTTCGGCCTGGTGCTCTTTCATGGCAGCTTCCATGGCCGGCTTGAAATGCTCGTCCTCGATGATGTCGAACGGAGGCATGCCATAGGGAAGCTCACTCTCGACCAGCAGGGGATTGTCCTCCTGCTCCGGTTCGGCGACCTCGGCCTCGGTTTCCGGAGCGACCGGCGCATCCGGCTCGGCCGGCGGTTCAGGTTCGGAGCACGCCGCCAGGGCAATCGCGCCACTGGCAACAACACTGGCGATAACAATCGTTCGTAATCTGTTCATAAATCAACCTGGGTCAGTAATCAATGTAAACCGTGGAATGGTAGCACCAAAGTGCGCGGAGCGGCAGGGCCACGAGGCCCTCCCCTGTCCTCAGCGTCGATGGCGGAAAAAGCTTCTGAGCAGCTCGGCCGATTGGTCGGCAAGCACTCCGGCATGAACCTCGCAACGATGATTCAGCATCCGGGTGCTGAGAATATCGAACACCGAGCCGGCCGCTCCGGTCCTGGGATCCCTTGCCGCAAAGACCACGCGCTGAACGCGGGCGTTGATGATGGCACCGGCGCACATACTGCAGGGCTCAAGCGTGACGTACAGCGTAGTATGCGGCAGGCGATAATTGTCCTGTTTTTTGGCCGCAGCACGCAGGGCGACGATCTCGGCATGTGCCGTGGGGTCATGATCGGCAATCACCCGGTTCCAGCCATCGGCCAGGTGTTCACCGTCGCGCACAAGGACCGCACCTACGGGCACTTCGCCCATGCTTTCGGCTTGTCTGGCATTGTCCAGGGCGGCTGACATCCAGGCAACGTCTGTTCGCTCCTGATCGGTCAAGTGATCTTCAGTCCTCGACCGGCTCATCGGGATAATCGACCACGTTGCACGGCAGAATGCGGAACTCCCGCTCGGCAATGACTTCGTCTTGCTCGGGCAAGTAGAGTACGAACCGTGTCCCATCTCTAACCCATTCGCCGGTAATCTGCTCGCCGCTGACAGCACCGTCAACGAAGACTTGATCGCCCGGTGAATTCAGATAGATTCTTGCCCGCTCGGCATCGAGCTCGCCAACATCCCACAGCACGCGCACCATGGCCCGCTCGACGGGCTGTCCGCAATAGCGCAGACGCGGCGGGCTCAATCGAAGGTATTCACCCTCGGCCAGCTGAACATGGTCCAGTGGCTCAATAATGGCTGGTGGTCTGGCGCTGGGCTCGGATTCGGGCCGGGTCTCGGCACGAGGTTCGGCAATTTCTGTCGCGGGCTCCGAATCAGCCTCCAGAGGCCTGACGGTTGATTCCGCCGAAGACTCGGCCGCCTGATCATCTGAATCGCAATGCTCAAGGTCAGCCGCTGTTTCGGCCAGAACCGAACCGGTCTCGGTATCGACCAGGAAAAAGCTCATTTCGGGTCTCACCCATGCACCCGTCGTGGCCTCACCACTGTCTCCGGCGCTTCGGAACAGATTGCCCGTGGCCGATTCGACACGAATATCGACGCGCCCGGAGAAGTCCTCTGCCAACTGCCACTGAAGCGTCACCGCGAAAGGGGGATCCAATTCGCAGACTTCGTCCGGATAATCGATGATCAGCGATGCTGGCGACTCGGCCTTGGCGCTTGTACCCAGCAGGATGGCCAGAACAATCACCCCAAGTGTTGTCGAAAAATGACTTGGGTTTCCAGCCACGGCGGGTGAAGAAGTCTCCCTGGTACTTTTCGGGCGCATGCTGTTCATTTGGGGTCGACTGTTAGCACGTTTGGATGGACAGCAAATTCTCCGGCGAGTGCCATTGCAGATAGTCGGGTTCGAAGCCCTGCCTCGGCTGGCTCAATGAATCACACATTAAGTTTGTTGATTACGGTGGTTATTTTGTTGGGTGGCGGAGAGGGAGGGATTCGAACCCTCGATGGGGTGTTTAGCCCCATACTCCCTTAGCAGGGGAGCGCCTTCAGCCACTCGGCCACCTCTCCGTAAAACTGATTTTATCTGATCCTGATTGCCAGGACCTGAGCCGGTCTTCGACCGGGCGGTTTGGTCGAAATCTCCCCCAATTCGTCATTTTAACGTATTGTAAGGCCCGGTGAGCGGCTCAAGGCGCGCCATGATAATGGCATTGGGGCTTTGGGTAAAGCCTCGGTGCTGTTAGAATTCGCACTGGCTTTGTCGCGCAGCAGCTTAAGGGGCGTGCTGCCTGAAGGACACGGAAATCTTGGAAGAAACAGAAAAAGCAGGTCAGCGACGTTCGGTGCGTGGAGTCGATTTCTTTCGCGGCTTTTTGCGCAGCCCCGAGCAAGTTGGATCCATCATTCCCAGTTCGCGCTTTCTGGAGCGGCGCATTCTGGCCATGGCCGAACTCGATGACGCACGCTGCGTGGTCGAGTTGGGACCTGGCACCGGCGGGACCACGCGGGCCATCCTGGAAGCGATGCGTCCCGATGCACGTCTGCTGACCATCGAGCTTGATGCCCACTTTTCGGCCATTCTCGAGAAAATCGGTGATCCACGCCTGATCGCCCACACCGGCAGCGCCGCGGATCTGGCATCGATCCTGACCGACCATGGTCTCGGTGCACCCGATATCGTGATTTCCGGCATTCCCTTTTCCACCATGCCGCGAGAAATCGGCACGTCCACCATCGAAGCCGTGCGCGACAGCCTCGCTCCCGGCGGACGATTCCTGGCCTACCAGTTCCGCGGCCATGTCGGCCGGATCGGAGAACCCATTCTCGGCAAGCCCGAGGTCGAGTTGGAAATACTCAATATCCCACCGATGCGCTTTTATCGCTGGCGCAAGCCTGACGGGAACTGATCTTGCATGGCCAGGCGATCGCCGGTCCGGCGATCGCCTCCATTGAGGCTCCTGCAAGCCGCAAACACTTCTACGCTATCGATCAGCCTGCGGCGGCCGCAGCCGCCAGCGTGTCACTCAGGATCACCGTGGCAATCGTGAAGTAGATGATGATGCCGCCGATATCCGCAATTGATGTGATCAGCGGAGCACTGGCCGTGGCCGGGTCGAGCTTGAAGCGGGTCAGCATGAATGGCAGCAGCATGCCGACCATGGAGCCGAAAGTCACCACGCAGACCATCGCCAGGGAAGTGACCAGGGCAATTTCATAGCCGCCTCGATAGTAGCCGATCAGCGATACCGCCAGGCCCATGGTCACACCCAGCGCCAGGGCGACACCGAATTCCTTGCCCCACAGTTTCAACCAGTCACGCATCTGTACATCGCCGGTGGCCAGCGCTCGCACCATCAGGGTGGCCGATTGCGAACCGGCGTTACCGCCGGAGTCGACGATCAGCGGCAGGAAGAACACCAGCACGATGACCGCGGCGATGGTGTCCTCGAAATGGGCGATGGCCTCACCGCCGAACAGATTCATGAACACCAGGATCAGCAACCAGCCGATCCGCTTGCGATACAGCAGCGATGAACTGGCGTCGCGCAGCGACATGTTCAATGCGCCGGCACCACCGATCTTGTGGAAGTCCTCGGTGGTTTCCTGCTCGGCCACGTCCATGATGTCATCGACGGT
This sequence comes from Wenzhouxiangella sp., assembly GCA_007134485.1. Taxonomy (GTDB): domain Bacteria; phylum Pseudomonadota; class Gammaproteobacteria; order Xanthomonadales; family Wenzhouxiangellaceae; genus Wenzhouxiangella. Next base: position 3,665 of record SLKT01000002.1, on the reverse strand, counting down.
GACGATACCGAGCATGACTCCGTTCTTGTCGGTGACAGCCAGGGTGTTGATGTCATAGTGCTGAATCACCTGCACGGCATGTTCGCGGTCGGCCGAAGCCTGGACCGAGTAGAATTCCTCGTCCATCAGCGACTCCACCTTGGCGTCCTGGCGAGCAAGGATGAAGTCCTTGAGCTTGACGGCATCGAGCAGGCGACCGCGTTCGTCGGTGACGAACACGAAGTTGACCGTCTCACCACGGTTGGCTTCGTGGCGGATATGATCCAGCGCCCGGGCCACAGTCCAGTTCGGACGCACGGCCACGAAATGCGGGGTCATGAGTCGACCGATGGACTCTTCCGGATAGCCCAGCAGCTTCAGGGACTGTTTCAGGTCCTCCGGCGCCAGAAGCTTGAGCTGGCTTTCCAGCTCCTCAGGCGACAGGCTTTCCAGGAATGCCGTGCGGTCATCGGGCAGCAATTCGTGCAGAATGCGTCGCGCCTCGTTGTTGTTCAGGGCATCCAGCAGATCGCGTTGCTGACTTTTGCCCAGATAAGAGAAAGTGTCTGTTTGTCGTTCTTCCGGCAACGCACGGAAAACCTTGACCTGGTCGTCAATCTCGACCTGGTCCATGGCCTCGGCAATATCCTGAACGGCCATTTCTTCCAGAGTTTCTCTAAGCTCCTGATCCTTTTCCAGTTTCAGCAGCGCGATCAGTTCGATAATTACACCTTTTTCAGCCATGTTGATCCCGTTTGGTCTGATATTCGAGTTAATGATTGCACAGCCAAGTGCATCGATGTTCTATTGCCACCTGACCAGCCTTTCCCGTTGTCCTTGACAATGACATGCCTTTTACTCGGGCTTGTTGCGGGAGAGGACTCAGGCCGGGTGGATCATGTTGGTGGCGTAGTTGTTAAGTGAAGCCTCAAAAGGCCAGACCGAAGCCAACCGTGAAAGACCAGTCCTTGTCATCACCGGTCAGAACGCGCCCGCCCGCGACGTCGAGGTACTCGAACGGGCTGTCGAAGAGAAAGCGCAACCCCAACTGGCCTTCGACTTCTTCGTCGGCGCCTTCGCGGTAGACCTGGCCGATCAGGTCAACCGCATCAGCCATGCCCCACTCAAGAGCGACTCCGGTAAACAGTCGATCGATGTTGTCATCCCCGCCGCGGTCATGAATCCAGCCGAGGTTTCCGTGCACGACAACCGGCGCATCCCGGAATTCATAGCTGAGCGGGAAGTTGACCAGCAAGTCGGTCCAGTCCGAGTCTTCGATGCCGACTTCCACGTTGACTGCGGCGCCGGCCTGACCCGGCTCGATGGGAGCGAACTGCCATTTTGCGGCCGGCTCGAAACGATTGATGGAGTCGCCATCCTCCTCGACCCGTATCAGGCCACCGACAAGCTCCAGGGGCAGGTCACCAGGGCGCCAGGTCGGCAGGACGGCCAGCTCGTTGTTGTCGCTGTCGAAGTGGGTAAACCAGCTTTCAATGCCGAAATCACCCGGATCGCCAATATCAGCATCGTCGACCGGGTAGTGACCGCCGGCGGCATGAACGGACAGCGGCAAAGCGCCGGCCAGAATAATGGAAAGGATCGTGTTACGCATGTTGGACCTCTTTCGTTGAAATGAAAACAACGGCAGGAGGTCATCACTCTACAGTGCAACGACATTGTTTCAAGTGCAGGGTCAATGATCGAAGCACGCATTGGCGCCTGGACCGAGCGGAACTGAACTTGAGCAAAGTATTGGGAGGGTGGAGGCCGGGCGCATGTCTACGCCAGGCTACCTTCAGGATGAAGACAGGCTATCGGAGACGTGCGGTTACGGATTTCCACCGTTTGTCAAGTGACGACTCAAAACCTGCCTCCTTTGGCAGCAAAACCGCCGACAGTCTACTCATTTTCGAGCCCTTGTCAACAGCGCGGCGCAGTCGGACTTCATGGAACCAGGCCAACCAGGCTTGCAATCAGGCCTAGGCCGATCAACATGGAAACTGCGGCACTGATTCGATTCAATGGCGTTCTGGGCAGGCCGCCAGGCCCAGTTTGGCAACCGAAAGTGCGAGATGGCAATTCCTACTGAGGAGATCGTTAATAACTGGAGCGGCGACCATGCTTACCGTTGAGTACGGGATTCCAAGTCACGTGAGCTAGTGTTAAAATGGCGGGATTTACCTGCCGGAGCATCTCTACCATGCGCCTGATCGATGAAGCACTGACTTTCGACGATGTCTCGCTGGTCCCGGATTACTCCGAGATGCTGCCGAAAGACGTTGACCTGTCGACCCGCATCACGCGCGATTTGCGCCTGACCATCCCGCTGGCTTCGGCGGCCATGGACACCGTTACCGAGGCACGCTTGGCCATTGCCATGGCCCAGGCCGGCGGGCTGGGCGTGATTCACAAGAACATGACCATCGAGCGCCAGGCCGAACAGGTGCGTATCGTCAAGAAGTACGAGGCTGGGGTGATCAAGGATCCCATCACGGTGGGCCCGCACACCACCATTCGCGAGGTGTTCGACCTGACTCGCGAGCACAATATTTCCGGCGTTCCGGTGGTTGACGGCGGCGAACTGGTCGGCATCGTCACCAGCCGTGACATGCGCTTCGAGAAAAAACTCGATGATCCGGTGCGCAACATCATGACCCGCAAGGACAAACTGGTCACCGTGCGCGAGGGCGCCAGCCAGGATGAAGTTCTGGAGCTTTTGCACAAGCACCGCATCGAGAAGGTGCTGGTGGTCAACGACAAGTTCGAGCTGCGCGGCCTGGTGACCGTCAAGGACATCCAGAAATCACGTGACTTTCCCAACGCGGCCAAGGATTCAGCCGAACAATTGCTTTCGGCCGCCGCGGTGGGTACCGGCGGTGATGCCGAGGATCGCATCACCGCGCTGGTCGAGGCCGGGGTGGATATTGTCGTGGTCGACACCGCACATGGCCATTCGCGCGGGGTACTGGATCGGATTGCCTGGACCAAGAAGACGTTTCCCGACGTGCAGGTCATTGGTGGCAATGTATCAACTTCCGATGGCGCCCTGGCGCTGGCCCAGGCCGGCGCCGATGGCGTCAAGATCGGCCAGGGACCGGGTTCGATATGCACCACCCGCATCGTGGCCGGAATCGGCGTGCCCCAGGTCAGTGCGGTGGCGGCGGCGGCCAATGCCGTTCGCGAACTGTCGATTCCGATCATTGCCGACGGTGGCATCCGCTTTTCAGGCGACGTCGCCAAGGCCATCGCGGCCGGTGCTTCAACCGTCATGGTCGGGTCTTTGCTGGCCGGCACCGAGGAAGCGCCCGGCGAGGTCGAGCTGTTCCAGGGCCGCTCCTACAAGAGCTACCGGGGCATGGGCTCGCTTGGGGCCATGCAGAAGGGATCATCGGATCGCTACTTCCAGACCGATTCGGCGGTTGACAAGCTGGTGCCGGAAGGCATCGAAGGACGCGTGCCCTACAAGGGCTTGCTCAGCGGTGTGGTTCATCAGTTGATGGGCGGACTGCGCGCAGCCATGGGTTATTGCGGCTGCACCAGTGTCGATGATCTTCGCACCAAGGCCAAGTTTGTCCGCATTACCGGCTCGGGCGTGCGCGAGTCCCACGCGCACGACGTCACCATCACCAAGGAAGCCCCGAATTACAAGTTGGGATAAAAAAGGGTTCAGGGTTCAGGGTTCAGGG
>SLKT01000117.1 GCA_007134485.1 Wenzhouxiangella sp. | reverse complement strand
TTTAAATTCAATTAGTTAGGGACTTCAAGCAGGCCCCAACTCTGCGTTCTCGCTCTTGCCAATGGAATCCCCATTGCCTGCAAGCGACGCCTTGATTCGGGACCTGCTTGAAGCCCTGAATGTGATCTACAGACCTGCCGGGTTAATCTAACCCGAAGATGCCTTGTCGAATTGGTCCTCTTCGGTCGATCCGGACAGGGCGCTGAGCGAAGACTGTCCGGCGCTGACCGCCTGGGTCAACTGATCGAAATAGCCGGTTCCGACCTCGCGCTGGTGGCGAGTCGCCGTATATCCCTGTGATTCGGCGGCAAATTCGGCTTCTTGAAGCTCCACGTAGGCCTCCATCTGACGAGACTTGTAACCGCGCGCCAGCTGGAACATGGAGTGATTGAGTGCATGGAATCCGGCCAGGGTGATGAACTGGAACTTGTAGCCCATGGCACCCAGTTCACGCTGGAAACGAGCGATGTCGACATCCGACAGATTCTTCTTCCAGTTGAAGCTCGGCGAGCAGTTATAAGCCAGCATTTTCTCCGGATACTCGGCGCGAATGGCTTCGGCGAATTCCTTCGCCTGCTTCAGATCAGGTGTCGAGGTCTCGCACCAGATCAGGTCGGCATAGGGCGCATAGGCCAGTCCGCGGGCCACGGCCTGCTCGTGGCTGGCCCGAACCCGGAAAAAGCCCTCGACGGTACGGTCGCCGGTCATGAATTCCTTGTCACGTTCGTCGACATCGGAGGTCAGCAGGTCGGCGCCCATGGCGTCGGTGCGCGCAACAATAATCGTCGGCACATCGCAAATATCGGCCGCCAGTCGTGCTGCAACCAGTTTCTGGATGGCCTCCTGAGTCGGCACCAGCACCTTGCCACCCATGTGACCGCACTTCTTGGCCGAGGCGAGCTGGTCTTCGAAGTGAACGCCGGCTGCACCGGCCTCGATCATGGCCTTCATCAGTTCGTGCGCGTTGAGCACGCCGCCGAAACCGGCCTCGGCATCGGCCACGATGGGCTTGAACCAGTCGATGTCGCCCTTGCCTTCCGAGCACTGGATCTGGTCGGCACGCTGCAAGGTATTGTTGATGCGACGCACCACCGAGGGCACCGAATCGGCCGGGTACAGTGACTGGTCCGGATACATCTGGCCGGCCAGATTGGCGTCGGCCGCGACCTGCCAGCCGGACAGGTAAATGGCCTTCAGACCGGCGCGCACTTGTTGCATGGCCTGGTTGCCAGTCAACGCACCCAGCGCATTGACGAAGTCTTCTTCGTGCATCGATCGCCACAGCTTCTCGGCACCCATGCGCGCCAGGGTGTATTCAATCGTGACGCTGCCGCGCAGACGCATCACCTCGGCGGCATCGTATGGCCGTTCCACGCCTTTCCAGCGCGGATTCTCCAGCCACTCGGTTTCCATCTTGATGATGCTGTTGACGTCATTCATCGGTACGGCTCCATGGTTTAGGTCAATACAAAAATTTGCGCCTGTGGCGCTCAGTCAAGTTGCCGATACGCCGGCAAGGTCAGGAATTCGACAAATTCGTCACTGGCGGTCACTTCCGCCAGCAGATCGGCAGCCGCCTGGTAGTTTCCGGACGTGAAGGCCTCGTCACCCACATCGGCGCGAATGTTGGCCAGCTCCTCGGCCTGCCAGGTCTGGATCAATTCAGGATCGATGTCGCGTCCATCGTCCAGGCGACCGGCCGGGTGACGAATCCACTGCCAGACTTGCGCGCGAGCGATCTCGGCCGTCGCGGCATCCTCCATCAAGTGATTGATCGGCACGCACCCCTGCCCGTCCAGCCACGCGGCCATGTAGCGAATGGCGACGTTGAGATTGCCGCGCACGCCGGTCTCGGTAATCGTGCCGTCGCACGGTTCGATCAGATCGGCGGCGCTGACTTCGACATCATCGAGGCGCTTATCAAGCTGATTGGGACCATCGAGGTGGCGATCGAAAATTTCCATGGCGATCGGGATCAGGCCCGGATGGGCGACCCAGGTGCCGTCATGACCATCACCGGCCTCGCGCTCCTTGTCCTCGCGAACTTTCTTGAGGGCCTGCTCGTTGGCCTGTTCATCCCCCTTGATCGGAATCTGCGCGGCCATGCCACCCATCGCGAACGCACCTCGCCGGTGGCAGGTCTTGATCAGCAGCCGCGAGTAGGCGCGCAGGAACGGCACGCTCATGGTGACCTGGGCACGATCCGGAAGCACTTTATCAGAATGTTTCTGGAAACACTTGATATAACTGAAAATATAGTCCCAGCGGCCGCAATTCAGACCGACAATCCGGCTTTGCAATGCATGCAGGATCTCGTCCATCTGAAACACCGCCGGCAGGGTCTCGATCAGCACGGTGACCTTGATCGTGCCCGGCTTGAGCGCGAGCACCTTCTCGATCTCGGTCAGCACCTCTTCCCACAACCGGGCTTCTGTCCAGTGCTCGAGTTTGGGCAGATACAGGTACGGCCCGCTGCCCTGACGGATCAGTGACTCGGCATTGTTGTACAGGTAAACGGCCGCATCGAAAATGCCTCCGGGAATCGGGCGGCCGTCGATGAGCACGTGTTTTTCATCCAGGTGCCAGCCTCGTGGACGCACGATCAGCACCGCCGGCTTGCCTTCCAGCTTGTATTGCTTGCCGTTGGGCGCGGTCAGCTCGATGGTGCGGCGAACCGCGTCGTAGAGATTGATCTGACCGTCGACCATATTGGTCCAGGTCGGCGTCGAGGAATCCTCGAAATCGGCCATGAAGACTCGCGCATCGGAATTGAGCGCGTTGATGATCATCTTGCGATCAACCGGCCCGGTAATCTCGACGCGACGATCACGCAGATCATCGGGAATACGCGCCACCTTCCAGTTGCCCTGGCGAACCGACTCGGTCTCGGGATCGAAATCCGGCAACTCGCCGGCATTGAAGCGCGCCTGAACCGCCTTGCGTGCGGCCAGCAGTTCATCCACCCGCTCCCGGTACCGCATCCCCAGCTTGCCCAGCAGACTGCGTAATCCGGCCGAAAACAGATGGCGAGCCGATTCCGGGATGTCGGCGACAAATTCCGGCTGAAGCCCGCTGGCGGTCAATCGTTCAGCGGGATGCTGCTGCGATGGCTGATTCATGGCATTCCGTGCGCTGGCGTATGGCGATGGGGCAAGACTATGGGCTGGTGTGTTATTTGGCAAATTAAATCTTTTGATTTAAAGTATTGGCTGCGCCAATACTGGGAGACGGGAGACGGTAGACGGGAGACGGCATAACGCACACCCGTCTTCCGTCTCCCGTCTCCCGTCTTCCGTCCCATGTACAAAGGCAACCTCCTCAAACATCTGCGCGCTTTCATTCAGACCGCTCGCACCGGTAGTGTCTCGGCGGCGGCCGAGAAGTTGTTTCTCAGTCAGCCTTCGGTCAGTCAGCAGATTCGCTCGCTGGAAGACGAGCTGGGGCGTGAGCTGTTCGAGCGGCACGGGCCGCGCATGCAATTGACGCCGGCCGGCAAGGCCTTGCTGGAAATGGCTCGGCCGCTGGTCGACCGGCTCGATGCCCTGCCCGATGATTTTGCCCGTCGTTACGGCTCGCTGGATTCGGGTGAAGTGCGCATTGCTGCCGGGGAGTCGACCATCATGCACCTGCTGCCGGCGCTGATGATGCGCTTCCGACGCAAGCATCCGGGCATATTCGTTCACCTGCACAACGTCACCGGCGCCGACGGGCTGGGCATGATCCGCGCCGACGAGGTCGATTTCGCGGTCGGCTCGATGCTCGATGTGCCACCCGACATCGATTATCGGCCCATTTACCGTTTCAACCCGGTACTGATCATGAGCCGTGAGCATCCCTTGAGTCGCAAGCGCAAGATCACCCTGGCCGACATCAGCCCGCACGGCCTGATCCTCCCGCCCAGCCGCCTGACTACTTACCAGTTGGTCGACCTGGTCTTCCAGAAGCACGGCCTGCCCTTCAGGGTCACCCTGGAAGTCGGTGGCTGGGAGGTCATCAAGCGCTACGTCAGCCTGGGCATGGGAATCTCGATCGTGACCAGCATTTGCATCACCGAGGCCGATCGCGAGCGCTTGCTGGTCCGGGACATGAGCGAGTATTTCCCGCAACGCTCCTACGGCGTGGTCATGCGCCGCGGCGCGTATCTGTCGCCGCAGGCGGAGCGATTTATCGATCTGATGAGTCCCGACCTGTTTGGAGAATAAGCCCCCAAACCCCATATCTACTGCATGAGCCAACCGAAGCCCGACACCATGATCGCCCTGTCCGGCGGGGTGGATTCCGCGACCACCGCCTGGCTACTCAGGCAGCGGGGTGAGTCGATTGCGGCGATGTTCATGAAGAACTGGGAAGAGGATGATGCCGGGTCGGGCTGCACGGCTGAAGAGGATGCAGCGGACGCTCGACGAGTAGCCGAGTTGCTCGGCATCGAATTTCATGGCCGCAATTTCGCCACCGAATACTGGGAGGATGTGTTCGAGCACTTTCTGGCCGAGTTGAAGGCCGGACGCACCCCCAACCCCGACATCCTGTGCAACCGCGAAATCAAGTTCAAGGCACTGGTCGATCATGCCCGTGACCTGGGCGCGCGATGGGTCGCCACCGGCCACTACGCCCGCCGCCGCGACAATCCCGACGGCACCGTCTCTCTGCTCAAGGGCCGCGATCCGGGCAAGGATCAGAGCTACTTTCTGTATGCCCTGACCCAGGAGCAGCTCGGCGTGGCACGCTTTCCGCTCGGCGAACTGGAAAAACATGAAGTTCGGCAACTGGCCAGCGAGGCCGGACTGCCGGTGGCCGACAAGAAGGACTCGACCGGCATCTGTTTCATCGGTGAGCGCAATTTCGATGATTTCATCGCCCGCTACCTGGATGCCGAACCCGGCGAGATCCATACCCCGGACGGCCGGGTCATCGGCACCCACAGGGGCCTGATTCACTACACACTCGGCCAGCGCAAGGGCCTGGAGATCGGGGGCTTGAGAGATTTTCCCGAAGCTCCCTGGTATGTGGCTTTCAAGGACCTTCAAGCCAATGTGCTGTATGCCGTTCAGGACAGTGTGCACCCGCTGCTGATGTCGACCGAGCTGGTCGCGAACGGCGTCAACTGGATTCGCGGCCAGGCGCCTCGAGCGGGTCAACGATTGACCGCCAAGGTCCGTTATCGTCAGGCCGATCAACCCTGCACCATGAAAAGCTGCACGCAAGACCAGTTGGTGCTGTCGTTCGATCAGCCGCAGCGAGCAGTCACCCCGGGCCAATCGGTTGTGTTGTACGATGGCGACGAATGCCTGGGCGGCGGTGTGATTGTCCGATGCAATGCACCTGAGCCCGAGCCGGTCCAACAGCGCCAGGGAGCTACCGCAACAGCATGAAAGACGCCACCATCGCCTTTGCTGGAATGCTGCAGGCCAGCGAGCTGGTCCGACAGGTCGCCACTTCCGGCAACTGCAGTCAGCAGGCCGCCGCGGCCAGTATCGCCAGCATCTTCAGCACCAGCCCGGAATCCACCGAAGCGGTCTATGGCGGACTGGGTGGTGTGCGCATGGGACTGAGGGTGATGGTCGAAATGTTCTCGGCGCGCAACAGCCAGGAGAATCTGCAAAGCCTCAACTATGCCCTGGGCCTGGCCAAGCTGGGCGTTCAGATTCAGCGCGACCGGGAACGCCAGGGTGACCTGGGTCGGGAAATCGAGCTGATCGAACCGGCCTGGAAAAACAGTGAGGAGCCGATTGACGACAGCATCGTGGCGCAATTGGCCGAAGCCTACCAGCGCCACGTGTCCACGCTCGATTTTCGCTTGTCGGTCAATGGCAAGCCCGAATACCTCAAGCAGGAGGAAAAAGTCGCTTTCATTCGAGCCCTGCTGCTGGCCGGAATTCGCTCGGCCTTTCTCTGGCGCCAGGTCGGCGGCCGTCAATGGCGTCTGATCTTTCAGCGCAAAAAAATGCTGCACCAGGCCGAAACCCTGCTGGCCGCCTGATCCGCGGCGTCGGCCGCATGGATGGCCGGCAGGCTTTCGGTTAGCATACCGCTGGTGATTGCATTCAATGATCCAATGCGCGAGATGGCGCCGATTCGCGCCGAACTGGATGCCGCCCTGGCCCGGGTTCTGGATTCGGGCTGGCTGGTGCTCGGCGATGAGTTGGCCCATTTCGAAAATGAATTCGCAGAATTTCTCGAGGGTGGTCACGTGGCAGGTGTCGCCAATGGCAGTGATGCCCTGGAGCTGGCGCTGCGAGCCATCGACATCGGACCCGACGACACGGTCATCAATGTCGCCAATGCCGGAGGCTATGCCAGTACCGCCATTCTCGCCTGCCGGGCCCATCCGATCTTCGTCGATGTCGACCCGGACACCGGTCTGATCGACCCGGAGCAGCTTGAAGGCGAAACCATGGCATCCGCGCGCGCGATCATCATCACTCACCTGTATGGGCAGATGGCCAACATGCCGGCGCTGGCTGAATGGGCGCAAACGACCAACACGCGGATCGTCGAAGACTGCGCCCAGGCGCACGGGGCCCGAATGGCCGGGCGCTCAGCCGGCGCCTGGGGCGATATCGCGGCTTTCAGTTTTTATCCCACCAAGAACCTGGGGGCTCTGGGTGATGCCGGTGCGGTGTGTTCCGCAAACAAGGCTCTGATCGAGCGGGTACGCTGCCTGCGCCAGTATGGCTGGGGAGAAAAATACGTTCACGAGTACGCCGGCGGACGCAATAGCCGCCTCGACGAAATACAGGCGGCCTGTCTGCGCGCGCGCCTGCCCGGACTCCGGGCGGCCAATCAGAGACGCCGGCTGATCGGCCGTCGCTACCAGAACGAAATCAACAATCCGCTGATCGCTGTTCCGAACCGTCGGGATGATGGCAGCGACGTGTATCACCTGTATCCGGTGCGCTGCCGACAGCGCCAGGCACTGATGGAACACTTGCGAAAGGAAAGCATCCAGACCGCCATCCATTATCCACTGCCCGATCACCAACAACCGGCCTGGAAAGACCGGGATCATGTCCCGAAACTGCCCCACACCGAAATACGCGCCACGGAGATTCTCAGCCTGCCCCTCAACAGCGCCCTGACCGAACCGGAAATCGATCATGTCATCGACGCCTGCAACCGCTTCCAAGCCTGAATGCACGGTCATCGTGCCGGTGTATCGCAACGCCGGTCATGTCCCGGCCTTGCTGGAACGCCTGGCCGAACTGAACGAATCCGTGGTCGGTGGCATCGAGGCCGTGCTGGTGGTGGACGGCAGCCCGGATGACAGTCACGCCAGACTGCTGGCCGCCCTGCCCGATCAACCGTTCCAATCGCAACTGCTCTCGCTGTCACGCAATTTCGGCTCGTTTGCCGCCATCCGCGCCGGTCTGGAATCGGCCAGTGGCCAGTACTTCGCGGTCATGGCCGCCGACCTTCAGGAGCCGGCCGGACTGGTCATCGACATGCTCGCCGCACTGCGCGAGGATCGTGCCGATGTGGTCGTCGGCACCCGAACCTCGCGCCGCGATCCACTGACTTCCAGGCTGGCGGCACGCGTGTTCTGGAGTTTGAACCGGCGCCTGGTCGAGGATGAAATGCCTTCCGGTGGTGTCGATGTGTTCGGCTGCAATCTTGCCTTTCGCGAGCATTTGCTGAAATTTTCCGAGACTCACTCTTCACTGATCGGACAACTGTTCTGGCTGGGTTTCCGTCGCCTGGAAATTCCCTATGACCGCCAGGCCAGCCTGGCCGACAACAGCGGCTGGTCACTGGGCGCGAAGTTCAAATACTTTCTCGACAGCCTGTTCGCGTTTACCGATATCCCCATTCGCGTCTTCATCATCCTGGGCCTGCTGGGCCTGCTCATCAGCCTGGTATTGCTGGCCGTCATCGTCACGGCCCGACTGACCGGAGCCATTGATGTCCCCGGTTATGCCGCGACCGCCACGATCATCGTCTTTTTCTCGGGACTGAACCTGTTCGGACTGGGCGTGATCGGCAGTTACGTGTGGCGGGCCTACGAAAACACCAAGCAACGTCCGCTGGCCGTGGTCATGAGCCGGCAACAATTTCCTGGAGACGCTTGAATGAAAGTTCATCCGCAGGCCTTGTGTGAATCGGATCGGGTTGGCGAGGGCACCCGAGTCTGGGCCTTTGCCCATATCCTGCCCGGAGCACACATCGGTCGCGACTGCAATATCTGCGATGGCGTGTTCATTGAAAACGAGGTCTCGATTGGCGACCGGGTCACGATCAAATGCGGTGTGCAGATCTGGGATGGCATCAATCTGGAAGACGATGTCTTCATCGGCCCCAATGCCACCTTCTGCAATGATCCCTTTCCGCGCAGCAAGCAACCTCCAGCGCGCTTTCCGAGGACCCACGTCAAGCGCGGCGCCTCGATCGGGGCCAATGCCACCATACTGTCCGGGTTGACCATCGGCGAGGGCGCCATGGTCGGCGCCGGAGCGGTGGTCACCCGCTCGGTGCCTCCTCACGCCATCGTGCGCGGCAACCCGGCCCGCATTGCCGGATACATCGATGACCACCCGGCGGATCATTCAGGTTCAGTGGATGACCTCCACACCGAAGCGGTCCGTGTTCGCGGGGTCGAGCTGATTCACCTGACCCGTGTCGCCGACATGCGCGGCAGCCTGTCGGCCGCCGAGTTCGACGAGCTGCCTTTCGTGCCGCGCCGCAGCTTCGTGGTCTTCGAAGTGCCCAGCGCGGAGATTCGCGGAGAACATGCTCATCGCGAGTGTCACCAGTTGCTCAGTTGCGTGCACGGCAATGTCTCGGTCATGGTGGATGATGGTCGCAACCGACAGACCTTTCGCCTGGATCGACCGGAACTGGCCTTGCATATCCAGCCCAGGGTCTGGGCGTCACAGTATCGCTACAGCACCGATGCCGTGCTGATGGTGCTGGCCTCGCATCGCTACGATCCGGATGATTACATTCGCGATTACGAGCAATTCCGCCAGGTACTGAAGCAACAATGAACCCGGCGCAATGGATGGCCCGGGCCCCGGTTCGTTTCGTACTGGTGGGCGGCGCCAACACGCTGCTGTCCTGGGCGTTCTTTGCCATCCTGGTCGCCTGGTTGCCACACCAGATCGCCCTGATTCTGGCCTACGCCCTGGGCGTGATCATTGCCTGGCTGGGCAATAGCCGCTGGGTATTCAGGGCCCGACCCGGTCACCTGCAGGCACTGGCCTATCCCCTTGTCTATGTCGGCATCTGGCTGGTCAACGCCGGCTTGCTGGAATGGCTGGTCAGCATCCGCGAAATCGGCCCGCGTCCCGCCCAGGCGCTGGCCCTGCTGGCGATCGTGCCGATGAGCTTTGCCCTCAATGCCGGCCTGCTCGATGAACGCCACCCCAATCGCATCCAGTTGGCCCTGACCCTGCTGCCGGTGCTGGCAGTAGCCTTTGCCGTGCTGTGGCCGGTGCTGGGCGGATTCTGGCTGGGCGATGATTACTCCAACCTTTACCGGACCTGGGAACTGGCTTACCTGGAACGACTGACCCAGGGAACCTTGGCTTATCTGGCCAGCCCGGTCGATGAAATCGGCGCATTCTATCGACCGGCCATGATGGCCAGCGTTTCGGTGTTGTACGTGTTGTTCGGCGACTGGTATCCGGGCTGGGCCGCATCCAGCCTGCTCATGCACCTGGTCAATACCTGCCTGGTGATACTGGTGATTCGCCGCATGCTGGCCTGGTCGCAGGTAGCCGAGGTGGGACAGCCCGGCGCTATGCCCATGTTGGTCCCGGCCTTGTCCGGACTGGCCTTCGCGCTGTCACCCGTGCTACTGGAGGGGGTGGTCTGGGTGTCGGCCCGATCGGATGCGGCCGTGACCCTGCTCACCCTGACGGCCCTGTGGTTGTGGGTGGGCCGTCCGGGCAGCCAGGCACGATACAGCGCCTGGGCGCTACCGCTGTTGATGATCCCGGCGCTGGGTTTCAAGGAGTCGGCTGCCGTGTTCCCGCTGCAATTGGCGCTGATCTGGGTAGTCTGGCCGATCCCCATTGGTCGCACGAGAGTATGGACCCTGGCGGTCTCGATGATCCTGGTGGCGGCTTTTTTCGCCATTCGGACCTGGCTGTTCGGAGACCCGACCGAGGTGTATGTCGGTGCAGCGGTCAGTGACGCGCTACCGGCTTCCATCCTTGCCTGGTTCACGGGGCTGTTCAGTTCAGTGGGCTGGTTGGCATGGGCATGGTTACTGAGCATGGTATTGCTGGTTCCGGCCTTGTTGTTCTGCCGGGGCCAGTCACTGCGCCTGGGCCTGGCGCTGCTGGTTGGCGCGGGCGGATTGGTGCTAGCGACACTGATCAACCTGGGCCAACTGGAAGCATCCGGCGAGGGGGGGCGACTGGCCTACGGTCCCCTGGCCTGGTGGTTCGCCGGTCTGGGTCTGGCCCTGGCCGGCATGGTGACAAGCCGACCCGCAATTGCACTGCTGGTTGTGTGCGTCACCTTCAGCGCGGTCGTGACGAGCCAGCAATTGAGCCACTACCGCCACGTTCAGGACAGCATGGCCGAACTGGTCAACAAGCTGCCCGATCACGTCGAACAGCATCCCGGGCTGACGCTGCTGCTGGTGCCCGATCGGGTCGACTTCGTGGTCGCCTTTCGCAATGCCCAGGGCGGCGTGGTGATGCCTCCCTTGCAGGATCAACCCATGCTGCACCGTATCCTGCTCACGCTGCCTGAGGAAATTGCCCTGCGCCAGCAGCAACTGGCCGGCGGACTGGCTGCTCGCCTGCACGACATCCAGCCGCGGACGCTGGAGCCCGAGACCCTGCAGGCCCTGTTCGAGCCCGACGAGGCCCGGCCCATTGATCATCTGGCCTGCTGGAATGCCCGCGAACGACGCTTGATCGTGCTCGAGTCTCCAGGCGATGAAGGACAGGATTGGATCGCCTCGATTCAACATCAAGCTCGACATTGCGACCTGCAGTGATGCTGCTGGATTGAATTGCCAAAGGCCTGACTCTCCACGGGCATGGTAAAATGGAAAGCTGTCCGCGGATTGCTGCGCCAGTCAACGGCGGCATCCTGCCCGAACCTGACTCAGTGGAGGAATTTTCATGCGTGATGAACTTGGTTGCCGCGATCAATTCAAGGCCGACGGCAAGTCATTCGGCTTTTACAGTCTGAAGAAACTGGCCGAAACCCATGGCAATGTCGAAAGACTGCCCTACTCGCTGAAGATTCTGCTGGAAAATCTGCTGCGCTTCGAAGACGGCGTCAACATCACCGAATCCGACATCGCCGGCCTGGCCAACTGGGATCCCAAGGCCGAACCCGAAACCGAGATATCCTTCACTCCGGCACGTGTAGTGCTTCAGGATTTCACCGGCGTGCCTGCCATTGTCGACCTGGCGGCCATGCGTGATGCCATGAAGAGCCTGGGCGGGAAGGCCAGCAGGATCAACCCGCTGTCCCCGGCCGAGTTGGTCATCGACCACTCCGTTCAGGTCGACAATTACGGTCGCGCGGATGCACTGGATCTCAACAACCGGATCGAGTTCGATCGCAACAAGGAACGTTACGCCTTTCTGCGCTGGGGCCAGGGCGCGTTCGACAATTTCAAGGTCGTCCCGCCCAACACTGGAATCGTCCACCAGGTCAACCTGGAGCACCTCTCCCGGGTGGTCTTCGGCGAGGAAGTCGACGGCGAACGCATGGCCTGGCCGGATACCGTGGTCGGCACCGATTCGCACACCACCATGATCAACGGCTTGGGGATACTGGGCTGGGGCGTGGGCGGCATCGAGGCCGAAGCGGCCATGCTGGGCCAGCCCATTTCCATGCTCATTCCACAGGTCATCGGATTCAAGCTCAACGGCAAGTTGCCCGAGGGCACCACCGCCACTGACCTGGTGCTGACCATCACCCAGGTGCTGCGCGACAAGGGCGTGGTCGGCAAGTTCGTCGAGTTTTTCGGCGACGGCCTGTCGCACCTGCCGCTGGCCGATCGGGCCACCATTGGCAACATGTCGCCGGAATTCGGCTCGACCTGCGCCATCTTCCCGATCGATGCCGAAACGATTCGCTACCTGAAACTGTCCGGGCGCACCGAAGAGCGTCTGGCCCTGGTCGAGGAATATGCCAAGGCCCAGGGCATGTGGCGCGAGGACGGTGATGCCGATCCGGCCTACACCGATGTCCTGGAACTGGATCTGGGTGAGGTCGTACCCAGCCTGGCCGGGCCGAAGCGTCCGCAGGACCGGGTTTTGCTGAGCGAAGCCAAGAACAAGTTTCTGGCCGAGTCCACCAAGATGACCAAGGACCGCGATACCGGCAAGAATGCCGACGAGGCACGCTTCAAGGCCGAAGGTGGTGGAACTGCCGTAGGCGCCGTCGAGCCACCCGGGTGCGCCGAAGTCGAATACAAGGACCAAACGTTCATCCTCAAGGATGGCGCGGTGGTCATCGCCGCCATCACCTCGTGCACCAACACCTCCAACCCGGCGGTGATGCTGGGAGCGGGATTACTGGCTCGCAATGCCCGTGAAAAGGGCCTGACGGTCAAGCCCTGGGTCAAGACTTCGCTTGCCCCGGGCTCGAAAGTGGTCACCGACTACCTCGAGTCAGCCGGGCTGATCGATGATCTGGAGGCGCTGGGCTTTTACACGGTCGGTTACGGCTGCACCACCTGCATTGGCAATTCCGGTCCGCTGCCCGATCCCATCGACGAGGCCGTGCGCCATCACGAACTGGTGGTCTGCTCGGTGTTGTCGGGCAACCGCAACTTCGAGGGTCGCATCCACCCCGAGGTCAAGATGAATTACCTGGCCTCGCCTCCGCTGGTGGTGGCCTACGCCATCGCCGGGCGCATGGACGCCGACCTGGTCAACGAACCGCTGGGAGAAGATCCGGACGGCAATCCGGTCTATCTCAAGGATATCTGGCCGGACGAGCACGAGCTGCATGATTTCATTCGCGACAACATCTCCTCGGACATGTTCGCCAAGAACTACAAGAGCGTGTTTGAAGGTGATGAGCGCTGGAAGAGCATGGATACACCGACCGGCGAAATGTTCGCCTGGGACGATGATTCCACCTATGTCCAGAATCCGCCCTACTTCGAGGGCATGAGCATGGACCTGCCCGAGATCGGTGACATCGAGGGTGCGCGGGTACTCGCCAAGCTCGGCGATTCGGTCACCACCGATCACATTTCTCCGGCCGGCGCCATCAAGCCGGACTCACCGGCCGGCCAATACCTGCAGGAGCACGGCGTCAAGCCGGTGGATTTCAATTCCTACGGTTCCCGACGCGGAAACCACGAAGTCATGATGCGCGGCACTTTCGCCAATGTACGTATCCGCAACCAGATTGCGCCGGATACCGAAGGTGGATTCACCAAGTACCTGCCCGACGATGCGGTCATGCCCATCTACGATGCCGCAATGAAGTACCAGGCCGACGACACCCCCTTGATCGTGATCGCCGGCAAGGAATACGGTTCCGGCTCCTCGCGTGACTGGGCCGCCAAGGGCACCCGCCTGCTGGGCATCAAGGCCGTGATCTGTGAAAGCTTCGAGCGCATCCACCGTTCCAACCTGGTCGGCATGGGCGTGCTGCCGCTCAATTTCATGGACGGCGACACGCCGGAAAGCCTGGGCCTGGACGGCACCGAGACCTATGACATCAAGGGTCTGGGCGATGGCACTGCGAAAGAAGTCGATGTCACCGCCACCCGGGACAATGGCGATACCATCGAGTTCAAGGCACGCGTACGCCTGGATACCCCCAAGGAGATCGAGTATTACCGCCACGGTGGGATCCTGCACTACGTGCTGCGGCAGATGGCCGGTGGCGATCCCGGCGAGGCCGCCAAGGCCGCCTGATCCGGCATGCACCTCGGACCCGTCGGCTTCATTTGAAGCGGGCGGGCCTGTGTTGGCCGGCAGGGCTTCCTCTCATGTCGAAGCCCTGAAGCCAAGCTTTAGGCTGGAGTTTATTGGGGGCGGGGCGACGAGCGGCCTTGCCCGTGGCCGGGCTCGAGGTGAACGGCGGGGTTGATTCTTTGAGTTCAGTGGCGTTCTGGTGCCGATCGAAATTCGTTTGTTCCAATAGGTAGGGATTAACCTCTAGCAGGCTTTTCGGGTGCTCCAGGTGCGGAAAGGCTCTGGTCGCTTCCGTCACCTCGAGCCCGGCCACGGGCAAGCCCGCTCGTAGCTTGTCGGGTGAGAGTAGATTGATATGGGAGCCAGATCGGAGCCACCGCCAGACTTTCAACCTCCTACCACCTGTCGCAGCGGGTGGGATTTGACCGATCACGGACTGACCGGGTGCGGCGGCGGGCAGAAAGTTCTCCCCGGACCATCCATGCCACCGATCACCGGATCGACGACACTTCCCTTGCAATCGGCAACCCGCAGACACGACCGACCCCAAGGCCGCCACACTGGAAAAATCGACTCAGCCGATCACCCGGTCAGGCCGTGATCGGTCGGATGCCACCCGCTGCTTCTCCTTATCTCCCACTGCGATAACAGCCAGAATCCGAAAATACTGCGCTGCATCATTACATTTGCTGTTCAAGCAGGCAAAATGGGGATTCAGGTCAAATATTCGGGAGTAGAACATGCAGCAGATCGCTATCGTCACCGGGGGTACGCGCGGTATTGGCGCGGCCATTTCGCAGGAACTCATCAACCAGGGATTCACGGTGGCCGCCAGCTACGGCGGCAATGCCGAGGCGGCCGAACAATTCGAAAAGGAAACCGGTGCGCGAACCTACCAGTGGGATGTCAGTGATTTCGAGGCCTGTCAGGTCGGTGTGAGACGAATCGAAGACGAACTCGGCCCGGTCAGCGTGCTGGTCAACAATGCCGGTATTACCCGCGACGGCACCATGCACAAGATGACCCCTGAGCGCTGGCAGGAGGTCATCCAGACCAACTTGAGCTCCTGTTTCAATATGTGCCGGGCGGTCATCGAAGGCATGCGTGAGCGCCAGTACGGTCGCATCGTCAATATCGGCTCGATCAACGGCCAGGCCGGCCAGTACGGGCAGGTCAATTATGCCGCCGCCAAGTCCGGCATACACGGTTTCACCAAGGCCCTGGCCCAGGAAGGCGCGGCAATGGGCATCACCGTCAATGCCATAGCCCCCGGTTACATAGAAACCAGCATGGTCTCCCAGGTGCCGGACCGAGTCCTGGAGAAGATCATCGCCGGCATTCCCGTCGGTCGCCTGGGACAACCGGAAGAGATCGCCCGTGGCGTGGCGTTTCTGGTCGACAGGAATGCAGGCTTCATCACCGGCTCCACCCTGTCCATCAACGGCGGTCAGCATATGTACTAGCCTCCCTAATTCATAACACCTTCTACTGCAACGCTCCCAGGTCCTGCATCTGCTGACTTTCACTCGGTCGCAGGTCCTCAACGTACAGGCGAGTACGCCTACGGCCCGCTCGGTCGCGAAAGTCACCAGCTACAGGACCTGGAAACGTTTCGTGACGAACGCGTCATGAATTAGGGAGGCCTGCTCCTGGAGCCTTGGGCCTTGGGCCAGATTCCAGTGTTTATGTTGCACTGCACAAAAGTCTGTGCTAGAATTTGTGCACCGCACAATCAAGGCGGGCATCAACCACCTAGCGAGGCAGCAACAATGAGTACCCAGACCGCATTTACCGAATTCAAGAAGGCTCAGGACATCCTGGCCGAAACCATTGAAAAATCGGCCAAGACCAATCTTGAAGCTGTCGAGAAACTGCTCGAAATGAACAAGCAGCGTTTTTCGGACCTCAGCGATTTCAGCAACCCCAGCGAGGCGGCTTCTCGTCAGGCATCCGCATTCAAGGAATACGTGGAGTTTCTCAGCGACCATGTCCAGTCCCTGAATGCCATTGGCACGGAGTCCCGGGAGCAGTTGACCGAACTGTCCCAGGAATTCGCCAAGGGCATCGACTTCTCCGGCTTCTTCCCTTTCGGCCAGGAAAAGACCACCAAGGGCAAGAGCAAGTCGACCAAGTCGAGCTGATTCAGCTCAGTCGAACACCGGCACGCATTGCTCGTGCCGGTGTTCCCTTTTTTGTCCCATGTACACGACTCGATCGCGTATTCTCGGGACACCTTCAAGCTGAGCGTTTGCCATGTCCAAAGATCGGCGCATCATCAAGAAATACGCCAACCGGCGGCTGTATGACACCGAAACCAGCCAGTCCATTACCCTGACCGATGTTCGCGATCTGATTGGCGCCGGTGAACCGGTTCAGGTCGTCGAGGCCAAGACTGGAAAGGATGTCACCCGGTCGGTGCTGTTGCAGATCGTCGCCGATCAGGAATTGCTGGGCCAGCCGGTGCTGAGCAATGACTTTCTGGAAGCCATGATCCGGGTCAACTCCAATCCCATGCGAGATCTGACCCGCAGTTATCTGGAAAGGGTCATGCTGCATCTGGAATCGCAACAGCAAACAGTCGACGATGCCTGGATCTCGACACTGAAAAAAGCAGGACTGGAGGACATCGGCTCCGCTTCCCTGGAGCCGTTTCGCAAGTTCCAGAAGAAAATGTTTTCAATCTGGTCCGAGTCACTGTCACCCGATCTACATGATCCGGATGAAGATTCGCGGTCGACGTGAATGACCAGATGGCGGCATCCGCATGCTGCTGACAAACCGTAACCTCAAGGAACAACAACATGAAACTTGATGGCAGCAACATTGTGATCACCGGCGCCGCGCGTGGCCTGGGCCTGGCCATGGCCAGGGACCTGGCCGCCGAGGGCGCCCGCATCGGCCTGATCGACCTCGACGCCGACACCGTCGAGAATGCACGCAACAGCCTGCCCGGCCAGGGACACCATGGCGTGACCGCCAATGTGTCCGATGAGCGCGAAGTCGAGTCCGCCTTTGAGCAACTGGATCAAGCACTGGGCGGCATCGATGCACTGATCAACAATGCCGGCATCACCCGTGACGGGCTGCTCGTCAAGGCACGCGATGGCCAGATCGAAAGCCGCATGACGCTGGCACAATGGCAACAGGTCATTGACGTCAACCTCACCGGCGTGTTTCTGTGCGGCCGCGAGGCGGCCACCCGCATGATCCAGGGCAACCGGCCCGGGGTGATCATCAACATCTCCAGCATTTCGCGAGCCGGGAATTTCGGCCAGTCCAATTACTCGGCCGCCAAGGCCGGCGTGGTGGCCATGACCGTCACCTGGGCCGCCGAGCTGGCCCGTTACGGCATTCGTTGCGCCACGATCTCACCCGGGTTTACACGCACCGAGTTGATCGAGACCATGCCGGAGAAGGCGCTCAACCGAATCACCGACCAGATTCCCGCCGAGCGCCTGGCCGAGCCGGAGGAAATGGCGGCCACGGCAAGATTCATTCTCGAGAATGATTACATCAATGGTCGCGATTTCGCCGTTGACGGTGGTCTCAGGCTGTAAGCTGGAACAACAAGAACAGGATTCCGTGACGATGAGCGAAGCCAAGCAACCCTCCACGACCAAGAGCCTGGTCGAAGCCGGAACCGAAACCGCCCGCATTTCACAACTGGCGGCCGGCTTGATGATGCGCCTGGCCCGACGCTGGGAATTGCCTGACATCGACCCGCTCAATCTCAAGCGCCCTTTGCTGGCCGCTACCTGGAATACCGTTCGTCACCCGCAACGTATCCTGGCCGCGCAATGGGACCTGACGCGACGCTACCTGGGACTGATGAAGTATCTCGGATTGCGAACGGTGGGGCGGCCCGTCGAACCGGTAGCGGTGCCTGCGAAAGGCGACCGGCGTTTCCGTTCCGACGCCTGGGATGAACGCCTGATCTTCGATCTGCTGCGCCAGACCTACCTGCTGACTGCCGACTGGATGCTCGACAATGTCGCCCGCATGCAGGAAGTCAGCGCCGAGGATCGCATGCGCATCCGCTTCTATACTCGTCAGTTCGCGGATGCCCTGTCGCCGTCCAATTTCATTCTGACCAATCCGGAAGTACTCAAGACAACCCGCGAGGAAAAGGGTGTCAACCTGCTGCGTGGCATGCGCATGCTGCTGGAAGACCTGCACAACGGCGATGGTCAGTTGCTGATCTCCATGACCGACAAGAATGCCTTCGAGGTTGGCGGGAACATCGCCACCACGGAAGGTTCGGTGGTGTTCGAAAACGAAATGATGCAGCTGATCCAGTATGCACCCCGGACCAAGACCGCCTACACCCGTCCACTGCTGATCGTGCCGCCGTGGATCAACAAGTTCTACATTCTCGATCTGAAGCCGGAAAATTCCTTCATCCGCTATGCCGTCGACCGCGGTTATACCGTGTTCGTGATCTCCTGGGTCAATCCGGACGAAAAACTTCGCTACAAGCGCTTCGAAGACTACATGCACGAGGGCATTCTGACTGCGCTGGATGCCATCGAGCAGGCCACCAATCAACGACAGGTCAATACCATCGGTTATTGCATCGGCGGTACTTTGCTGGCAGCCACCCTGGCCTGGATGAAGGCGCATGGCGATGATCGCATTCCGTCAGCGACCTTTTTCACGACCCAGGTCGATTTCTCCGAAGCCGGTGAGTTGCGCGTCTTCATTGATGACAAGCAACTGAAGAACCTGGAAAAGAAAATGAAGGTACAGGGTTACCTGGACGGTGAGTCCATGGCCATGACCTTCAACATGCTGCGCGCCAATGACCTGATCTGGACTTTCGTGGTCAACAACTACCTGCTCGGACGCAAGCCGCCGCACTTCGACTTGCTGTACTGGAACTCGGATTTCACCCGCTTGCCCGAGTCCATGCACACCTACTACCTGCGCAAGATGTACTTGGAGAACCGCCTGGTCGAGCCGGGCGGGATCGAAATGGACGGAACACCCATCGATCTGACGACTGTCGATCTGCCAATCTACATCCAGTCGAGCCGGGACGATCACATTGCTCCGTATCGCTCGGTCTACAAGGCGACCCAGCTTTTTTCCGGGGACACCACCTTCATGCTGGCCGGTTCAGGCCACATTGCCGGCGTCATCAACCCGCCTGCCGCCAATAAATACGGCTACTGGACCAACAATGAGCTCCCGGTCGATGTCGAGGAATGGATTGACGGGGCCGAGGGGCACCAGGGATCCTGGTGGCCGCATTGGGACCAGTGGTTGAAGCAGCATTCAGGGCGTCGCATTCAGGCCCGTACCCCCGGAGACGGTGGCCTGGATGTGATCGAGCCCGCGCCGGGTCGTTACGTGAAAGGCTGAAGTCCCAATCCTGGCGATCCTGGCTGAGCGCGGTTCAGGCGAAGCCGGGCGGACTCCACTGGTCCATCATCTTGCGCTGGGCGGCCTCGAGACGCTGGCCCATCAACATTGAAAATCGGCGGAACAGCGCATAGCCAAACGCCGGATCCGATTCACAATGAGCGAGAATGGCCTGCCCATCGAACTGAAGCGCTTGAACCGCTCTGGCAGCCCTGGCGTTGAAATGCCAGGTGTAGGGCTCGATCAACCATGACCAGCCAAATATCCGGCCCTTTCCAAGTCGAGTCACTTCAAGCTTGGGTCCCGTGATCGCCGGAATCTCCACGGCCAGCTCTCCTTCCAGCAACAACAGGAAACAGTCGGCATGCTCGCCCTGACGGGCCACGACCTGACCCAGCTCGTAGTTCACTTCCGTGGCTTGGTCTGCCAGAAATTGCAGGTGTGCATCCTCGAGTCCGGAAAACAATTCATGTCCGGCCAGAAGTGGCTTGATCTGAGAGGGTGTCATGACGGCTCCGGAGGTGAACTACTTTGAATGTGCATCATGTCACTCAGCTTACCATTGACGCAGATCAAAACCTGTCGAACCGCTTCGATTCACACTGTGGTAACCTGAAACATACGCTTGCGTATGGATCCGATAATGACAGACCTGCAGGAGTTGAACCAATGCCCATCTATCAAGCCCCGATCAGCGATTTCCGTTTCCTGATCAATGAAGTGCTGGAGGCCGAGCAGCGTGACGCCCTGCCCTCGGCGGAATCGGCCGGCGAAGACATCATCGATGCCGTGTTGAGCGAGGGTGCCAAATTCTGTGAAAGCGTGCTGCAACCACTCAATGGCATTGGCGATACCGAGGGCTGCAGCTTCGACAACGGCGATGTCCGTACACCAGCGGGCTTTCGAGATGCATACGAATCCTACTGCCAGGCCGGCTGGCCCGGGCTGACCTCGGATCCGGAGTTTGGAGGCCAGGGATTGCCGCTCTACCTGGGGCTGGCGATGGCTGAAATGATTACCGCTTCCAATACCTCCTGGGGCATGTATCCGGCGCTGTCGCACGGTGCCTGGGCGTTGATTCACCGACATGGATCCGAGGATCAGAAGTCGATGTTCCTGCCCAACATGATCTCAGGGAAGTGGACGGGCACGATGAACCTGACCGAATCACATTGCGGTACGGATCTGGGTCTGATTCGCAGCCGGGCCGAACCCGAAGGAGATGATCGGTACCGGATTTCCGGCACCAAGATCTGGATTTCCGCCGGGGACCATGATCTGGCCGAAAACATCATTCACCTGGTGCTGGCGCGCCTGCCCGATGCGCCGGAAGGCACGCGCGGCATCAGTCTTTTCATCGTTCCCAAATTCGAGGTTGGAGCCGACGGCGACTCGGGTCAACCCAACGGCGTACGCTGCGCGGGTATCGACCACAAGATGGGCATCAAGGGCTCGGCCACTTGCGAAATCATTTTCGACAACGCCACCGGTTACCTGGTCGGCGAGCCTCACCGCGGACTCCACTACATGTTCACCATGATGAACGGCGCACGCCTGGAGACCGGAATTCAGGGGCTGGGCCTGGCCTCGGTGGCCTACCAGAATGCCGTCGAGTTTGCCCGCGAGCGGTTGCAGGGTCGCAGCCTGGATGGCGCGAAATTTCCCGACAAGCCAGCCGATCCGATCATTGTTCATCCCGATGTGCGCCGTATGCTGATGATCAGCCGCGCGTTCATTGAGGGTGCCCGGGGGATCGGCCTGTGGACCGCGCTGAAGCTCGAGTGTGAACACTTCCACCCGGACGAATCCGTCCGAGCCCAGGCGGGCCACTGGGTGGCCCTGATGACGCCGATCATCAAGGCCTGGTTTACCGACATGGGATTCGAGGTGACCAATCACGGTGTGCAGGTGCACGGTGGGGCCGGATACATTCTCGACACCGGGGTTGAGCAATTCGTGCGTGATGCGCGCATCACCAGGATCTACGAGGGCACCAATGGCATCCAGGCGCTCGACCTGGTCGGTCGCAAGCTGGTCGCTGCCAACGGCGAGACCGTCAAGTCATTCTTCGACGAGGCCGAGAGTCTGCTGGCCGACATCGGCGACGACGAGTCCATGGCGGAATTCACCGATCCGCTGAAAACGGCCCTTGAACGCCTCAAGGCCACGACCGGCTGGGTCTATCAGCACATGGCCCGGAATCCCCTAGAAGCCGGGGCCGCCTCCACCGATTATCTGAACCTGTTCGCTCTGACCGCCATGGCTTGGTCGTGGACACTGCAGGCCCGTGCAGCCAGGCGCGGACTGGAGAACGGCGCGATGACCGAGGGCTTCTACAACAACAAGCTCATCACTGCCCGATTCTTCATGCAGCGCATGTTGCCTGAAACCGAGGGGCTGAAATCTCGAATCAAGGCCGGCGCCGAAGCCATGATGGCCATGGAGGCCGATGACTTCTGAGCCGTGAAAATTCCCGGGCCGGAGCACTGGCGACAGTGAACCGGCCGGCCTGAGCCGGTATACTCGCGGGCGCCGATCCGGATGTTGGATCGGCGCTCTTGCATTTTTACAGGGAGTTTCAACCGGTCATGTCGAAGTCACTGCGCGTCCCGCACACCCTGGTCCTGATGTTTGCCATGATGATCGTGGCGCTGGTGCTGACCTGGCTGCTCCCAGCCGGGCAGTTCGACACCGAGCTCAACGAAGCCGGGCGCGAAATGGTGGTTCCGGGCACCTTCGAGACGCTCGATGAACCACCGGTCCTGACCCCATGGTCATTGTTCACGGTCGTACCACGCGCCCTGGCCGACGCCCAGGGCATCATCTTTTTCGTGCTGCTGATCGGCGGCAGCCTGGCGGTCATTCGCCGGACCGGGGCGATCGACGCCCTGCTCGATCGCATCATTGCCCGCTACAGCCATGCGCCGGGATTACTGATCTTCATCGGCATGGCCGCGTTTGGAGTGGCCTCGGCCACGCTCGGCATGGCCGAGGAATACATTCCGTTCGTCGCAATTCTGATCGCGCTTTGCGTGGCCATGCGCATGGACACGGTCACGGCCATCGGCATCATGGTGGTCGGCTACGGTATCGGTTACGGGGTGGCGCTCATCAATCCGTTTACCCTGTTGATTGCCCAGGATGTGGCCGAGCTGCAACCCGGATCCGGCATGGGGTATCGCCTGCTGTTGTGGATCCCCTTTTTCGCGGTTGGCTTTCACCATGTCTGGTCCTATGCACGCAAGGTGCAGGCCGACCCCTCAAAAAGCCTGGTTGCCGATGTCCCGGCCGCCCAGCCGCCCGAACCGAGCGAACAGCCTGACCTGACCAGCCGGAGAGTCGGCGTCTTGCTGGCTACATTCGCGGCCCTGATCACGCTGGTCATCGGAATCGCGGTATTCGACTGGTATCTGGTTGAACTCGGGGCTGTCTTCATCCTGCTGGCCATTGTTGCCGGACTGATCGGCGGACTGCGCCTGGATGATCTGGCCAACACCTTCGGCAAGGGCGCGGCCGAATTGGCCTCCACGGCCATTCTGATCGGTTTTGCCCGCTCAATCGCCCTGTTGCTCGAAGACGGTCTGGTCCTGCACACCATTGTTCATGCCCTGGCCACTCCGCTTGCCCTGGTGCCGGCCGAATTGTCCGCAGTCGGCATGCTCGGCATCCAGAGCGTTCTCAACCTGTTCATTCCCTCCGGCAGCGGTCAGGCCTTTGTCACCATGCCGCTGATGGCTCCGATCGGCGACCTGGTCGGCGTGAGCCGTCAGGTCTCGGTGCTGGCCTTTCAGTTCGGCGATGGCTTCATGAACATGATCGTGCCGACCAACCCGGTACTGATGGGCATCATCGGCCTGGCCGGCATCCCCTACGATCGCTGGTTTCGGTTCATGTTTCCGTTGATTCTGAAGCTGCTGGCGGTGGGCTCGGTAGCGCTGATGGTGGCGGTCTGGATTGGGTATTCGTGAGGACGGGTAGACGGAAGACGGGAGACGGGAGACGGGAGAAGGAGGGGCAAAACTCGTCTTCCGTCTCCCGTCTTCCGTCTCCCGAATCAATCCACGTAGAGGGAGCTGACCGATTCGCCTTCGGACATGCGGCGGATGGTTTCGGCGAGCATGGGGGCGACGGAGTGCTGGCGGATGCGGTCGGAGTTTTTCGCCGCATCGCTCAACGGGATGGTGTCGGTCACCACGATTTCGTCAATAGTGGAGTTGGTGATGTTCTCGAGGGCGCGTCCCGACAGTACGGGGTGCACACAGTAGGCCACCACCTTGCGCGCGCCTTTTTCCTTGAGCGCATCGGCTGCCGCACACAGGGTCCCGGCGGTATCAATCATGTCGTCAACCATGACGCAGATCTTGTCTTCGACATCACCGATCAGGTTCATGACCGTCGATTCATTGGCGCGCGGGCGACGCTTGTCGATGATCGCCAGCTCGGCATCCAGACGCTTGGCAATGGCTCGTGCACGTACCACCCCGCCGACATCGGGTGAAACCACAACGATCTCATCGGAAGTGTAATGCTTCCAGATATCGGCCAGGGTCAATGGCGAAGCATAGACATTGTCGACCGGCACATCGAAGAATCCCTGGATCTGGTCGGCATGTAGATCGACCGTCACCACCCGGTCGGTTCCGATCACGCTGATCATGCGCGCCGCCACCTTGGCGGTAATTGGAACACGCGTCGAACGCGGCCGCCGATCCTGGCGGGCATAGCCGAAATACGGAATGATGGCCGTCACCCGGGCCGCCGAAGCACGGGTCAGTGCATCGATCATGACCAGCAGCTCCATGAAGTTCTCGGCAGTCGGCTGACAGGTCGGCTGGATCAGATATACATCGCGACCACGAACATTTTCCATGATCTCGACCGCAACTTCACCATCACTGAAGCGTCCGACGTTGGCCCGTCCCATGGGAACGCCCAGGGCCTCGGCAATCGCTTTCGCCAGATCGGGATTGGCGGTCCCGGAAAACACCATCAGCGAAGGCTGGGTCACGGCTGCACCTAACTGGTTGGCTGGAATTTGGGCGGACAAAAAATGGCTGGGACGGCAGGATTCGAACCTGCGAATGCGGGGATCAAAACCCCGTGCCTTAACCAACTTGGCGACGTCCCAGCAGATCGGCCGACTGCCGAATCATCCCGGATTCGACAGCGTTTGCCGGTCGGTATTATAACGACTTTGTCATTGCATTGGATGCCGGATTGTCGAGTGCAAAAGCATCGCGCGAGCTCAGTCAGCCGCCGGTCAGGTTCCAATCGCGCAGCACCACGCGCACCCGATACGGCTCGGAATCCGCCTGAACACGCGCCGGCATGAGCACCGATCCGACCTGACTGAAGCGCTGAAATTCAATCGCCCAGGGTTCGGTGACCGCTGCAGCCAGCGTACCATCGTCGGCATAGTGGACATCATGGCGCTGATCCGGCGGAATCAGACCGCGAATCCACCAGGCCAGCTCGGCCACCGGAATCGGCCACCCGACCGCGGCCTCGACCAATGGATCCGGGTCGCGTCCCCGCATCTGTCCGACTTCACTACCCTCCAGGAAGGCATGCCCCGGCCCGAACTCCAATCGCCACTGACGGCCGCCCGCCAAGGTACGCAGACGGACTTCATGTTGGTCACCGCGCGCCAGCCACTCGAATCCCAGCGAACCCCCTCGCTGACCATCAGACAATGCCACTCGACCGCTGACCGACCAGTGGTCGATGCCGTCAAACAGCTGTTCTCGCTCCTCCAGCCAGGCGCCCGCCGGACGCTGCTCGCGAACGGCACACCCGGTCACCATTGCCAGGACCACTGTTCCGAGCAGAATGCAGGCCGCCCGCTGAGGCGCTGTCACTCTTCAAGCTCCAGACGCTTCAATGTGTCACGAAGGTATTGATCGTCGGGAAAACGCTCACGATACTCATCGAAAACCTGTATGGCTTCCTCATCGCGCCCCAGATACAGCAACACTTCGCCAACATGAGCGGCGATTTCCGGGTTCTCCTCACCTTCCAGCGCTTTTTCCAGGTAAGGCAGGGCCCGTTCGGCATGGCCAAGATTGAAGTACACCCAGCCCATGGAGTCCTGAATGGCCGGATCATCGGGCTCCAGGTCGAGGGCGCGCCGGATCAAGCGATAGGCTTCCTGGTGACGGTCCGTGCGATCAGTCAGGGTATAGCCCAGCGCATTCAGCGCCATCGCATTGTCATCCTCGATCTGGAGAATACGGCGCAAATCCTGCTCGGCCAGTTCGATATCGTCCATGGCAACCGCACTCAGTGCTCGGCTGTAAAGCAGTGAAACGCTGTTGGGCGATTGGCGCAAGGCGCCGGTCAATAGCTCGACCGCCTCCTCGGCACGGCCGGCATCGCTGAGTATCTGGGCCTCGACCAGCCAGGCCTGATTGTGCAAGGTATGATCAGAGCCTTCTCGCACTTCTGCCAGCAATTCGCGCGCCTGATCCACATTGTCGCGGTCGGCTTCCAGAATGGCGCGACGCACCTTGGCGCGCTCGACATGCGGCCCTGACTCGACCTTTTCATACCATTGCAGGGCTTCATCATCGAGCTCCAGCAGCTCGGCAAGAAACGCCACAAGAAAAACATGTCGCTCCGGCTCTTCGGGCGCTTCCAGGGCCGCCATTTCCGCCCAGACATCACGCGCTTCCTCCAGCCGTTCCTGCTCGATCAGCAAAGTCGCCCGGGTGTAAAGCACATCGCCGTTGGCAGGAATTTCAGCGAGGCGTTCGATGGCTTCGTCGATTCGATCCAGCTCTCGAAGCACCTCGACTTCGGCCAGCCCGATGTCAAGATCCTCCGGATCCAGGGCCGATGCCCGACGATACAGGTCCAGGGCCAGCTCCATGTCCTCTTTCGCAGCCGCCAACTGGGCAGCCCAGACATGGCTGTCGGCAGTTTCGCTGATCTCGGCTGCTTCGATCGCCAATTCCATCGCCTCTTCCTCGCGACCAAGCTGCCACAAAAGGAAACTCTGGTGCTGCAACACCTCGCCGCGCTCGAACTGGTCACCGACCAATTCGACCAGCTTGTCCATTGTGTCAAGTGCATACGGATCTTCGTTGGCGGCGGACATCAGAACCGCGGCTTCCCGCCAGGCCGACTGGCTGTCGTATGCATCGTCGATCAGATCATGCAAGGCCTCGGCGGCCTGTTCGGTCTGACCGAGATTGATCAGGCCAAGAATCTGGAAATGCACCGCGCTGGGCTCATCCGGAGCCAGCTCCTCCCAGCGAACGGCCCCCTTTCTCATGGTTTCCCAATCCTCCACCCGCATCGCAAGACTGACCACCTGGCGGGCCAGGTTGGCGTCATCACTCATCATGGCGGCTTCAAGATAGTGCTCCAGCGCCTCACCGTGCTCGCCAACCGCGCCCAGTCTCTCCGCGGCCAGAACATGGAAAAGCAGGTCAGAGTCCATGTCGTCAGGATCTAGACCAGGGTGCTCATCGGCTGTCAGCGGAGCTGAATCCTCAACATCTTCGGGCTCATCAGGCGCTGACTCCGGAGTGGTGGCACAACCGACCAGTAGCAGAATGGCGATCAGGGGTGCAATCCGCTTGCACTGAGTGCACAAGCATAAGAAAATGGGGAGTTTGTCTGATATTTTGTTCAGCATGTCCTTATCTGTCCTGGGAATCAGCCACCAAACTGCCCCGATCCGTATTCGGGAGCGGCTTGCATTTGCAGCAGAAACGATACCCGAGGCCTTGAAAAGCCTGGCCAACGTGCCGGATGTCGATGGCTGCGCAATAGTCAGCACCTGTAATCGTACCGAACTGTATCTTTCCGGTCGACAGACTATCACGCGCGCGGCAATGGAATGGTTGCATGACTGGCATTCACTTGCGCCGGGCCAGTTTCAGGAACACTTCTACCAGATCGAGCAGGCCGCATGCATCTTTCACCTGATCAAGGTGATTTCCGGCGCTGATTCGATGATCATCGGTGAACCCCAGGTTGCCGGGCAGGTCAAGCATGCGTGGCATTCGGCGCGCGAGATGGAAACGCTGAGCAGCAAGCTTGACCGGATGTTCCAGAATGCCTTTGCTGGCGCCAAGCGGGTCCGGTCACAGACCGGCATCGGCCGCGATCCGGTCACGCTGCCATTTGCCACCCTGCGGCTGGCTCACCAGATCTTCGGCTCGCTGGATGATCTGAGCACTTTGTTGATCGGGGCCGGGGAAATGATCGAGGACTGCGCAGTGCATTTCCGCGAGTCCGGCATAAAGAAACTGGCCATCGCCAATCGCAATCCCGATCGCGCTCGGGAGCTGGCCTCGATTCACGACGCCCAGGGCCATAGCCTGGACGAACTGCCGACACTGCTGTCCAGTCACGACCTGGTCGTCGCCTGCACTGCAAGCCCAACCGCGATCGTGACGCGCGCCATGATGGAGCAAGCCTTGCGCAAACGCCGCCACCGCCCGGTCTTTGCATTGGACTTGTCAGTGCCGCGTAACATCGATGAGTCGCTAGAAAAACTTGAAGATGTCTATCTCTACACCATTGATGACCTGCATGCCATCATCGAAGGCAATCAGAAAAAGCGCAAACAGGCTTTGCAACAGGCGATCGCCATCATCGAGTCTGAAGTCGTTTCGTTCGAACGCTGGCTGCGTCTGCAGAATTCCGGCGAAACCCTGAAAGCGCTGCGTCAGCGTGCTCACGATGAACGCGAGAAACTGCTCGATCAGGCCCGGGCGCAGCTGGCTTCCGGGCGTGACCCGGAGGATGTCTTGCAGCGACTCAGCCATCGGCTGGTCAATCGACTTCTTCACGGACCCAGTATTCGCCTGCGCCAGGCCGCCGAGAGTGCCGATGAAGCCCTATTGGAAGCAGCCCGGTACTACTTTCTGGACGAACAAGGGTGAACGAGGCCATCCTCCAGCGCCTGGCGCAAGCCGGCGAGCGATTCGAGGAAATCGAGCGTTTGCTCGCCGACCCGGAAGTGATCGGTGATCGCGAGCGCTTTCAGACACTGTCACGCGAATACGGCGAGCTGGAACCCATCGTTCATCTGTTCAGCAAATACCGGGATGCCGAGCAGTCGATTGCCGATGCCCGGACCATGCTCGAGGAAGACGATCAGGAGCTCAGAGCGATGGCCGATGACGAGATCGAATCCGCCCGAGCCCAGTGCGAGCAGCTTGAACAGCGCCTGCAACGCATGCTGCTGCCAAAGGATCCGAATGACGAGCGCAACATCTTTCTTGAAATCCGGGCCGGCACCGGCGGTCAGGAAGCCGGGATATTTGCCGGAGACCTGATGCGCATGTACACCCGCTACGCCGAACGTCGCGGCTGGCAGGTGGAAATCCTGTCGGCGCACGAGAGCGAAGCCGGGGGCTTTCGGGAAGTCATCGCCCGAGTGGTCGGCAAGGGCGCCTGGTCACGACTCAAGTTCGAATCCGGAGCCCATCGAGTGCAGCGTGTTCCGGCGACCGAATCCCAGGGGCGTATTCACACCTCGGCTTGCACGGTCGCCATCATGGCCGAGGCCGACGAGATCGACGCCATCAACGTCAACCCGGCCGACTTGCGAATCGATACGTTCCGCTCGTCCGGCGCCGGCGGACAGCACGTCAATACCACCGACTCGGCCATCCGGATTACCCACATACCCAGCGGAATCGTCGTTGAATGCCAGGACGAGCGTTCACAGCACAAGAACAAGGCCCGCGCCATGAGCCTTCTGAGCGCGCGGCTGCTCGAGGCCGAAGTGGAGCAGCAACGCCAGCAGCGCGCCGCCGACCGCAAGCTCCAGGTCGGCTCAGGCGATCGCTCCGAGCGCATCCGCACTTACAACTTTCCCCAGGGACGGGTCACCGATCACCGCATCGGACTGACACTGTATGATCTTGACCAGATCATCGAGGGCGAATTGGACCTGGTCATCGAGCCCCTGCTGGAAGCCCACCAGGCCGAACTGCTTGCCGAAATGAGCCAATGAAACAGACCACTCTGACCATCGAAACACCCGGCCGACGCCTGATCGACTTTACCCGGAAGGTCGACTTAGTCGTTGCCGATTCCGGCATCAGAACCGGCTTGTGCCACCTGTTCCTGCAACACACCTCGGCCTCGCTGCTGATCAACGAGAATGCCGACCCGGATGTACTGACCGACCTGGAGACCTTCCTGTCGGATCTGGTGCCTGACGGCGATTCGCGCTTCATTCACACCGCCGAGGGTCCCGATGACATGCCGGCCCATGTGCGTAACATGCTGACCCAGACCAGCCTGACCGTACCCGTAACCAACGGTCGCCTGGCCCTGGGCACCTGGCAGGGGATCTTTCTCTGGGAACATCGCCATCGGCCGCATCGGCGCAAGGTCGTCGTGACGCTCGCCCCAGCTTGACACAACGGGAACA
>SLKT01000053.1 GCA_007134485.1 Wenzhouxiangella sp. | reverse complement strand
GACAGGAAGTTTTCACCGGCCAGGGTCACCGCGGTGCCCCCCTCGGTCGAGCCATGGTCGGGGTTGACTGAATCGAGTTGCGGGGCGGGTCCGGGCGGCGCTTCGAAGCGCCATATTTCGCCATCAGAGAGTAAGACGTACACATGGCCGTCTTCATCTTCTCCGAAACCCACCAGTCCATTGCCGAGCGCCTCGAATTCTTCCGAGATCCATTCGCCATCATCTTCTTCAGCCAGCCATACCTGGCCGCTGCAATAGTCGCCATAGACATACGATCCCTGCAAAGACGCGATCGGCCCACGGTAACGATAACCACCGGTGACCGAGCAATGGGGTGAAATCCTTCGATACTCGATGACCGGCAGGGTCGAGCCGGGCAGGTCGCAGGGCACGGTGGTGCTGCCGGTCTGCCAGGCGCCCTCGCAGACATCCCAGCCGTAATTCTGCCCGCCGGGATCGCCGGCTGGCTGCAGGTTGATTTCTTCCCAGGTCACTTGACCGACATCACTGATCCACAGATCACCGGTGTCGCGATCGAAGCTGAAACGGTAGGGATTGCGCAAACCGTACGCCCAGGTCTCATCCAGTCCGCTCTCACCGATGAACGGATTGTCCGACGGGATGGCGTAGTTGCGATCCGGGTCACCGGGGAAATCATCATCGTCGATGTCGATGCGCAGCATGCTGCCGAGCAGCGATTCCGGGTCCTGGCTCGTGGATGATGGTCCGCCATCGCCCATGCCGATGTAAAGGTAGCCATCGGGACCGAAATGAAGATCGCCGCCATTGTGATTCGCGGCCGGTTGCGAGATGGACAGGATGTCAAGCTGGCTGGCCGGATCGGCCTGATCAGAATTGGTGCTGTCGATTTCGAACCGGACGATCCGGGTGGTCAACGGCGAACCACTGGAGGTGAAATTGACGAAGAACTTGCCGTTTTCAGAAAAATCGGGATGGAATGCCAGCCCCAGCAGACCGCCTTCGAAAGTCGTGTTGACCTGGGCCGAAATATCCAGGAAGGGGTCGGGCAGAATGTTGTCATCGGCATCCACGATCCGGATCACGCCATTGCGTTCGACGACGAATCGTCGGCCCGAATCATCACCGGCATGGCGCAACGCCAATGGGAAATCGAAGCTGCCCGCGGGGAAAACGAGCTCGAGTTCGGTTTCGCCGGGATCCGACTGCATGTCCGGGTCCGGGCCCAGCATGGCTTCGCTCCAGGTCGGCACGACGGCATCTTCGCCCAGGTCCAGGGTGATCTCGGACGCGCTCGGGGGCAGGTCGGTTTCGAACTCGAAGTTGAACAACTTGAACCAGTTCAGTGGGTGATCGTCCGGGGCTTCGAAACTCAGGTAACCGTCTTCAAGGGTCACCGACCAGTCATCGCCCGGCTCGCCGTCGACCCCGCCAAAGTGCGAATCCATCAGTTGGGCGCCCTCGGGAAACGGCACGCGGAAGGCCTCGATGCCGCGATCGAAATCGAAATTCTGCAGCGCGTAGTTGTAGCGGTAACCCGCCTCGGTTTCGAACACCCTGACCGCGACGTTGACATGGCCCTGGGGCATGTTGTCCGGGTAGGGTTCATCCGGTGTGTCGGACGGTACGACAATGGCGACATGATCGGCATCGGGGCCGGGATCATCGGGATCGACCCATTGATCCAGCACCCGCCCCTCGGTGAACGGTCCGAGCTGACCGAATGACCAGCCATTGCCCGAAGGCTGGGGGTCGAGGCTGCGATAGGCCATGGAATTCCAGATATCGATGTCGTACTGGATGACATACCAGGCATCCAGAAAGTAGTCGGCATCGTCGGTCTGCAACTGGTCCGGATCCACCATCAGGCGATTCTCGTAAGAACCGGAATTGTGGGTCTGCGACCCGGTGCAGTCCGGATCGAAGAACGAGCAGGTGCTGAAAAACAGGCCTTCACTGGCCTCGATATCCGCACGCGGGCCCTGGTTGAAGTTGCTGTCATTGGTGCCGGCCGAATAAACATCCTCGCAGCCCGGCCACAGTACGTTGGAGTTGCCGCAATTGATCGAGCAGTTCATATTCAGGGTCAGAAAGGCATGCTTGGCGCCGGATGCGCCCAGTTGCTCGATGCGCTCGTCGCTGATCCGGTACATGTTCCAGACCAGGTAGGGATGCTGATCGGGTGGCGTATACGGATACATGCCCAGCGAGCCGAACTTCGGGATCCACGGCACATCGCCGGGGCCCACGTTTTTGAGTGTGGCGTCCGGTGCAACCTTGATGCGGCCGGTGTTCGGATCCTGACCCTGGTATTGCACCGAGTTCATTTCCCACATGGCCACATCGATCTTGTGGCCATCCTGGGGCCACAAGGGACGATCATCACAGTCGGGGCCACGGCCACTGGTATCGGCGCCGAAAGGCACACTCAGGTGAAGGTCGAACCAGGCCATGCCCAGGTCGAGACCATCGAGCACGGCCAGGTCGAGCAGATCGGCCAGGACCGATGTCGCGCTGAATCCAGCGTTGTGCAGGGTCAGCAGGTCGCGGTCGTGCTCGGCCAGGATGTGCATGTGATGAAAGGTCAACAGGTGCCGACCGGCTCCATCACGCGCCTCCAGGGACGGGTGGCCGTTGATGTGGATGCCCGGCGTCAGGGTCAGCCCGTCAAGCCGAACCTCGCGATCGCCGTGGCGCAGCACCCAGCCGGTATCGAGCCGGATCTCGCCGGACCGGATTCGCTCGAAGTTGCCGTACGGGGCTTCGATGACGAGGTGGTCGGTTTTGACGAAAACGTGCTCGATGCCGACCATGCGCTCGATCGGGCGACCTTCGTGAACGATTTCCAGACCGAAATCCGGCAGGTAGTCGGCGCGCAATTCGAGCTGCACCTGACCACCGGTCGCGGTCCAGACCTGCCTGGAATCCAGACTGACCTCGGCCGGAGCCGCCGTAAACAACAACCCGCACGACAGCAGGGCGACAATGACTTGAAATATTCGGGCTGGACTCATGTGCAATTCCTTTATTCGCTTTCCGGCTCATCCTCGAAGCGATCGTCGAAAATGATGGGGGGCGGTTCGACGCCACGCCCGGAAAGACTGACATTCACTTGTTCATCTTCACTGCCAACCCGCAACACGCCGCTGTAGATGGTGGCATCGACAGGCGTGAACTCGATCAGTGCGATGCAGCTTTGTCCCGGCGACAGCATCGGGCTTGAAGCGCATGTCCCCGAATCCAGGACAAATGACTGCGCGCCTCCTGCCAGCACTTCCAGTCGGGTCAGCACTAGGTCCATGGCATCCCCCTCGGCGACGTTGGACAGGGTCAGACTCAGGGTCCGACTTTGGCCGGTGAAGGTGTCTTCGAAAATCAGTTGTTCGGGCTCAAGGGCCAATTCAGCCGGCTCGGACGGCAGGCCTTTTCCGCTCAAGACTACCGTGGCCGACTGGCCATCCTCACTTTCGACATGGAGGGTGGCCTGATAGTCGCCGGAAACCTCCGGGCCGAAACTCAGCTCGATGGTACAGCTCTGTCCCGGCGCCAAGACGGTCTGGGTGTCGCAGCTTCCGGTCGCACCGATCTCGAACCCTTCATCACCACTGATGGCAATCGAGGCGACTTCCAATGCGCGTGCCGGCTCGGAGACCGCATTGGTCAGCATCACCTCAAGAGGCTGTGAAACCTGGCCGGCGTCCACTTCGCCAAAGTCATGAACATCCGGGACGCTCTGCAACAGGCCGGGCGGTGTGGTGAGCGCAAAATCAACTTGCGTTTGCTCGCCCTCGACCATCATGACCTGTTCGACATCGGAATCAGGAAATCCGTCCTTGGAGGCGGTCACCTGGATTTCACCGGCAGCCGTGTCAATGCTGTAGTCGCCGTCCGAATCTGTCTGACCCTGCCACTGCCCGGAACCCGAAACCTCGATCCCGGCGCCCTCGAGGACCTCGCCGGTATCGTCACGAGTCACGACACCGGTCACGACGGCCAGGCGGGGCAAAACCACGAAGAGCCCACCCGGTGTGTCGGATTCACCGATGGTGCTGGCAATCACGACACCGGAATCAAAAAAGGGGTAATTGCTCCAGGTCCCGTTGAATGATCCGCCAATTTCGTCATGCTGCAAGCTCGGGGTGTCGACATGTTGATGCGGAATGACATGGAAGTACGCGGTTTCAGTCAACTCGCCTTCGGCGACATCGGACAAGTCGAGAATGCGCAGCCCGGCAGTATAGTTGGACTGATAAAGGAAATTGCCCTTGACGAACTGATTGTGATCGATTGCGATTTCACCCGATTCGTGAACGCCGATGACCTCGGGTGATGACAGGTCGCGAACATCCCAGATATAGGTCATGGTGTGTTCGGTTGCGGGATTGCCTTCATCCAGCTCATCGCCGAACAGGAAGTACTGGTGATCCTCGGTCAGCCAGCCTTGATGTGCATAGGCAGAACCGGTATACGGTGTTGCGCTGATCAAGGCCGGTGATTGCTTGTCGGTCACATCGACAATGGTCAAGGTATTGGCCGGCGAACCCTGGGCCGGGTTGGAATTGAAGCAGATCTCGCGACCCTGATACGTACTGTCCGGACCCTGGTAAATGACGCACTGGGCGTCATGGGTATAACCATCGGATGAAAAGCAGCCCTCGAACTGCGGGTTCTGAGGCTGCTGAATATTGACGATGTGCAAGCCACCGCCACAGGTTGTGTCACCGCTGGATACACCGACGATGTAGGCATACCCGGTCTCCTTGTTGATCGCGACATTGTGCGCGCTGCCGACGTTTCCGTACCAGGCGTCATCATTGAAAGTGGCCGGCGGAGTGGCCGTGCGCAAGCGAGTCAGGTCGAACACTTGCATGCCGTGGGCGCCGGCGAAGTCAGCCACCACGAACGCGTGGTTGTCATGGACCTTGATGTCACGCCAAGGCGAATTCCCGGTATGCGTGGGTAACCGTCCAATGTAGACGGGATCGATCGGATCGGTGATGTCCACGAACGATGTGCCGTTATCGCAGCCCATCAGCGCGTACTCGCTGCCGGTGTCCGGATCGGTCCATCCCCAGATATCATTGCCAGTGTTGCACTGCATGTCGTCCAGTGGCAGGTAAGCCAGCAAATCGGCCCGCTGACACTGAAAATCTCCGGCGTGGCCATCTTCGCAAGTCAGGTCACTGAGCGCGACATGCGCCGGGGATGCCTCGGGGTTCCCGCTTCCGATGACGCCCGGGGGCGTGGACAACACCGTCGGTGGCGCCAGCAGGCCCACGACCAATAACCATTGATTGTGGATTCGACAATACACTTCAGGGCGTTGGCTGCTCGAAACGATCCATGAAAATCATGGGCTCCGGCGCCACACCCTGACCGATTACACTGAGATTGTAATTCTGATCATCGATTCTGATTCTCAATACGCCCACTTCACTCCGCTCCTGGTCGGGGGTGAATCCCACCATGACCGAACAATCCTGACCGGGTGCGACGCCGTCATTGCAGTCCGTGCTTTCAACACTGAAGACATCCTGGCCGGAAACAATGAGGATCTGTGAAATCGTCAAGTCGGCCGAACCGGGCGCCGCGACATTGTTGACTGCCAATTCGAACACGGCGGTTCTACCGGTAGCCACCTCTCCGAATCCAAGGCTGGCCGCGCTGAGCTCGACTTCACCCGGATCCTGAGCGCCGATACCGGCCAGGCTGACGTTCTGCGATTCACCCTGGAGGGTCTCGACGGACAGTTCGGCCTCGTGATCACCGGCTGCCAGGGGGGAAAATGTCACTTCGACGTGGCAATCCTGTCCGCCCGCCAGCAGCGTACCGACCTGACAATCACCACCACTGATCGAAAACGGACTTTCTTCGGGCGTGACGGCCAGTTGCGACAGTTCAATGTCCAGTGCGCCGTTCATGGCCGAATTGACGATTTCGATGACCCGGGTTTCGGATGCTCCGGAATCCAGTTCAGGGAACTCCACTGACTGCGGGGCAACCCCAAGCTCGCCGACAGGTGGTTCGATCACCGACAGCGTGACCGGGACCGGCACCACGGTGGCTTGCACATCGTTGGTAGTCAGGCACAGGTAGGCCTCATGAATGCCCTCGTCCAGTTGAGCGGCATCGGCAATGACTTCGATGTCGGCCGAGTCCTCGGCCGCGATCTCTCCGCTGGCCGGCTGGGTGCTCAACCACGCCACCGCTTCCGGGTCCTGGCAGATCGGCAACGGCTGCTTGTGCAGGGTGATGGTGATATCCGACCAGTTCATGGTCGCCGCGCTGGAGCTGGCCCAGTCATTGATGAAGGTAAAGGTCCATTCGCCCTCGTCATCCAGGGCCGGATCGAACACGGCCATGTCGGTGTGCTGATAGGTGCCGTCACCGGATGAACCCTGGCCACCGAAATCCCAACCGTTGATATTGCAGTCGGTCTGGCTGCCCGAGTAACCGCCGACACCATGGGTGACGCCATCGGGCGATTCGATGATCATGCACAGATCCGAAGCCCAGCTGCTATTGCCGGATACTCCCGAAACCGTCGCTTCGAAACTGAAACCGACAACCTCGCCACGACTGGCCAGGCCGGCGGTGGCCGTACGGACCACGGCAGAGCCGCCATTGGCCTGTGAGTCGACGCTGAAATCATCGAGCTCGAAGACTTCGTCGAGCTCCGGGTCCTGCTCGCGTTCGAACATTGCACTGACGACTTCGTCAGTGCTGATGGCCCATTCCAGTTCCAGCGTGCCCAGGTTGGCCAGGTTGAGTTCGGTCGAGGCGAGTCCGCCGGTGGCCGCTTCGATCGTCACTTCCGCGGGCTGGGCCTGGGCAATCGGGGTGTCGAGACTCACCTCCAGGGCAATTGTGTCGCCATCGTTGACCTCGATTTCGGACAGCACCTCGGTCTGGTGCCCATCGGCCGAAACCGTGACCTCCTGGATGCCCTCAAGCACGGTCAACTGGAAGGCGCCATCGGCATCGGACTCGATGTTGCGGGTCACGCCGTCGCCACTGACCTCGATCTGTGCGCCGGCCAGCGGAATATCGGTTTCGGCGCGGGTGATCATACCTTCGATGATGCCGCTGGGCCCGGGGAACGGCGTGACCGACTGACAAGCGGACATCGGTGAAGTGCAGGCATCGTTCGAGCCCACGGCCATGACCGCGTACAGCACTTCCATTTCGTTTCTCAGTCCCTCCTCGGTGAAATCGGTCGAAGACGTGCGGCCGACCAGGGACTTGCCGAAATCACATCCATTGACGCCCTCGGTACGAAAGATCCAGTACTCATCGGCATCGTCCACGGCGTCCCAACTCAGATGAGCGCCCTGGTCCAGGGCCGTGACTTCGACATTCTCAGGGGCGGTATCGGGTGTGCTGGCGCAACCCGAATCCTGCACGCTGGGCGTGGGGCAGGCGATCTGGTGGCGGTCAAAGGCGGCGAAGATTGCCGACATGTGCGGCGTGCCGTCGGTCAGGTCACCGTTGTCGTCATCGGCGGCCAGGTAATTGAGGTAACCACCATCGGCGTTGCAACCGGCCGTGCCATCGGTCACGCACTGGTACCAGCTGACCACGTTGGTCGCACCCAGGTAGGTCAGGCGGGTGCCCAGCTCCAGCGCGGTGTTCAGGTCCTGGTTGAAATCGGCACCGTCAAAGCCTTGCAGATCCCGGTGCACCAGGTCCCAGGCCGCCTC
Source organism: Wenzhouxiangella sp. (assembly GCA_007134485.1). GTDB lineage: Bacteria > Pseudomonadota > Gammaproteobacteria > Xanthomonadales > Wenzhouxiangellaceae > Wenzhouxiangella. Next base: position 21,998 of record SLKT01000053.1, on the reverse strand, counting down.
GGCGACGATTGAACCCTCGCAGTGGGTGGACCGGCCACACGGCGTATTGAAGCCACTCGGGCAACTGTCCAGGATCCAGTCGACATCATGCGGCTGGCCGCTGGCCTGCAACGCCCAGTCGGATTCACGGACCCCGGTACATTCCAGGCAGGCATCGCCGAAACCGGAGCAGGTCTGGTTCTGAAGAAACCCTCGTCCGACGCACGAGTCATTGAGTCGATTCTGGGCGTAAATGTCGGCAATGCCTTCTCCCGGCCGGGAGATGCCCGATGCATTGGAATTGAAATCCATGCCGTGACCCCATTCGTGATCAAACACACCGGCGATCTCGCCGGTATTGGCGCAGCCGCCACCGGAGGTGAAAAAGCCCATTTGTCCGGTGCCGCTGTTCCACCAGGCATTGCAGTTGTCATTGATGTTCATGTTGGCCGTCACCTGGGTTTCCAGCCAGGGGTTGTCCGGCAGATAGCCTCGGGCCTGCTCACCGATCCGGTTAAGTTCGTAAAAGCCGCTCCTGGAGGCACTGGTGTTGCCGCTCGATGCACCCGGCGGAACCGCGCAATCCGTGCCCGCGCCGTCACCCATATCCAGATCGCCACTACCGACCGATTCATTGATGGCGCCGCAGTTGTCGGCCATGTTGAAATACTGGCCCGACAAAGTGGTCGAGATCTCCCCGGAATCCGTACCGGCCGGCAGGTGGCCACCGGTGGTCGTATATCCGATGGAATCACCATCCAGGCTTACATCTGCAAACGGCATGGGCCAGTCGGGTTGCTCGATGCCGTCCGGCGGGATGCCGTCATTGCTGACCGGGTAGACGCCGCCTCCCACTTTTCGGGTGGTGTAATGTTTCTGGTCCTCGAACGCCAGCAACTGGCCATCGTGGGCATCGATCAAGGCCTCCCAGATGTCGTCGTCATCATCGAGGACGGGCAACAGCGCCCAGACCAGGCGAAACTGAATCCCCTCGCCCACATTCCGGACCAGGTTTTCGTCCGGTTGATCGGAGACCGGGATGATTTCCAGGCGCGGCCGCTGGAACAGCTTCGGCGCCTCGTCCCGTCCCAGATGTGCCTTTACGGCGTCCATGGCCTGTTCGACATCAATGTCCGGGCGGGTATCCAGGTCGATATCCGCCCAGTTCCGCTGTCCCATCAGCACCAGGTTGCCGCTGTTGATGGTGGCCGTGACGAAACTGTCACGAACCTTCAGGCCGTCATGCTGCCTGGGCAGATGGATGCGAACCAGTCGCTCACCCTGGGCACTGATGTTGGGACGGGCGAATTCCCGCGCGTCAAAACGCAGGTCGGCCGAATGGTCGAGCAGGAAACGATGGAACGCCTGCCAGGCCGCCTCGGCGAGTTCTCGAGAATGCCGGGGTGCGCCACGATCGAGATCGGACCAGTCCAGGTCATTGCCCACCCCGGGACCCGGAATCATTGGCCGGGTAATGATCAGGGTGCCCCAACGTCCACTGCGGCGGTCGTAGAAAGCATGTTGGGGCTCGACACCCAGTGCGTTCAGACTCGGCTCGAGCTGGTCATCGACCAGTGAAACCGAAAGCTCATGCACGGGCCGGTAGACCGACCCCCACCACAGCTCGGGATGCTGAAACTGGCGATCATCATGGTGGTGATGGTGGGGGACCTCGAAAGCCAGGCTGGTGGTCGCGGCACAGGCCGCGACCAACAAAACCAAGAATACCCGAGCCAACCGGCTCGTTCCCTGATTGAAACGCTTCACGAACCATCATCCTCGAAACGGTCATGGAAGATATCCGGTTCCACCTCGGCCCCCTGACCGGACAGGCCCAGATTATGATTGGCGCCATCAATCACCAGGCGCAATACCCCGCTGTACGACTGCTCTTCGGGGGGTGAAAAACGCACCACCAACGTACAGCTAGACTCGGGCGCCAAGGTCGCGCCGCAATCGGACAGCGCATCATCCACGCTGAATGCGTCCTGACCGGAAATCACGCTGGCCTGACCAATGGACAGGTCGGCCGATCCTTCCGGGGCCAGGTTGCTGACCGTAACCGCAAGCGTTTCCTCCAGGTTGGTCGGCACTGAGCCGAAGGGCAAGGACTGCGGGCTGATGTCCGGAATCCCCGGATCCAGCTCGATACCTTCACCCATCAGGTCAGTGGTCACTTGCTGACCGTCGTCGGCCTCGACCACAAGCGCGCCCGAGTATGGACCGCTCTGGGTCGGTTCGAAGCGAACTTCGACCTGGCATTCCTGTTGCGGCGCCAATGATTGGCCCAACTGGCAATCGCCCCCGGAGATCGCGAACGCCGCATCACCTGAAATCGTCAAGGAAGCGAGATCCAGCGACATCGCGCCGGCCGGCGCGGCATTGGAAACGGTGACCGTGTCCGTGGCCATGCCGCCTTCGGGGATCTCGCCGAAATCAATTTCGGGCGGATCTCCGGCCAGCACACCCAGGGTCTGGCAACTGACCAGCACATCGTCGATATCGCTTTCGTCGACCACGCCCTGGCCATTGCTGACCTCGCAGTACTGGTTCGGATCGCTCGGCTGTTCGCTGACCGTCACCGCGTAATCCTGTCCGGGGAACAGGGTCGAGGCAAAGGTGAACGGGCCGTCTTCGCTGATCGTTAGGTCATCGCCAGCGTTGTTCTGCAGGACCAGGCCCGTGCCTTCCAGGCCCTCGACCGTGCCACCCACGGTGACCGGATCGTCCTGCAGGCAGGCGAGGACTTCAACCGAATCGACATACCAGCCCACCCGGGATACGGAGGAATCCGTTCCGAAGCGGAAACGAAAGCGCACGTCCTCGCCTTGCCAGGCGCTCAGGTCGATCGCGTAGCGTTCCCACTCGTCGCGGGGATCTCCACACCAGGCGTCCTGGCCGCCCAGCGGGTTGTCAAAATCGCCGCTGATCGGGCCATCGTATTCACGTACCAGGATGTGTTCGTTCTCCACCTGGCTCCAGCTTGCCCCGTCATTGGTCGAGACTTCCAGGAGGCCGCCGTCAAAACATCCCGGCCCGCCACTTTCGATATGCTGCCAGTTCTGGAAATTGAGATACATCGATGCGACGCCGTCCGGCAGACTGATTTGTGGGGTAGCCAGCCGCTGATCGGAAACCGAGCTGATGTTCTCGGCAAAGACCGAGTGACCGGCCGAATGACTTTGCTCGGTACTGGCCACCCAGGTCACCGCGCCACTGGAGCCATCGGTGGACCAGTCGGCCGGAATGCTGCCGGCGCCGAAATCCTCTTCGAGCAGCGACTCGGTCTGGGTGCCCAGCGGGCAATCTCCGGGCAGGGCCTCGGTACTGAAGGCATTGATCTCCGACCATGTGCCCTCGCCACAGTCGTTGACCGCACGCACGCGCAGGTAATAACTTGAATTGGTATCCAGTTCGCTATCGACCTGGTGGCTGGTCCCGTGCACACTGGCCGTGTAGACCAGGTCATTGAAGCCCGAGTCAGTGGCAATTTCCAGCTCGTACTCAAAGGCCTGGTCGGCCGCCGTCCATTCCACTTCCGGAGAGATCGAAACGCCGACGGCGCCATCGGCAGGCGTGTTGACAACCGGCTGGTCGGGAGACTGATCAGACAGCGTCAGGCTCATGTCCACCGAAACCTCGGATTCACCATTGTCGCCGTGCAACACGAATTCGTAGGTGCCGACCCCGGCATCGGCCAGGCTGGTCAGCGTCAAGGTGCTGAAGCCGGGCGGGGTGACCGGGTTGGTCGAGAACATGCTGCCGATTGCGGCGGGCAGATTGTCGACGCTCAGGGTCACCGGGTCATCGACATCGCCGAGTTGGGTGACATCGATTGAAATGTCCAGATCATCGAAGCTGCACTGGCTTACCGCAGTCGCTTCGGGTGCCAGGCCGAATGACACTCCGCCGAGGCCATCGATGACCAGTGTCCCGGTGTCGTTGGGGTCGAGCCAGTCGCGCAGGCGAGTGCTGGCCGAACCACCCGCATCCCAGGACAGGGCGATCCGACCGTACCAGTCGGGCAGATTGTTGCCGCAGGCGGCGTAACCACCATGGAGTTGCCCGATCACCTGGCCATCGGGATTGAACAGCGGAGAACCGGATGAGCCGGGTTCGGTGGTGCCGATATCCCAATCACCGACGCGAATGTGGGTTTCGTTCGGGTTAGGGCTATCGCTGAGATAATCCGTGATCGACGTCGGGTCCAGCTCGAAGCTGATGCGCTTTTCCTGGGTCCTGGGGTGGTGAATGCCAATCGCCCAGTCGGTGGCCTGATCTCGCGCATCCCAGCCGGCATAGGTCACTTCCCATTCCGGATCCGGCTCGTTGAACAGTTCGACCAGGGTGAAATCCGTGGCACCCCTGCTGGCCCGAAAGGTCGAACCGGTGTTGAACTCGTCGAGGCTGCCATCGCCGGGTCCCCCGGCACCGGGTGTATCCGGTTCACGGCAGGTGGAGTTTTCGTAATTCCAGTAGGTCACCAGCGAGGCGGCGTTCCCCGCGCCAATACCGCAATGATCGGCGGTCATGAAAAAGGGCGTGCCGTCGAATTCAACATTGTTGACCATGAATCCGGTACAGAAGGTATCGCCGCCGGTTGAAATCACCGCCACCGAGGCAATCTCGTCTTGCCAGTCATCGCCTTCGGGGCAAACGACATCGACATTGCACGAGCCCGACCGCGCGCCGGCCGGCTCGAAGAAACCGCGATAGCCCTGGTTGATCGAGGCAATCGCCAGTTCGACCTGGTCGACCTGGTCGCTGGTCACCTGCAATTCGATCACCAGATCGCTGCCCTCAATGACCGGTGTCCAGAGTTCATTGGCCGGGTTGTTATCCGCTGATGTGAAGGTTCGAATACGGTATTTGCCGTCACTTGAGAACAGGTGAAGGCTGGCGCCTTCGGGCAGATTGAATGGCGCGAAGGCAAGATTCAGGGAGCGTGCCTCGTCAGCTTCGATCCGGTAGCGCCAGATCTGCAAGCCATCATTGCCTTGCTCCCAGCGACCGTGCTGATCAACCGAAATGTCGACTTCGCGGGGAATCGCGAACCGCGGCGCAACACCGGGACGGGCTTCCCGCTCGGCATCTTCGGCCAGCAAGGCATCCCGGTCCAGGGCCGGCAGGTTCATCACTGAAATGGTGTCCAGGGGGGGCAGTTCGCCCTGCAATGTCAGCGGGCGGTTCTCACTTGCCTGCCCCAGCGTGGTGGCGGCAGCCAGGATGACTGCCAGCACGAGGGTCCTTGTTTTCATGTTGATTCCTTGCTGGTGACTTGAACGCTTGCTTTTTCTGCTGCTGCAGAATCGGGCGCGGATGTTGGTATCCGCGCCCGATTCCTTGAAGATCTATCAATCTACTGTCTCGAAACGATCGCCGAAGATTTCGGGTTCGGGCTCGACACCCCTTCCCTGCAAGGCGATGTTGTTCGATTGGCCATCGGCCCGCACTCTGAGCACGCCTGACTGGGCACCGAGCTCGCTCGGGCGGAATTCCACCTCGGCCGTGCACGATTCATCGACCGGCAGTGCCTCGGGGCAGTCGGTGGAAATGACGTCGAATTGGGACTGCCCGGAAATGACCTCGATCTGCTCAATCTGCAAGTCAGCCGAACCGGGATCGGCCATATTGGAAATGCCCAATTCAAGCACACCCGCTTGACCGGTCGGCACCTCACCAAAGGCCAGCAGCGTGGTGGTCAATTCGATCTGCGCGGGCGGAAGATCGAGCACCTCGAGCAAGACTTCGATGGCAAACGGTTCGGCATCGGCCTGGTTGGTCGTCACGCACACCTCGCCGACATGCTCACCAATGGCCAGACCGGTGGTATCGACGCTGATCTGCAGGGTATCGACTTGATCGGCGCTGACGTTGCCGGATCCGGGATGGATTGAAATCCAGTCAAAGGATTTACCGTCTTCACATGTAACCGTCGAAGCAGACCAGTTCAATACACCGGTTCCGATGTTCTCGATGGTCACCTCGTCCTGATCGGACAAGCCGGTATTGACCTCGAATTCCAACTGTGTCGGCTGGAAGTCGGCAACTGGGTCAAAGCGGGTCTGGAAAGCCCATACGTCACTCCATTCACCCTCACCACAGTGATCCTGTCCCTGGACTCGCCAATAGTAGTCCGTACCCAACTCCAGCTCGGTCTCGGGGACGAAGCTGGTCGAGCTGACCCACTCATCAATCAGCGGAGAGGTGAAATCGGCATCCAGTGAAACCTGGATACGGTAATCATCCACACCGTCCTGGCCGACCCAGGAGAACTGTGGTTGCAGGGCTACCTCAAGCGCGCCGGATTGCGGCTCGGTCAGTTCAATCGCATCAGGCGCCGATTCAAGCAACAGGTTCAATGGCGCCTGCAGGCTTTCATCACCGTCATCGCCGATGATCTCCAGGTCGCTGGAGCCGGTCTCGGCGCTTTCATCGACGCTCAAGGTCAGGACCGAAGTGCCGGGCGCCTCGACCGAGGCCGGATCGAAGGATTCGGAAACGCCGGCCGGCAAATGATCTGCAGACAATGCGACATTGCCTGAATACGCGCCCACCACCCCGATTGAAAGGTCGGCGTTGACATCCACGCTGCCCGATTCCGGCAGGCAGACCGACACCGATTCGGGCTCCACATCGATGGTAAAGGCCGGATCTCCGAACTGGCAGTTGTAACAAACGAGCGCAAAATCCTGGCCCTCATCGCCTGGGTCATGTGGATTGATGGCGTCTGCCGCGATATTGGCGGCTACAACGGTGACATCAAACGCTTGACCACTGTGCTGGTCATCTCGCAGAAAGACCGCTTCCATATTGTTCATGGAATCCGCGCTTCCGCCGGTCTGCGAGAAACCGTCCGAACCAATCTGGTTGCCCAGGTAAAGGTCATCACCCACGGCCACGGTCAAATCGAGGTCGTTGACCCAGGCCGGTGTCGTGCCGGCCAATCCGTGGCCATAAGCATCCGTAAACACCATCATCACGCGAACAGGCTCAGACGGATCGACCGCCATCAACGGCAAGCTCCATTCCTCACCGGTTTCGCTCAGCACCGTCTCCTGATCAAAATACATGACATCATTTTCCGGATTCACCACGGCATCGAGATCGATTCGACCGTATCCCTGAAAGCGTGAGGGGGTCTCGGTGATTTCGCCGCCATCAGCATTCTCGAATCCGTGCAGATTCATGGCTTCGGCCATGAATGCCGCCTTGATCATCGCCGGGCTTGGTGTCGCGTCTTCGAACAGGTCGCGATACATTTCGATAAAAACGGCAATTGCTCCGGAAGCCACAGGCGAAGCCATGGATGTTCCACACATCGTCTGGTAGGCGCTGTTACTGCCGCCCGACGGTGCATCCGTGCTGCATCCCGGGGCAACAATATGTACCCCCACGCGACCATCGCAAGCCGGACCGTGTGCCGAGTTATCCGACACATCGAAGATATTGGAATACTGTTGGCCGACACTGGGTTGCATCCAGGTTGAACCGACCGCAAAAAGATTCTTGGCCTCATCCGGCGAACCCAGGGAGTTGTTGTTACAGGCTCCGGCCGAATCACCATATCCATTCATGATCGACCAGACCGGCAGGACCGGCTCCGGCATCGGATTGTCGGGTGTGGCATCGCGAGTCATGACATCGACCTGCTGGGTGGGCAGGTCATAACCGATCTTGATACCCGTCGAACCCCAGGAGTTGTTGGCATGCGTGGCGCCGCTCAGCGCGGCTTCCTTGAACAGCACCAACATCCCGGAGGGCGTTGTGCAGTAACTGTCCGTATCGCTGCACTGACTTCCAAAGTTGTAACTCAAGCCAGGAGACCCGTAACGTTGCTCGACGATGCCCGCCCCGGGCGCAACGCCCTGTCCGCGCAGGAATCCGGCACTATCAGTGGTCCCGCTGGCGCCACTTCCACCCACGGCGCCGGCCACATGGGTGCCATGGTTGCTATTGGACGATGTGCAACTGGTGGGTGAACCCTGGGACACACAGTCGACCATATTATCGACCAGGTCCTGGTGCGAACCGCGCACACCACCGTCAATAATCCCAACCGTCACGCCCGAGCCGTCATAGCCGGTGTCCGTCAGCCAATCGGCATAACCCGGGAAAAGCTCATGGTCAGGCGCCGGTCCGTAATTGCCGACGATGGACTGGTTACTCATTTCGGTGCGCGGAGCCATGGGCTGGGCTTGCTGAACCGTATACACTGCCGGCACGCGACCCAGATCCATGTAAACATCTCCAGGGGCCGCTGTTTCGAGCAGCTTGAAATGACCGAGGTAGTTTTCAGTGTGCAAGACCTCCACGCCCAGTGATTCAAGTTGCGAGGTCAGCGACTGCATGTCGACATGACGACTGACGAGCAGGTTGGTTGGCTCCATTTCACTGCCCAGTCCAAGTTGCTGCGGAAGCACCCGGAATTCAGGCAAGTAATGTCCTGTCCAGCGAACCCCGTCCAGGTCCTGTACCGAGTTAAGCTGGCTCTGCTCGGCCCAGACGATGTAAGTAAAAGGATGAATGTATTGAATTGGTTTGACGTTGCCTGAACGCAAACTGCTCAGCCATTCACTGCGAATCGGTCCCTGGAACTGGACCAGATGGAAATCCCCAGCGCTGCCGCCCATGGTTGATTTTCCTTCCGGAAAATCGGTCAGGGGATCAAAAACCATGCCACCCAGGTCCAGCATGAATGGATCGTCGATCACACTCGCATTCAGGCCTTGATCCTGGAGGTCGGCCTTCATCGACCCGGCCAATTCACCCCATTGAAACGTGCCGTAATCCATCAGCTCGGATCGCTGGCTGAACTCGGCCAGGCGTGGATCGTCTGCACCATTATGGATACGCACCCAGACCGAATCCGAGGAAGCGGCAAAGGCGTGCGAAAAGAAGATGACGGAGAGGAAAGACAGGAGTAGGCCGAATGACCTGGTAGTGCGGCGGGGGATTGAATTCATGGCTTGTACTTGTCTTGTGGTTCAGGGACACCCGGTTACTGATTGTCCGGGGGCATGCGTGCTGGTTTGATCTGCAGGTAAAGAAAGGGCCGCCCAGTGGGCGGCCCCTGTGTGCCTTGGGACCAATCGATGATCAGTCGTCTGACTGCTCGAAACGATCGTGGAAGAGCTCGTCGGTCGGCTCAACACCGGTGCCGGACAGGGTCGCCGAGGCGATCTTGCCCTCGGTGCCGTCCACCACCAAGCTGGTGGCCACGTTGTCTTCGCTGACCGGAGTAAACGCAACCTCGATGGTGCAGTATTCCTCCGGCTCGAGCTCCGTGGTACCGGCTTCGCAGCTGCCTTCGCCGGTATCGACGAACGCTGCATCACCGACCAGTTCGATGGCATCGACCACAACAGCGGCGCTTCCTGCTTCCGCGTTGTTGATCAGAGTCATCGTCGTGGTGGCGGTGCTGCCGATCAGGACCATTTCGAAGTCATGGGACGGCGGATCCAGCATCAACTCGCCCGGATCCAGCATGAAGCCTTCACCAGCCAGGTCGACCACTTCTTCCTGTCCGTTGCCGCTGACCGTGACTTCACCCGTCACCGCACCAACAGCCTCCGGCGCAAAGGTCACCTCGACCATGCACGACTGACCCGGCTCGAGCACCGTCGTTCCGGCCTCGCAATCACCGCCGGTGACCGAGAAGCTGGCGTGTCCGGATGCTTCGATCGTGTCGATCGGCAGGGACATGGCGCCCGGCTCGGCATCATTGGATACCACGAAGGACAGGGTATCGTCCTCATCCACCAGGATCTCACCGAAGTCGAGCTCAGCCGGATCGACGCCCAGAATGGCCGGATCCGGATCGATGACCTCCATGGTTGCCGGAATCGACAGGGTCGTTTCACCACCCTCATCCAGCGTGACCAGGATATTGGCCTCGTAAGTACCGGCAGCCAGACCCATGGCGTCAAAGCCCACCACAACATCGAAGCTGTCCTCGGCCGGCACCGTACCCAGCTCCGGATCGAAGCTCAGCCATTCGGCCGGCTCGCCGACATCTCCCGCAAGGAACTGGACGGCGTTGTAAACCATGATATCCAGGTCTCCAGTCCAGGAGTCGGCGCCATCGGCGCTGTAGAGGGCATTGAAGCCGACCGCATGATCGTTGTATGCGATCAGGGCTTCGCCGTCGCTCCACTCGGCAATCAGCTCGGCGTCTGGCTGGGGCGAGACGTTGATACGGATCGTGTCGGACTCCAGGCTGGTGACCCCATCGAAAATCGGATGGTCAGGATCCAGGATGTCCATAGTCACAGGGCCCGTCGCGTCCGCCGTCGCCATGTTGAACGGACCGTACTCTTCGTCGATATAGCGACCGGCCAGCTCGAAGCCGAACCAGTCGAATGCGAAGTTGAAGAGTACGACCTTGCCGCCCTGGTCGACGAAATCGGCAAGGGCATCACCCGTGCTGACATCACCGCCGGCGTCGGACCACCGGTTGTTGTTGGTGGTGACCACGACATCGTACGGGGCCAGATCGTCAACAGTGATGCCGGACAGCGGATCTTCGAACAGATCGGCGTCGACGTCCGGGAAGCCGTCGAGGGCGTCAACCAGGTTGGTCGGCGGGAACGGATCGCCCGCCTCTCCGTCCGGTGAAACAACCAGCACCTGAACCGCCGTTCCGGAGGCAGGCAACATGATTTCACGGACGCTGGCTGGACGCTCGGCAATGCTGACGACACGACTTGCACCGTCATCGACGGTCCGCGCGTCTACCGCATCGCGCTCGAGCACGACACTGGCCAGTTCGACCTCTTCGGTCGTTTCAACCGAGGTGACCGTGAAGTCCGAATCACCGAAGCCGATGTTGTTGAGCGTCAGCATTTCACCGGTGCTGTCACCCGTGACCAGGGTCACCGAGAAGCTCTCCGGATCGTGATCCGTGCAACCCGACAATTCGGTCAGGGAGAAGTCGACCACAGTGGTATCGCCAACCGACAGACCGACATCAGTTTCGGATTCACCGATATGCGCCGGGTGGCTGACCGTGACGCTGACTGGCGCTTCGGAAGCCGGCAGGGAAACCTGGTAGAAGCCGTCGGAATCGGTGCTGGCAGTGTAGGTGTTGTCACTTCCCACCACCGCGATGTCCGCGCCCTCCAGGGCAGCCGGATTCTCGCTGCAGTATCCAAGGCTATCCACCGTGCCTTCCACGGTTGACCAGTTCGACGGAATACGAACATTCATCGTCACCGGAACCGGAACCATCGGATTGACCGGATCGTTGCTGGCAATGCACAGGCCGGCATTGTATTCGCCCGGCTGTACGCCAGTGGCGTCCAGGGCAACCGTGATGCTGGTCGTATCACCAACGTTGGTCACACCGAAGGACGGGGTGGCGCTCAGCCAGGAAATACCTTCCGGATCGTCGCACGCGACAATGATGTCATCACCTTCCTCACCGGAGACTGCTGCGTCGCAGGCCGCCTGGTCTTCGCAGATCAGGCGCATGCCCGGCAGCAGTTCAAGCGGATTGGCCGAATCCATCCACATCGAATCGGCATCGTTCTCAAAGTCGGTGAAGCTGTCGAACCACTCGAAATGCAGATTACCACTCGGATCGGCCTCGATCGGCGGAATGTCCACATCTTCCAGCATGAGGATGCCTTCCGAGCTGAAGTCCTGAATGCCAGGCCCGTCCTCTCCAACACCTGGTGTCAGGAACAAACCCTGCTCATCGCCGGAGTTGGTGACGATCGCCACACGCGATTCACTCAACCAGCTTGGCGAGAAGGCTTCGATGGTGATCTCCCAACCGATACCGATCAGGGCATTGCCCTCACCGATATTCAGATCCAGGGTGGAGTTGAACGGATCCCCGCTGCTGTAACCAGAGCCGGTGGTGACACCGTCGACGGACAGGTTGGGCCCATCGCTCATCGGGCGAACGACATCGGCCAGTTCGGAACTGCTCAGGCTGATCGAGCCACTGGACAGTACCGATCCGGCGCCTTCGGCCGCTGCTTCATCAAGCAGGAAGGACTTGTCACCGGAAGTGGCTCGTTCAGCGTCCGGACGCATCAGGTCAGCGAGATTGGCATCGGCTGTATCGATGTTCCAGTTGAGCAGCGCTCCACCATCGATGTTGCCCAGGAGGATATTGCCGCTGGTGCTGGCATCGGCATCGATATTGACCGAAATGCTCTCCGGCGTGACCGAGACACACGGCTCGTCCAGAACCAGGTCCAGGCTCGCGTCGATTTCATCACCGCCCGAGAACGCCACGTTGGTGGACTCGTCGAGGTGATTATCAGCGCTTGCCGTGATGCTCAGCGGGCTTTCGCCTTCGGGCAGGTAGATTTCGTAGAACCCGGACTCGTCGGTCTCGAGCACATACGTGTCTTCACTGCTGACGATTTCCACGACTGCACCTTCAACGACGCTCGGGTCATCACTGCAGTAGCCCAGGCTGGTCACCGTTCCAGTGATCGAGCCCCAGGTTGCGGGCACTTCGGCGTTCATGGTGACCGGCACCTCGACGATCGGCTCGGCCGGGTCGTTGCTTTCCACGCAGATCTGACCTTCATAGACACCCGGCAGCAAGCCGGCGGGGTTGAAGGTCGCCGTGACCGCATCAGCCGGATCACCGGACTCGACGGAACCGTCCATCGGATCCAGTGACAGCCAGTCCGGAATATCACAGCTCAGTGACTCCCGAACGGCCAGGGCGCCAATGACGGTGGTCTGGCCATCTCCCTCCCAGCGGAAGTTGATGGTGCCATCGGAACTGCTGGTGGTCTCGAAGGAGATTTCGGCCCAGTCCTGATCGTCATTGCTGATCAGGTCATTGATCACGAAACGCCCGTCGTTGTCAGCCGAGGAGATCAACTGATCGAACTGGATGGCCTCCAGATCATCTCCATCACTCACGGTGACCGCGTTGGCAATGGCGCTGACAGACCGGTAGGCCACGAACCAGTACTCGTACTGGGCGTTCGGGGCCAGGCCTGACAGCTCGATGAAGAAGTCGCCATCGGAACGGAAGCCGTAGCCGCTCATGCCCGAGAGATCGTAGTCATACTGCGGGACGGCATCATCGGCAACGTTGTCGGTGCCAAGGAACACGAAGCCGTCGGTGGTCACTCCACCCCAGGTGATGTCAACGCCGGTAGGTGTACCGGTATCGTCCATGACATCTTCCAGAACGCCTTCGGCATCGCTGATGCGGTTCCAGTTCTGCGGATCATCGGTCGCCGACCCGCTGGTGGTGAAGTTGAAGCCGATCAACGGATCAGAGTCGCGCAGTCCGGCAGCCTGCAGGGCGGCCGGGTCGACGATCGACCAATTGAGCGTCTGCGAACCCAGGTTGCCGATATTCAGCATTTCATCGGCGGTGACATCGAGCGGAACCGTGCTTGTCAGTTCCGCCGGATCGACATCCACGCAGGCCGAATCAAACGCCAGGGTGTAGTCCTGATCGATCACATCCAGGCCGACAAAGCTCACGCCTTCAGTGGTCTCGGACACGTGGTCCGGCGCGCTGACGGTGACATCGACCGGGCTTTCGTCCTCATGGACCTTGATGAAGTAGAAGCCTTCATCATCGGCCGTGGTCGTGAACGTGTCGCTAGCGCTTTCGATGGTGATCGTGGCGCCGGCGGCCGGATACGACTCTTCACTGCACACCTGACCGGATACGGTACCCGTGAAGGTCGCCAGCTCAGGATCGTCGACCGTCAAGCTGACCGGTACTTCGAACAGCTCGGCATTCTCGTCACTGGTGAAGACACACAGGGTGGCGGTGTAGACACCATCCTCGAGACCGTTGGTATCGACGTCAATGGTCACATCGCTGCTGTCACCCGCCAGAGCCGTACCGTCTGCCGGATCAAAGCCCAGCCAGTCGACATCGTTCGGGTCTTCACAGCTCGCTTCCACTGGAGGCGGCTCTTCTTCCGAGTCTTCCGTCACGACCACGTTATTGACGTAGGTCCAGTAGTCCCATCCTGAAACATGACGCCAGCGGATCTGAACATCGGGTTCGCCATCGTAAGCCGACAAATCAAACTCCAGCGGAACGGAAGCGTCATCGGGATAGGCGACATCCTCGTTGCTCCAGTGCTCCAAAGTATCCCAATTGTCTCCACCATCGGTGGATACATCCAGGTATACGTCAGTCTGTCCAGACGAGAAGTGGCGAGTGGCGAAATCAAATTGCAGGATGACATCACTCATGCCCGTCAAATCCAGGCTTGGTGTGATCAGGGAAGCATCAGCAGCCAATCCCGCCTCTCCGCAATCATCGGTATCAATCGCAGCTCCACGTGTGCTACCGACCCAACCCAACATTTCATAGTCATCGCTGGTCAGCCACGGGCACTCACCGGTTTCATCGACCGTCGTCCAGTCGGCCGGCGGGAAGGCGCCTTCGAAGTCTTCATCGAGAGCGACGATCGGATCATTCCGTACTGCATTGGTGCCTTCGGATTCGAAGTGGTCGAGATCCCAATCGAGATCGACGTTGCCTTCAAAGTTGCCGATGGTCAGCGTTTGATCATCGGTCTGGCCGAGTACGACCTGGAATTCCAGGCTCTCGGGCGCCACAGTGGCGCACTCGACTTCCTGGAGCAGGTCGAAATCGACGGTGCTGGTCGTTTCACCGGCCAGGGCAACGCCGAACTCGGAATCATCAAAGTGATCGTCCGCACTGACGAATACATCCACAGGGCCTTCCTGCTGGTGCATTTCAACCTGGAAGAAGCCATCAGCGTCGGTCGTGGTATTGAAGGTGTTGAAGTCACCCACGATTTCGACGGATGCGCCGGCAATATTGAACGGGTTGTCGTTGCAATAGCCCAGGCTCGCGACCGTGCCTTCGACGGTGGCCAGGTTGGCCGGATCGATGACTTCGACCGCGACCGGGACGATGACCAGTTCATTGTCCGGGTCATTGGTGGTCACGCACAGGCTGGCCTCGTGTATGCCTTCGGCCAGTCCGGTGGAATCGACCGTGACATCGACAGGCAGGCTGTCAAAGGCAGGTGTGGTGCCGGAGGTCGGGTTGACATCCAGCCAGGACACGTTGGACGGCTCTTCACAGGCATCCATCTGCACGAACTTGTGCAGCGTGATGGTCACGTCGGTCCAGTCCATATCATCATCCCAGGTATGGACGAAATCGACCTGCCAGTCGCCTTCATCCAGCGTACCGTCTGGACCAAACACGTCGGGGCCGATGTGGACGCTGGAATAAGTGCCATCATCAGTGGAACCAAATCCATCGAAGTCCCAGGCGCTGTCAGCACCTAAACCGCCAACCTGAAAGATGTCGCCGGCGGGACTGGTAAGGGTCATTGCCATGTCGGAGGCCCAGGTACCGGTACCCGAGATTCCGGAGACCGTGCCCTCGAAGGTGATACCGATGACGCTGCCTTCCGTCTCCACGCCGCCGGGAATGGTGAAATCGACTGATCCATTTCCAGGCAACAGGAAGTCCGGGACATTGAGATCCTCGTCGAGCGCCTCATCGTGGGCGTCACGCAGCATGGCGCTCTGGAAACGCGTTCCGGAACGATCATGCGCAACCAGCTGATTCTGGCCGCGGGTATCCGGATCCTGCTCGATCATCCAGTCCAGCGGCAGGTTGCCGGTATTGCCCATGTTGAGGGTCTGGCTGCCGACATCACCGGCGACCTGGTTGAACAGCAGGTTTTCAGGATTGATGTCTGCGACCGGCTGGATCGGATCCGTGGTCACGAGGACACTGATCGGGACCAGCACCAGCGGATTGGTCGGGTCGTTGCTTTCAAAGCACAGCTCGGTCTGGTAAGTGCCATTGGCCAGGCCGTCGGTGTCGACGGTCAGGTCGATTTCATCCTGATCAAGTGGATCGACCGAACCGGAGGTTTCTGACAATTCGATCCAGCTGGGCATCGTGCCGTCGCAGCCGGCCATGGTTCCGGTCAGTGTAAAGGCCAACGCATCATAGATATCGTCGCCGGTGATCGAACCGTCGCTGATATCGGTCCACTCGCCCACGCCGAACAGCTCGGGCGAAATCAGTTTGGCGTTTTCAAGTTGCACGGGTTCACCAGCGTACCAGTTCCAGCGATCATCACCAGGTCCGACCGGGAAGTCGAAGGCCGGGACCACGCTCAGCCAGTAGGTGCCGGCATCGAGTTCGACCGGCGAACCGGTGGCTTCGACCAGGTCCATCATGATGTTGCCGTCGTTCAGATCGAGACCCGGATCGCCAGGTTCTGCGGTGAAGGTAAAGACTGCCGCGCCCGGATCAGTTTCCGGATTGCCGTCCGGCTGACCATTGTCATCGGCAAAGATGTACCAGGTAATCGAGCTGGCGACTTCCATGGTTCCGGCATTGCGGAACCCTTCGGCCAGGATGGTTTCGATATTTCCCGGAGTGCTCAGCACGAAATCGTCGGCCGAATAACCGCCGTCATCGTCAGTGGTGGAATACGAGGAAATGATCCCGGCGGTACCGGCCACTTCCTGCTCCCAGATCACGTCGGAACGGGTCCAGTTGCCCGACGTGGTCAGGAATTCGATGTCGTAGGTCAATTCCTGACCACCGAAGTTGCGAACGGTAATGACTTCCTCTTCGACGGTGCCAGGCTCGACCACGTAGCTGAAGCCGTCCGGGCTGACATCGATGATCGGCGGGGGATCGCCGGCCATGCATTCCTGCTCGAAGACGCGGAGGTTATCGACGAAGAGTCCGGGGAAGTTGATAATGGCATCGGACTGCAGTCTCCAGCGCATTTCAATGGTCTCGCCGGCTGCCTCGGTGATTTCGAAGTCCAGCTCACGCCAGTTTTCGGCAACGGTTTGGGCCGGGTTCTCCCAAAGAATTTCCCAGTCTCCGCCATTGATGCGGATCTCGGCGTAGGCCTGATCCCATGCGTTGGTCTCGACATGGTTGGCTTGATCCCATGCCACCATCAGTGCTTCCGCACCGGCTGCACCGGACAGATCGATCACCGGAGATGTCAGTGATTCATGGGCGCTGTTGGCGTAGTCGCCGTCAAGGTTGGTGCCCCAGCAGTTGTCACCGGTGGTGCACTCGCCTGGCCAGTCGACCGGCGTGCCCCATTCCCAGGGAAGCGCGGCCTCGCCGCCAATCACCTCGGCCGTGAAGCCACCGTCGTCGGCATCGAAATCCTCGGCGTAGTAAATCGTGAAATCTGGCTCATAGCCCGGGGCTTCGCAGGCGACCAGGTCAGCTTCGACTTCAATATCGAAGGTGGTGTCTTCAGTCAGGGGTCCGACCTCTTCGTTCGAGACCAGGTAGCCGTTGGCGGATGCGGTGGTGATGAAATCAAACACCATCCCGCCGGGAAGTTCGATGGAATACTGTCCGTCAAGTCCGACGGTGATCGAGTCGACCGGCGTGCCGGGAATCTCGATGGTGCCGGCCAGCGGGAAGCCGGTGTTGGCATCCATCACGGTTCCGGAAACGGTCCAGGATTCGGCCGGGTCGAGCTCGACATCCACGGTGGTGGTGGCGTCTTCATCGACTTCGATATCGCTGACGACCGCACTTTCAAAACCGAACTTGCTGAAGGTCAGCGTATAGGTGCCTTCACCGGGCTCGGTGATTGCGACATCACGCGAGTAGTTGCCGAACGCATCGGTTACCGCGCTGTATTCTTCCGGCGGCGGGTTGGGGTTGTCGATCTGAACCTGCACACCGACCAGCGGGCCGGAGTCATCGCTGTTGGTGACCTGTCCGGCCAGGGTGCCCTGCGGACCGGCGAACGCCAGGGCGGCTTCGACGGCGGCCAGGGCATCGGTTTCTCCCCAACCGGCGGCATAGTTCGGATGATTGACGCCGGGTTCCACGTCCGGATCACCGGCGCCGGCGCCGTCGAATTCAACGTGAATGGCGGTTTCCTGCAGGATGGTGCCGATATTCTGGAAATCGCCCGCCAGACTCGGCGCCGCGGAAATCATCAGCGCGATCACGCCGGAGGCATGCGGCGAGGCCATCGAGGTGCCGGTTGCAAAACCGTACGCGGAGTCACCGGTCTCGACACTCGAGCGAATGCCTTCACCCGGCGCGGAGAAGTTGGGCTTGAGGTCCGGATAACCGAAATCGTCAAAGGAATCCGGCAGCCCCGGGTTCGGGTTGTCGGTCGGGCCCCAGTTCGAGTGGAAGGCGTAGTCGCCACCGCTCTGAGTGGTCGAGCCGATGCCCAGCACGCGTCCGTGCCGGGCCGGATCGCCCACGGTGCCCAGTCCCGGCGGTGAGGGATACTGGCAACCGAATGCGTTGGCGTTGCCATTGGACACCACTGGAATGACGCCGGCGGCGTACATGGCATCGAAAATCGGGGTGTAAAGGGCTTCATTGTGCTCAATTGCACAGTTTCCCCAGGAGTTGTTGACGACATGCGGGCGCAAGTCCGGGTCCGGATTCTCACCCTCCAGGTCGGTCGGGGCGAGAAACCAATCAAGACAGGTCAATACCTCGGGGTCTGCGCCCCCGACAAACCCACCGCATGCCATCCACTCGGCGCCCGGCGCTACACCGATCTGGTTGTCGGCGCCGTCGTCGCCCACGGCAATTCCGGTCACGTGCGTTCCGTGGAATTCCGCCGGAGGCTCTTCGGAGCCGGTAATCGGATCAAACCAGGCATAGTTGTGATCGAAGCTACCATCACCCAGAGTGCCGCGATACTGGTTGACGAGCGCATCGTGTGTGTGCAGAGGCGGCGAATCGTTGATCCCGATCACGACGTTTTCACCGGTAATGCCCAGCTGATCCCAGACTTCCGAGGCCTTGATCTGGTCGATGTTCGGCTCGGTTCCGCGTGGGCCGGAGCGATCACCGAACTCTAGTTCGCGACCCATCAAGTGAAAATCCGGCTTGACGAAGATACCGCGAACCTGCGGATCGGCGATCAGCGTCTGGAGCACCTGCTCGTCGGCCTGCGGTACAACCATCATGTTGAACGATTCCAGCGCCTTGTAGTCAATACCACCTGAGCGCAAGCTGGAACGCATGCTGGATTGCGCATCTCGAGAAGCGGCGGTCATGGTGTCGTGAACCCATCGACCGCGTTCGAGCCAGTCCATTTGGTACGCAGGACTGAGATCGGGGGTGTCCCGGAAGTGGATGATGAGCTCGACCGAATCCGAGTGATTCAGTCGGTCATGCACTTCGGGGGAAACAAACAGCTCCTGTTCGGCGCTGGCTGATACAGCCAGGAGCAGCATCCAGCAAATGGACAGTGTGTAAATGGCGAGTTTTTTGGCGGGTCTCATGAATTCTCCCTGAGTAGCACTTTTAGTCTGGTTTCGATGTCAATTCTTAAAGCCGACAGGCGCATTCGACTCGACCGATGGTGAATCGAATTCCCCTGTTGGCTTAATTTAAAGGCACGAGTCGTCAGGTTGATCCCTGCATCCGGCGTGCTGACTCAACCCGTTTTAAGATATGTTCTCACGTTATTCTTCGGGCTGATTGCGACAAAACCCTAGTCCATTTGAAAACGGGTGTCAAATTTGCCGACCAAATAGACAGTTCAGTCGTTTTTTATGGAGCAGTTGGCCACGGCGATGAATGCACCGATCGGGGCCAGATCACCCGAATCGGTCGGGCGGGACAATTCACCCTGGGCGACGGCAGCTGTTCCCCCGGGTCGAACCTGGACCGCCGGCCAGTCGTCGGAGTGCCCGTAGACCCGGTACACTGCGTCATCGTTTGAATCACGCAGCTGCAGGCGCATCACCGAATTCGACCATTTGCGGTCGTGATCACGCACGCCCAGTTGCACCAGGTCTTCCTCGCCGGGCGATGCGGTGCCATGGCCGATCAGTCGCCGGTACATGCGAAAGCTCTGGTATCGGCCCTCCCCATCCTCGCGGTTTGCAGTCATCAGGAAAGCACGCCCCCGCTCGGTCAACCCGCAAGCCGTAAGCTGGTCGAATACGAAGGACTGACCGTTGATCTCGAGTCTCGCCTGGCCCGACTGCGGCAATTCGACATCATCAGGCCATGCCGAGAACAACTCGGGCTCACCATCGGTGTCATTTGCCAGGACGGACAGGGAAAAACCCAGCATCAGTGCAAGCAGACAAGCGAGCAGAGCGGTGCTCGTCCGGCGACGGCGAATGCAATTCATGGCATGTTCCTTGGGGTGTGTCGAGTAAGTCCGTGATTATAGGCAGAGCAATCGATCAATTTCACGAACGCAGGCCCACTCCGCGCTTGAGCAGGTACAGGCAGAAGAAAAACAGCACCGCACCAAAACCGAGCGTGATCGCATAGGCAATCCACAACGGGATATCGCTGACCCCGAGCAGGCCATAACGAAAGGCGTTGACCATGTAGACGATCGGGTTGACCAGGGCGAGCTGCTGGGTAATGCCCGGCAGCAGGCTGACCGAGAAGAACACACCGCCCAGGTAGGTCAGGGGCTGCAGCACGAAGGTGGGGATGATCGAGATGTCATCGAATTTCTGGGCGTAAATGGCGTTGATGAAACCGGCCAGGGAAAAGACGATGGCGGTCAGCAACAGAATGCTGAAGGTGACCGCGAGGTTGTGCATGTGAAAGCCCGAGAAGAATGCCGCCACCAGCCACACCAGCACACCAACCGTCAGCGCACGAAACACAGCGCCGGAGACATACCCGGCCAGAATGATCCATGGCGGCAACGGGCTGACCAGCAATTCCTCGACATGCTTGCCGAATTTGGCGCCGAAAAACGACGAGGTGATATTGCCGTAGGCATTGGTGATCACGCTGAGCATGATCAGGCCCGGGACAATGAATTCCATGTACGGCAGCCCACCCATCTCGCCAACTCTTCGCCCGATGATGGCGCCGAAGATGACGAAGTACAGACTCATGGTGATCACCGGCGGAATCAGGGTCTGGGCCCAGATCCTCAAGATGCGGGTCATTTCCTTGATCAGGATGGTCTGATAGCCGATCCAGTAGCTTTTCGCCGAAACTTCAACGCTCATGCCGCATCCTCCTGGTCGAGATTGACCAGGCGCACGAACAACTCCTCGAGTCGATTGGCCTTGTTGCGCATGGAGCAGACCTCCATGCCGTGTTCCTCGAGCACCCGGAACAGGCGATTGAGACTGCGCGACTTGGGCATGCTCGCCTCGATCGTGGTCGGGTCGCGCAGCACCAGCTCGACACCGTCGAGTTCCGGCAGGCTGTCAATCGGTTCGCGCAGATCGAGCACGAAAGTCTCGATGTCGAGCTTGCCGAGTAGATGCTTGATGGACGTGTTCTCGACGATCTCGCCGTGATCGATGATGGCGATGTTGCGACACAGGTTCTCGGCCTCTTCCAGGTAATGGGTGGTCAGGATGACGGTCGTGCCGGCGGCGTTGATTTCACTGATGAATTTCCACATCGAGCGGCGAATTTCGATGTCCACCCCGGCGGTGGGTTCATCGAGTATCAACAGACGTGGCTGATGGACCATCGCCCGGGCGATCAGCAGGCGGCGTTTCATGCCGCCCGAGAGCGTGCGCGCCATGCGAAAGGCCGGCTCCCAGAGGCTGAGTTTTTTCAGGTAATACTCGGCGCGTTCCTTGGCCAGCCCGCGCGGCACCCCGTAGTAGCCGGCCTGGTTGACAACGATATCGAATGGTTTTTCAAACTGGTTGAAATTGACTTCCTGTGGAACCAGGCCGATTTCGGCCATCGCCCGCGACCGCTGTTTCTGCACGCTGATGTCAAACACCTTCGTTTCACCCGAACTGGCGTTGACCAGTGAGCTGACAATACCGATCAGGGTGGATTTTCCGGCTCCATTGGGACCGAGCAGTGCGAAGAAATCACCTTCTTCAACGCTCAGGTCAATGCCCTTCAGCGCGACCACGCCATTGCTGTAGGTTTTTTTCAGTTGATTGACTTCCAGGGCTTTCATGTTCGAGGACACATTTTGGTGTAAGGTTTCGCGGGCACAATAAGACTTCGATTGTAAAGCCACTGTCTTGACTTGGGACTGTCGTCCATGGGATTCAAATTTTTTCTGCCGTCTGGCCTGCCGATTGGCCTGCCGATTGGCCTG
>SLKT01000003.1 GCA_007134485.1 Wenzhouxiangella sp. | reverse complement strand
TGACCTCGCCCCAGGCAATGCCGTCGGCAAAGGCCTGGCGCATCTGCTGGCGTTGCTCAGGGGTGGCGAACGCGGCATAGACCGAGTATACCGAGGCCGAGTCCGGATCCTTGGGCTCGCCCGGTTCCTGGGAGTTGGTCTTGATCTTCATGATCGCCTTTCTGAGTTTCTTTTCGGGCAGCCACAGGGCGATGGTGTTGTCGTAGCTCTTCGACATCTTGCGCCCGTCGGTGCCGGGCAAGGTGGCGACATGCTCGTCGACCTCGGCCCCGGGCAACACGAAGTGCTCGCCATAGCGATGATTGAAGCGCTGGGCGATGTCGCGGGCCATCTCCAGATGCTGGACCTGGTCCTTGCCGACCGGCACGCGATGGGCGTTGAACATCAGGATATCGGCCGCCATCAGAATCGGATAGCAGAACAGCCCCATGGGAATGCCCAGATCCAGGTCTTCACCGGCTTCGCGATTCTCGTCAACGGCCGCCTTGTAGGCATGGGCGCGATTCATCAGTCCCTTGGCCGTCACACAGGTCAGCAACCAGGTCAGCTCCGGGATCTCGGGCACGTCGGACTGGCGGTAGAACACCGAGCGTTTCGTATCCAGGCCCAGGGCCAGCCAGGTCGCGGCGATCTCCAGGGTCGAACGCTGCACCCGCTCGGGATCCTCGCACTTGACCAGGGCATGGTAGTCGGCCAGAAAATAGAACGAATCGATGTCCGGATCGCGACTGGCCGCAATTGCCGGCTTGATCGCTCCGACATAGTTCCCGAGGTGCGGCGTACCGGTGGTGGTGATGCCGGTCAGCACGCGTTGCTTGCTGGTCATTGGAGTTGGGTCCGGTTGTGGAGATGGAGTGTGGTTATTGTAACGGTTGGGAAGACGGGAGACGGGAGACGATAAACGGGGCTCAGTCTGGAGGTGTTGGGGTTCGTTTATGATTGAGTTGTGCTTTTCTGTTGTCATACTGCGTCTTTGCGCCTCTGCGCGACATAAGTTGATTTGATGAATTTGATTGAAGCGACTTACATCGTTACGCGGCCGGATCGGGAGCCGGAGGCCATGGCCGAGGCGATTGCCCGGGAACAGAGCCTGGAGATTGTTCGCGAGCTGATCCCCGAATCGATCGCCGCCAGTCACCTGGCTCGTGTGTTGGCGGTGGAGGCGCTTGACGAGGAACGCTACTCGCTGCGTATCGGCTATCCGGCGCACCTGGCCAGTGCCCAGGTGGGTCAACTGCTGCATCTGCTGTTCGGCAACGTTTCGTTCTATCCACGTGTACGGCTGGTCGATCTGGCGCTGCCCGATTCATTGTTGAGCGCCTTGCCGGGCCCCCGACACGGGCTGGACGGGATTCGCAAGGCCGTCGGCGTCGACCAGCGCGCCTTGTTGATGACGGTGCTCAAACCGCGCGGCAGTTCGCCTGAATTCCTCGCCGATCTGGCGTTGCGCTTTGCTCGCGGCGGGGGCGACATCGTCAAGGACGATCAGAATATCGTCGAGCAGGATCTGGATACATTCAGGCGACGAGTGGGCGCTTGCGCGCGCGCCATTGAACAGGCAGCCCAGTCCACGGGACGACGCTGCCTTTACCTGCCGCATGTGGCCGGCAGCGGCGACCACCTGGAGCGCCAGCTTGACATCGTCGCCGACCTTGACCTGCCCGGAGTCGTGATGTGTAGCTGGGTGATGGGCCTGGAAACCGCGGCCAATGCAGCTCGTAGACACCAACTGATGTGGCTGTCTCACCCGGCCATGGCCGGCGTGTTCACCGAGTCATCCGAGCATGGAGTGGCCACCAACCTCTTGCTGGGGACACTGACCCGGCTGGCCGGGGCTGATCTGTCCATCTTTCCGGGGCGTGGCGGGCGCATCCAGTCCGGCGTGGATGACGAACAGACGACCTGCACGGCCCTGACGGCGCCACTGGGCGGACTGCGCCCCACCCTGCCCTGCCTGGGTGGCGGCAAGCGCCTCGATCAGCTGGCCCGAACAGCGCGTAAACTGGGGCCCGACCTGGCCATTGTCGTCGGCGGGGATTTGCTGCGTTGCGGCGACAACCTGGAGTCAGCCACGCGCCAGGCCGTCAATGACCTTGATGCCGTTACTCGAGATGCCTGACCACCCGGCGCGGCCGTCGCAGACCGGCAATGACGCGGCTGTCCCCGTCGCGGTCAACCAGAGTGAGTTTTCCGTAGCCGAGTATCTTTCCCGCAAAATGCTGCTTGACGCCGCTGGCCGTGATGCGCTTGCGCTCCAGGGTCGCGGTTTTCTGGCGTATCACGCCATAGGCAACCAGCACGCGACGGTCGGTGACCACCACCGCGGAATTGATGAAGCGACCCAGTGCAATCACCGCACTGCCGGGCAGGACGATGACATAAAGGGATGCCGCGATCGCCAGGCCAGGCACGCCGAATGGGCCAAGCGCCAGGATGCCGGTCAGGGTGACCACCACCAGCGGCAGAAGAAAGACCGCCCAGTGACCATGCGCATCATGGATCAGTTTCTCATCCGGCTCGACCCTGGCCCTCAGATCGCTGCTGCGACCACTCAGCCACACCATCAGCATCAACAACACCGCCGGGGGCAACAACAGGATACCGGCGATCATCAGGGTATTGCCCGGTCGTGTGCCGGACCACCAGACCCCGAGCAACAAGGTGATGACGGCCGAGACCAGCAAGCCGACCGAAATCATCACCAACTGCCGGCGACGGCGTTCATCCCGGCAGGCCCGGCGAGCTTCGCGCCCACCCGGCCACCAGCACATCAATGCGCTGGCCACGGCCGCGGGCAGCACAACCACGAATGCAGCCACGAAACCGAGCGAGGCGCCGCCGCGCCATAGCAGGGCACAGACCAATGCCACCAGTGCAGCCAGGCCAAGCCCGATCGGAACCCAGTGAGATAGCCGTTTTTCCGCGCTGTCATTCATGTGTCGACCTGCTTCTTCTGCAATTCGTGGGTCCGATCATACCCTGACTGACTGAATTCAGTGTCCACTCCCGGACCGTTACGCTCAGACAGGATCGCTGAGACCGCACGGGCACATATCCGGTAGCCGCGCTGGGATGGATGAAACCCATCCGCGGAGAAGTTTTCGAGGTTACGGTCGAATTCGGGCGTGACCACGTCCACGTTCTCGAAACCGGCCGCAACGGCTTCCAGTACAACCTGAAAGTCCCGGCCGCGCATACCGAGGATTGATCTCAGGGGTTGCGGCAAGGCCGGGAAGCGTTCCATTGGAGGAATGGCCGCCATGGCAATGCGGGCATTGGGCGAATGCTTGATGATGGCCTTGATCAGCTCATCGACCTCGCGCCGCCAATGAGCCAGGTTGCGCAAGCCGATAATGTCATTGACCCCAACCGAAACCAACACCAGATCCGCCGGTTCCGGCGCGGCCTGAGGTAACAAATGCCGGCGCACCTGGGTGGAATTGAAACCCGAGCGCCCCAGGGCCTGCCAGTGAATCGTCGCCGAGACCGCTTCGGACAGGCCTGCCACGACCTGACCGACCAGCGCATTGTCCAGGTGACTGACACCAACGCCATCGATGATGGAGTCCCCGATCGCCAGCAACCTGAGCGACCCGCCCTGGCCATGCTGACCGCTTCGCGGCCCGTCGGCCGGCGGGAATCGTCGTGCCGTGCGGCGCACCCATAGTGCTTGTGGAATCAGTACAAGAAACGCAACCCAGAACAGCAGGGATCGCAGGATGATCATGAACGCCGGGCGGCGCCGGGACCATGGGTGCGCAAATGCCAGCGCACCAGGATCAGCCACCCGATCAGGGCAACCAGGGCTGCAGCAAGATATACCTGGTGGTCATCGCCGAAACGATACACCGTGACCATGGCCATGACCGCACCGAATCCGGCGATCACCGAAACCAGCACCGGATGAGGTTCGGCATGCGCCGGTTTGACCAGGTACAGCCAGTCCAGGTAGGCCAGGGGCGCACCGGCGGCCAGAATCAACCCGGCCGGCCCCATCCAGGGAACCGGCTGGACCAGCCAGCCATAGACGCCAAAGCCGATCAGAACATGCAACAGCCCGAAGTAAGAGATGACCAGTAAACCTCTCAAGACACGACCCCTATTGCTGGTGGTACCGGCCGATCCGTTCGACCTCATTGCGCGACCCGAGAATGACCGGAACACGCTGGTGGAGCTCAGTCGGTTCAACGTCGAGCATGCGCTGCTCGCCGGTGATTGCCCCACCCCCGGCCTGCTCGATCAGCATGGCCATGGGATTGGCCTCATACATCAGTCGCAACTTGCCGGCCTTGCCGTTGGACTCCAGCTTGTGATCACCCGGGTACATGAAGATTCCGCCACGGGTCAGAATGCGATGGACCTCGGCCACCATGGAGGCGACCCAGCGCATGTTGAAGTCCTTGCCGCAGGGGCCTTCACCGCCCTGCAGGCATTCCTCGATGTAGCGCCTGACCGGCTCCTTCCAGTGACGGTGATTGGACATGTTGATGGCAAACTCGCAGGTATCGGCCGCGATGGTGACATTCGACTTGGTCAGCAGGAATTCGCCGAAATCACGATTGAGAGTGAACATGCTCACGCCATTGCCGGTGGTCAGGACCAGCATGGTCGATGGACCATATAGACAATAGCCGGCCGCCACCTGCTCGGCGCCGGGGCGCAGGAAATCCTCCTCGGTGATCTCCTCTGCCCCCTCGGGCACCCTGAGTACCGAAAAAATCGTCCCGACCGAGACATTGACATCGATATTGGACGAACCATCCAGCGGATCACACAGCAGCAGGTAGCGAGCACGCGATACATCGTCGGTAAAACGACAGATGGAATCCATTTCTTCCGAGGCCAGGGCCGCGACATGCCCGTTGTGACGCAAGGCCTCGATCATCAACTCGTTGCTGATCACGTCGAGTTTTTTCTGTTGTTCACCCTGCACGTTTTCGCTGTCGGCACTACCCAGAACATTGACCAGATCGCCCTTGTTGACGAGATCGGCGATGCGCTTGCAGGCCACGGCGATATCATTCAACAGCCCGGTGAAAGTGCCACTGGCCCCCTGGATGTCTCGCTGGTTCTGGATAATGAAATTGGTCAGGGTTGTGCCAATGCGCATGTCGAGGTCCGGATTCACTGTTCAGGTCAACAGGGAAAGGTAGCAGAACCGGATGACCGCGCCAAGCCCGAATCGTGAGAATGCTGGATCGACACGACGAATCAGCATCATGGGGCACAATGGACACTGGACGAATTTGCCCAAGTCATGGCTGATGCAGCTGAGTATTGTCATTCCCCTGGGACCGGAAGAGCCCTATCCGGAGAAACTGGTCCATGGCCTGAATACCGGTCTCGATGAGGTCGAGATTCTGCTGGCCACGACCGGCCAGCATGCCGGTCCAGAAATATCCGCCGAGCTGCCCGAAATCAAAGTGATTGCAGGCAGCGCCGGACGTGGACGTCAACTCAACCGGGCGGCTGACGCCGCACGTGGCCGGTGGTTGTGGCTGATTCATGCGGACAGTCACCTTCCCGATCATGCTGTGACCCAGGTACTCGAATGGACCCGCCAGGCCCAAACACGACTCGGTTTCTGTCATCTGCGTTTCGCCGAGGATGGCCCCTGGCTGACTCACCTGAATGCCGTCGGGGCCAATCTTCGATCTCGCTGGTTGCAAATGCCGTACGGTGACCAGACGCTGTGCCTGCCCGGGAAGTGGTTTGAGCGACTGGGTGGATTTCGGGAGGATCTCGAGCGCGGCGAAGACCTGGACCTGGTGGTCAGGGCACGGCGTGCCGGACTCCCTATCGAGCCGATCGGCCTGACGGTCACCACCAGCGCCCGTCGTTACGCTCAACACGGATGGCTGCGAAACACCTGGCAGCACCAGGTCAATGCGATGCGGCTGATTCGCCGGGCCTCGACATGACCGCCATCGCCATCTTCGTCAAGACACCGGGCCTTTCACCCCTCAAGACCCGCCTGGCCGAGTCAACCGGTCGCGCCTGGGCCGAGCGATGGTATATCCAGGCCGCCAGGGCCGTGGCCGAGGCAGCCCATGATGCCGCCATCGGTCCGATTTACTGGGCCGTGGCCGAATCGAAAGCCCGCCAACACCGCCTGTGGCAAGACCACCCGGTCATCTGGCAAGGCAGCGGAGATCTGGGCGCGCGCATGGCCAGCGTTCACGGCGCATTGATCGAGCGCCACGCCAGCGCATTGTTGCTGGGCGCCGATACCCCCCAATTGAATCCGCAGTGGCTGCAACAGGCGGCCAACTGGCTTGAATGCGACCCGGCACGTTGCTGTATGGGCCCTGCCAGGGATGGCGGCTTCTGGACCTTTGGCGCCAATCGCGCGGTCAGTGTGGATCGCTGGCAACAAGTCCCTTACAGCGATCCAACCACGCTCCAGCGATTTCGCCAGGTCATGGCCGAATGTGGGGCGTCAATCGATCTGCCCATATTGACTGACCTGGACACCGAAAGCGATATTCCAGCATTGATGGCGGAATTGAAAGCGCTGACGAAACCACTGCCCCACCAGGCCCGATTGTTGGACTGGATGCTCGAATCCAGTCCGATTGATGAGGGCTGATCGCCATCAGGCGCCATTTTTCATGACCCGCCGCTTGAACCAGGTGCCGGCCAGCAGCAAGACGCTCAACACGATCAGCGGGATGATCGTTTCCGGACGAATCGCTTCGCCAGTTTCGACCGCATCGACGACACCGTAAACGGCGGTGGCGTAAACCGCCCATTTGATGGTCTGCCCGATCAAGGCGGCGACCAGAAAGATCGGCAGGGGCACGGCCAGCACTCCGCTGGCGAAATTGACCACCGAATGGGGAAAACCCGGCAATACCCGCAAGGCGATCTGCGTCGTCAGCCCGCCCTGTCGCTCCAGCATTCGAACAATTCGGGCCGAAAACCCGGAAGGCTTCCAGTCTCGGCCCAGTCGGGCACTGAACAAATAGGCGCCGATGGCCCCGACCATGCTGCTTGATAGCAGCAACAAGGTCGCGATCCATGGGGGATGAAAGGGCGCAATCAGCCACATCCCGAAACTCCCGGGCAAGCCGAAAGTGAACAGCAGCGCCATGACAACAAGAACGAAAACGACCAGGGCCGGTGTGTCCGCCAGTCGGTAACCCCACTCGATCAATTCATTCAGACCAACCGGCTGCCAGATCCCCACCAGGATGCCGAGAATGATCAAACCGACAATCAACCAGATGCCGATGCTTTCCGAATGGTTGGAGGACATGCAGTTTGAAGCTCCCTGGACACGACCCGGCATCAGTCCGGGAAAGGTGGGTATGATACCAACCCGACGGCAAAATACAGAAAGAACCCGGCCGGGCGCGGTCTTGAGGACGGACTGGTTCTGATAAGGTTTTCAACATCCCTGCAAGCGGAGCGCTTCGAGATCAACACACCACGCTGGCAATTCTGGATCGATCGCGGCGGCACATTCACCGATGTGATCGCGCGCGGGCCGGATGGCCAATTGCAAGCGAGCAAGTTGCTATCGGAAAACCCGGAGCAGTACGAGGATGCAGCCGTCGAGGGCATTCGCCGCCTGCTCGAGCTCGATGACGATCAGCCCATACCAGACGAGCGGATCGAGGCCGTGCGCATGGGCACCACGGTGGCGACCAATGCCCTGCTGGAAAGGCGCGGCGAGCGCACTGCACTGATCACCACCCGGGGTTTTCGCGATGCACTGCGCATCGGCCACCAGGCCCGCCCCGATATCTTTGCGCTGAACATTCAACTGCCCGAGTTGCTGTACTCGAAGGTGATTGAAGTCGATGAACGGATCCGGGCCGATGGCAAGGTCATTCAGTCGCTGGATACCGAAAAGGTCCGCGAGCAGCTGCAAACCCTTCGCGATGATGGTTACGATGCGCTGGCCGTGGTCCTGGTCCATGGCTACCTGCATGATGAACACGAGCGACAGATCGGCCAAATGGCCCGCGATCTGGGTTTCGGCCAGGTCAGCCTGTCCTGCGAGGTCAGCCCGCTGATTCGTTTCATCGGACGCGGCGACACCACGGTGGTCGATGCCTATCTCTCCCCGGTACTCAGGCGCTATGCCGAGCGGGTCCACAAGCGCCTCGGCGATGTTCGCCTGCAGTTCATGAAATCAGACGGCGGTCTGACCGGCGCCGACCGGTTCGCCGGCAAGGACGCCATCCTCTCCGGGCCGGCCGGCGGCATTGTCGGTTGTGCTCAGACCGCCCAACAGGCCGGATTCGAACGGGTGATCGGTTTCGACATGGGCGGCACCTCCACCGATGTCTCGCACTACAAGGGCGAGTATGAGCGCAGCTTCGAAACCGTGATCGCCGGCGTACGATTGCGGGTGCCCATGCTCGAAATTCACACGGTAGCCGCCGGTGGCGGTTCCTGCCTGCACTTCGACGGTTCCCGCTACCGGGTCGGACCGGATTCGGCCGGCGCCGATCCGGGACCGGCCTGTTATCGCCGCAATGGACCGCTGACGGTCACCGACTGCAACGTCATGCTGGGCAAGTTGCAACCCGAGTTCTTTCCCAGTGTGTTCGGACCCGAGGCCGATGCCCCGCTCGATGCCGAGGACGTCATCCGGAAATTTGAAAAACTGACCCGCGAGATTCACGAAGCCACAGGTGACAAGCGACAACCCGTCGAGGTAGCCGCGGGCTTTCTCGATATTGCCGTGGCCAACATGGCCAACGCCATCAAGAAGATTTCGGTCCAGCGCGGCCACGATGTCACCGGCTACGTGCTCAACTGTTTTGGCGGCGCCGGCGGCCAGCACGCCTGCCTGGTGGCCGATGCACTGGGTATGCAGACCGTACTGATCCATCCGCTGGCCGGAGTGCTGTCGGCCTACGGCATGGGCCTGGCCGATGTCACCGCCATGCGCGAATTCGGCATCGAAATGCGCCTCGATGACCCGGAGCTCGACCTTGATTCACGCTTTGAGAACGCCACCGGCGAAGCCGAGGATGAACTGCTCGATCAGGGCGTGAAACGTGAAGACCTGGGCATTCGCCGTCGCCTTCAGCTCAAGTACGAGGGCACCGACACCACCTTGCTGGTCGATGCCGATGAAATCGATGTCATGACCGAAGCCTTCAGCCGCGATCACAAGCGACAGTTCGGCTTTCTCATACCCGACCGACCCATCGTGGTCGAGGCCGGCGTGGTCGAAGCCACCGGCAAAGGCCAGGCCGTGGACGCCGAGGATATCCAGTCGGATGCGAAGACGTCCGCACCCGAGATCGAGGCGCGGATCGAATGCTACATGGCCGGCAAGACACGCCCCGACACACCGGTCATTCAACGCCAGAACCTCGCCCGCGGACATTGCCTGAAAGGGCCGGCCATCATTGTCGAAGACAACGCCACCACGGTGGTCGAGCCGGGCTGGCAGGCCGAGGTCAACCGCTATGGCCACCTGGTGCTGTCGCGTCACGAAGCCCTGCCCGACCGCCAGGCCGTGGGCACCAAGGCCGACCCGGTGCTGCTGGAAGTATTCAACAACCTGTTCATGGCCATCGCCGAGCATATGGGCGCGGCCCTGCAGCGCACCGCCTGGTCGGCCAACATCAAGGAACGACTGGATTTCTCATGCGCACTGTTCAACGATCAGGGGCAACTGGTCGCCAACGCGCCGCATGTGCCGGTGCACCTGGGCTCCATGGGCGAAAGTGTGCGCGCGGTCATCGACGATCACGGCAAGGACATGCGTCCCGGGGATGTCTACCTGCTCAACAATCCCTACCGCGGCGGCACCCACCTTCCCGATCTGACCGTGATCAGTCCGTGTTTCGATGAAAACGGCAAGATCCTGTTCTACACGGCCAGCCGCGCCCACCACGCCGATGTCGGCGGCATCTCACCCGGCTCCATGCCGCCGCACAGCACCCATATTGACCAGGAAGGCGTCCTGCTGACCAGCGAGTTGATCGTGCGTGACGGCGAGCTGCGCGAGGATCATCTGCGCAAGCTGTTTACCACCGGCCGCTGGCCGGCACGCAACTTCGAACAAAACCTGTCCGACCTGCGCGCCCAGATTGCCGCCAATGCCCGCGGCCTGGATGAACTCGAGGACATGGTCGAACACTTTGGCCTGGACGTGGTGCGCGCCTACATGGGTCACGTCCAGGACAATGCCGCCGAACAGGT
>SLKT01000036.1 GCA_007134485.1 Wenzhouxiangella sp. | reverse complement strand
CCTTTCACCTTTCACCTTTCACCTTTCACCTTTCACCTTTCCCCTTTCACCTTTCCCCTTTCACCTTTCACCTTTCACCTTTTACCACCCCATCCCATTGACACCCCACCCCATCCCGAGTAGCTTTATCCGTTTGACCTGAACCCGGACAATAAAACATGCGAATCGTACTTTTGGGACCGCCCGGCTCCGGCAAGGGAACCCAGGCGGCATTGCTGAAGGATCGGCTGGGCGTGCCTCATATCTCCACCGGCGATCTGCTGCGTGCCGCCGTGGCGGAAGGAACACCGCTGGGCCTCAAGGCCAAGGCCGCCATGGATGCCGGGGAACTGGTTTCCGATGAACTGATGCTGGGGCTGATCGAGGAGCGACTCGGTAACAGCGATGTGCGACCCGGCTACATTCTCGATGGCTATCCGCGCAACCTGTCCCAGGCCACAGCGCTGGATGCACTGCTGGAGCGTCTGGAACTGCCCGTCCAGATCGCACTGTCACTGACGGTCGACGAGGAACAGATCATCCAGCGGCTGGCCGGGCGGGCTGCCGAGGAAGGCCGGTCGGATGATTCCGAAGAGGTCATCCGCAATCGCCTCAGGGTCTATCGCGAGCAAACCGCCCCGGTGGCCGGTCACTACGAATCCCGGGGATTGCTGGTCGAGGTCGACGGCATGGGTTCGATTGAAGCCATCAATCAGCGTCTGGCAGAGGCGATCGAAAACAATAGGCGCTGATCAGCCCTCGTCCGGCGATGCCACGCGGATCAGCACCCGTACGCACTCGCCGCTGCTGTCGGATTCGAGCAGTTCATGACCGCCCCTCTGGCAGACAATCGCCAGGTCCATTTCGGCCAGCGGATCGCTGGCCCTCACCTCCAGGACTTGCCCGGGGGGCATTTCATCGAGGATCTGTTTCGTGCGAATGGCTGGAATGGGACACAATGATCCCATCACATCAAGATGCCGATCGACCAGGACCTCCGGATTCGGCGCATCGGGCGAGTGGCGACTCATGAAAGGACTCTCATGCTCAATCTTCTGACTCGGCTGGGGGCGATCGTGATGCTGCGTCTGGGTCCGCAGGATCTGCCGCCCGGGCGTAGCACACTACTGATCTGCATCGCATTGTATGTCATGGTGACCGCCATCAGCCTGGCTGTGCGCGAGATCGAGGGCAACCCGATCCTGGCCCTGCTGATCGCCATTGCCATTCCGTTGATCGCGGCGCGCGCACTGCTGGCCTGGCGAAAGCGCCCGGAACGCTACCCGCAGACCCTCAGCGCCCTGTTCGGAACCAGTGCGCTGTTGTCGGGCATCAGTCTGCCGTTGAGTCAGGCCGCAGGCAATGAACCGTCGATGGTGCTGGCCCTGATGCTGCTGTTGATCTTCTTCTGGTCGTTTTCAGTTGACGCCCACATCTGGAGAAATGCGCTCGATATCGCGTTTTCATCCGCGCTGGCACTGACCGTGATACTGTTCGCCCTGGCATTGTTCCTGATCACCACATTGGCCGGACCACTGTGAAAATTCATATTCTGGGGATTTGCGGCACCTTCATGGGCGGGTTGGCGGCGCTGGCGCGCGCCGATGGACACACCGTGATCGGTTCGGATGAAAACGTCTATCCGCCGATGAGCACCCAGCTCGATGAGCTGGGCATTACTGTTTTCGAGGGCTATGATCCCGGCCACTTCGACGGTGATGAAGACCTGGTGCTGATCGGCAATGCCCTGAGCCGCGGCAATCCGGCAGTCGAGCATGTCCTCAATGCACGCCTGCCCTACACTTCGGGCCCGCGCTGGCTGGGCGAGAACTACCTGTCCGGGCGGCGCGTGCTGGCGGTGGCCGGCACTCACGGCAAGACCACCACGGCCAGCATGCTGGCCTGGATTCTCGATCATGCCGGGCGCAAGCCGGGCTTTCTCATTGGCGGTGTGCCGATCAACTTCGGCCTGTCGGCCAGGACCGGCGATGAGTGGTTCGTGGTCGAGGCCGATGAGTATGACACCGCATTTTTCGACAAGCGCTCCAAGTTCGTCCACTACCGGCCCGAAATCGCCATTCTCAACAATCTGGAATACGATCACGCCGACATCTTTCCCGACCTGAAGTCCATCCAGACCCAGTTTCACCACCTGATCCGCACGATTCCGGGCAACGGTCGCATCGTCACCCATGTAGCGGATGCGAACCTGCGCGAAGCGCTCAACTGGGGATGCTGGACCCCGACATCGGGCTTTGCGCTGGCCGATCACGACCAGGCGCCTTGGCAGGTCAGACTCCTGGAGCCCTCGGCGCGCCGGCTGGCCTTTATACATGACGGCGAGACAATCGCTGAACTGGACTGGGCGATCAGCGGCCGACACAATGCGCTCAACGCACTGGCGGCCGTGGCGGCGGCCCAGGCAACCGGTGTCGACCCGGCCAGGGCGGTTGAAGCGCTGGAGAAATTCAAGGGCGTGCGGCGGCGCCTGGAGTTGATCAACGAAATCGCCGGCATCCGGATCTACGATGATTTCGCCCACCATCCGACGGCCATTCGCCTGACCCTGGAAGGCCTGCGCCGCAGTGTTGGCAATGCACGCATCCTGGTCGCCCTGGAACCGGCCAGCAACACCATGCGCGCCGGCCACCACTTCAACGACCTGGCCCCGGCGCTGACCGCGGCCGATCACGTCTGGTTCAAGACCACCGAATCCATGGACTGGGATCCCCTGGAAGTCCTGGCCCGGCTTGATGGCGACGGACGTCCGCGCCGCCAGGTCGCCAACCTGGTCGCCGACCTGGTCAATGCCGCGCGCCCGGGCGATCATGTCCTGTTCATGAGCAATCGCGGCTTCGACAATGCCTCGCGTCGCCTGGTTGAGGCCTTGCAGGAACAATCCGCACAATCGCAATGACCGCACCATTGCCCCTGTTCCCGCTGTCAACCGTGCTATTTCCGGGCGCGCGATTGCCCCTGCGCATCTTCGAATCACGCTATCTGGACATGGTGCGCGAGTGCCTTCGCAATGAAACCGGCTTCGGGGTGGTCTGGCGCATGGATACCGACCCGGCCGAGCTTGGCGGCCATGCGCGCATCGGGACCGAAGCGATCATCCAGGATTTCGCGACCCTGGAAGACGGCCTTCTTGGCATCGAATGCCGGGGACAGCGACGCTTCGTGGTGCGATCAACCACCGCTCGCGACAACGGCCTGTTGATCGGCCAGGTCGACTGGCTCAAGGACCTACCGGCCGCCGCGATAGCCCCGCACCACGGCGCCTTGCAGGCCCTGATGCGCGAGATTCAAAGCCATAAGGAGCTGAGCGCCGAGGTCAGCGCCGACGCCGAGGATGCCGTCAGCCTGGGATTCGGTCTGGCCGCGGTGCTGCCAATCGATCTGCCACGCGCCCAGAATCTGCTCGAAATGACCGATGCCCATCAACGCCTGGACGCGTTGCTCGACATGATCGACTCGGCGTTGGACAACGAGTCGTCGGCGTAAAGCCGGAAAACCTCTGAAACCTTGATCCGCCAGTCGTCAGCCAGCGCGCTGTCGAGTTGCTCGAGCGCCTGATCTCGCTGTTGGTCGATTTCCTGCCAGCGCCCGATCCCCATGATCGAAACCGGCCTGACCTGGCGCACCTGGCCGACCCAGATGGGCGCCATTGGTTCATCGATTCGCGCACCGGATGACCAGAATCGAACCAATGCGACTTCACCCTGATCATCGACCCGACGCATGATGAGCTGATCGGGCCGGCCAAGGAAATCCCGGCTCAGATGCGGCAGGCGCTCGATATCGGCCGGCGCCATCAGCATCGATCCAATGGCTCGCAACCCGGCCTGCTCGACCCTCTCCCAGCCGGCATCGGCCAGGGTGTTCTCGACCCGGGTCAGATCAGCCGCGATCTGAAAATCAAATCGCGCCCGCTCCAGGCTGCCGAAGCGCGAGACGCGTTCGGGCAGATCCCGCCAATCCGAGTCCTTCCAATTCTGCAGGTTCAGTTCACGCTCGGGCTGAGTCAGGCGCGTGGCATCCATCAGCTCATCATGTCCGGTTCGTACATTGACCACCGCCACGGCGATCGCCAGTGCATAGAAGAGCATGGCCATGCGCAACGGATACTGCCCGGCAGCGGCGCGCTGGCGATAACCAATGCCAACCAGCGCCGTCCAGCCCAGGCCCAGGGCCAGCGCGGTCAGCAGACCCAGCGGAGAAGCCAGGCTGAGGTAGTAGTGAGCAAACCCGATCAGCCCCAGCAGTGCCGAGGTCACCAGGTACGGCCACTTGCGCCGCCTGGCGGCAAGATCCTTGGCCAGCATCACGGCAAAGAAACCGAATACGACCACGACCAGCGTGAAACCTCGATGTGGCGCCTCGCCCAGCGACGGCATGAAATCCGGCTGGATCACCATCAATCCGGTCAGCGCATTGAGGATCTCGGCCAGCAACCAGCCACCGACAATCGCCACCAACCAATGCCAGGCCGCATTGTTGCGACCGACCGCGACCAGCATCAGGGTCATGACACCAGCCAGCAGCATGGTGACCGGCACACCACCGGCCAGCGCCACGGCCACGAAGAAGGGATCGGCAAAATGGTTGCGAAGACTCATCGCCCAGCCGGCCAGATGCCGTTCCAGGTCCAGGGTGGGTTCGGCGAACGGCGCCATGATCAACATGATCAGCAACGCCGCCAGGCAGATCACAAGCAGCATGCCGAGCATGGCCACCGAGATCACTTCGCGCCCGCCGGGCTCGAACAAGGGGCCGACCAGACGACCGAACAACGGGTGATCACTGCCCCAGCGAATCAACCCTTTCAGCCACCAGCCACTGCGTCGGGCGGTGTATTCATAGATCACCCGGGTCAGCCAGACAATGAACCAGGTCCCCAGCACCAGCACCAGCACCACCATGGCCAGGCGGCCGGCAAATTCGGCGGCCAGTTCCAGCGAGGCGCCGAACAACATGCCGGGCAGCAGGTACAGGGGCGCCCAGAGCAGGCAGGCGGGAATGGCAAAGAACAGGAACACCGCGGGCCTGAGCGCCATCATGCCCGACAGCAATGGCACGACCGGCCGGATTGGACCGATGAAACGACCGATGAAGACGCCCTTGCCACCATGCCGGGCAAACAGGGTCTGACCGGCCGCCAGCATGTCAGGACGCCGACTCAGCGGCCAGATGCGCGGGATACGATCGCTGTATCGATAGCCCAGCCAGTAACTGATGCCATCGCCCACCAGGGCGCCAAACGCAGCGGCCATCCAGCAGGCCAGAAACAGCCCGCCATCCAGGCCGACCACCGCACCGACGATGAACAGCAACACGATGCCCGGCACGAAGATACCGACAATGGCCAGCGACTCGAGCAGGGCAAACACGAACGCCATGGCAATCAGCCAGCCCGGATGGGACTGGATCATGCTCATCAACGTTGCGAAGAACCCTTCGTCCATCAATGCCCCAACTCGGGGACAGCGTGAATGCC
Source organism: Wenzhouxiangella sp. (assembly GCA_007134485.1). GTDB lineage: Bacteria > Pseudomonadota > Gammaproteobacteria > Xanthomonadales > Wenzhouxiangellaceae > Wenzhouxiangella. Next base: position 4,907 of record SLKT01000036.1, on the reverse strand, counting down.
AATTGGTAGCATAATGCGTTTTCGACCCGTCAGACCAATCACCGGAGCCAGCATGTCCGATTCACTCAAAGGAAAGACCTTGTTCATCACCGGCGCGTCGCGCGGCATCGGCAAAGCGATTGCCCTGAGGGTCGCCGCCGATGGCGCCAATGTCGTCATCGCGGCCAAGACCGAGCGCAAGCACCCGAAACTGCCCGGCACCATTCACAGCGCCGCCGAAGACATCGAGGCGGCCGGTGGCAAGGCGCTGGCGCTGCGGCTCGATATTCGCGATGAATCGGCGGTGGCCGCGGCCATGCAGCAGGCGGCCGAAACCTTTGGTGGTATCGACATCCTGGTCAACAACGCCTCGGCCATTTACCTGGCCGGTACGCCGGATGTACCCATGAAACGCTTTGACCTGATGTTCGGGGTCAACGTTCGCGGCACATTCGTCTGCTCGCAGGCCGCCCTGCCGTTTCTGAAACAATCAGACAATCCGCACATTCTCAACCTGTCACCACCGTTGAACATGGACCGCAAGTGGTTTGCGCCCCACGTGGCCTACACCATGTCCAAGTACGGCATGAGCATGTGTGTGCTGGGCATGGCCGAGGAATTCCGGAACATTCCCGTCGCCGTCAATGCCCTGTGGCCGCGGACCGTGATCGCGACCGCCGCCCTGGCCATGCTCGGCGGCGCCGTCAAGCCCGAAAACTGCCGCAAACCCGACATCATGGCCGACGCCGCCCACTGGATCCTGTGTCAGAAAGCGGGCGAAGTGACCGGGAATTTCTTCATCGACGATGAAGTGATGGAAAAGGCAGGCGTGACGGATTTGGACCGCTATGCGGTCAAGGAAGGGGAGGAGTTGTTGCCGGATTTGTTTTTGTGAGGGGAGACGGGAGACGGGAGACGGTAGACGAAAAAAGAAGAACGGCTCGTCTTCCGTCTACCGTCTCCCGTCTACCCATCGAATAGCGCCTCAGCGCTGGTCGATCTCCACATACTCCCGCTCCCCCGCCCCGGTATAAACCTGCCTCGGACGGCCGATGCGGTGGGGGGTGGCGGACTGTTCCAGCCACTGGCTGACCCAGCCGACGGTGCGGCCGATGGCGAACATGGCGGTGAACATGCTGGTTGGAATGCCCAGGGCCTTGTAGATGATGCCGGAGTAGAAGTCGACGTTGGGGTAGAGCTTGCGCTCGACGAAGTAGTCATCCTCCAGCGCAATCCTTTCGAGTTCCATGGCCAGGTCCAGGAGCGGATCGGTCTGGCCAAGTTCCTGGAGCACTTCGTGGCAGGCCTTGCGAATGATGGTTGCGCGCGGGTCGAAGTTCTTGTAGACCCTATGACCGAAGCCCATCAGACGGAAGGGATCGTTCTTGTCCTTGGCACGCTTGACGAATTCACCGACCCGGCTGACATCGCCGATCTGGTTGAGCATGTTGAGCACGGCCTCGTTGGCCCCGCCATGGGCCGGTCCCCACAGTGCGGCAATGCCGGCGGCCGTGCAGGCATACGGGTTGGCGCCGGTGGAGCCGACCAGGCGCACGGTTGATGTCGAGGCATTCTGCTCGTGATCGGCGTGCAGGATGAACAACAGGTCCAGCGCCCTGGCGGCAACCGGATTGACCTGGTAGGACTCGGCAGGCACCGAGAACATCATGTGCAGGAAACGCTCGGAATAAGTCAGCGAATTGCGCGGATATGTATTCGGCCAACCCTGGGAATGCCGGTAGGCGGCCGCGGCGATGGTCGGCATCTTGGCGATCAGACGCTTGGCGGCCAGTTCGCGCTGCTCGGGATCGTTGACATCGAGCTTGTCGTGGTAGAACCCGGACATCGAAGCCACCACCCCGGACAGGATGGCCATGGGGTGAGCGTCGTAGTGAAAACCATCCATGAAGCTGTGAATGCGCTCATGCACCATGGTGTGGTAGGTGATGTCGCGCTCGAACTTCGCATATTGATCGGCATCGGGCAGGTCACCGTAAAGCAGCAGATAGGCGACCTCGACGAAACTGGAATGCTCGGCCAGCTGCTCGATCGGGTAGCCACGATAGCGAAGTATCCCCTTGTCGCCATCGATGAAGGTGATGTCGCTCTTGCAGCTTGCCGTGGCGCCATAGCCGGGATCGAAGGTGAAGTGGCCAAGCTCCTTGTGCAGTCGGCTGATGTCCAGGGTCGGATCACCTTCACTGCCGGACACCACCGGCAAGTCCAGCGCCTTTCCGGATTCGGGATCAGTCAGGGTCAGTTTGCGTTCGGCCACCGGGCTTCTCCTTGGAAAACGTGGTTTTTCTTGGCGGGGTCACAGCAGGCGCGCAATGCTTGAACGCGCCGAGTATACGATCCCGTATGGAACTTCTCATTATCTCACATTTGCCCGGAATCCGTCTGCGTGCGCAAATCGGGCTCCAGTGGCGATACGTCAGACATCGCCGAACTGATCGGCCCGGCCAATCCAGCGTTCGATGATGGTGTCGGCTTCGGAGCGAGTCAAACGACCAGCGAGGGTCTTGACCGGTTCAAGCAGTTCTGCGTCGCGCGCCAGGTCGGCAATCCGAAAGCGCAGCATGCCGGTCTGGCGCGTGCCCAGCACCTCCCCGGGACCGCGAAGCTCAAGGTCCTTCTCGGCAATCACGAAACCATCGGTGGTCTCGCGCATCACTTCCAGGCGCGCCCGGGCCATATCGCTCAACGGCGGTTTGTAGAGCAGCACGCAGGCGGCCTGGTCACTGCCGCGCCCGACTCGCCCGCGCAACTGGTGGAGCTGCGACAGCCCAAGACGCTCGGCATTCTCGATCATCATCAGGCTGGCATTGGGCACATCCACCCCGACTTCGATCACCGTGGTGGCGACCAGCAATTGAATCCTGCCGGCCGAAAACTCGGCCATCAGGCGCTGCTTGTCGGCCGGTTTCATGCGCCCGTGGATCAGTCCGACCTTGAATTGCGGCAAGGCCCTGGACAGCTCGGCCGAGCGACTTTCGGCCGCCTCGGCCTCGAGCACGTCCGATTCCTCGATCAGCGGGCAGACCCAGTACGCCTGGCGGCCTTCGGCCAGCGCACCGCGCAAGCGCTCGATGACCTGGTCGCGGCGCTGCTGACTGGCCGCCACCGTGGTCACCGGCTTGCGCCCCGGCGGCAATTCATCAATCACCGAAACATCAAGGCCGGCGTAGGCGGTCATCGCCAGGGTCCGGGGTATGGGGGTGGCGGTCATGACCAGTTGATGCGGCAGTTCCTGACCGCGCTGACCCTTGGCGGCCAGCGCCAGGCGCTGGTGAACGCCGAAGCGATGCTGCTCATCGACAACCACCAGGCCCAGGTCGCGGAAATTGACCCCGGTCTGAAACAAGGCATGGGTGCCGATGGCAATGTCGGCATCGCCTACCAGGCGTTCCAGCGCCTCGGCCCGGGCCCGGCCCTTGACCTTGCCGGCCAGCCAGACCGTGTTCAGGCCGAGTTCGCCCAGCCATCCGGACAGGGTCCGGTAGTGCTGTTCGGCCAGAATCTCGGTGGGCGCGATCAAGGCGGCCTGGCGGCCGCTGGAGGCCGCGGTGACCAGCGCAGCCGCGGCCACCAGGGTCTTGCCGGAGCCGACATCGCCCTGGACCAGGCGGCGCATGGGTTTTTCACTATCCAGATCGGTGGCGATTTCGACCATCACCCGGGTCTGGGCAGCGGTCGGTTGAAACGGCAAAGTGGCCACCAGGCGTTTGACCAAACCACGATCATCGGCCAGGGCGACCGAGCGTTGACGCTCACGCGCCCGGTGAAGTCGCGACAAGGCCAGGTGATGCGCCAGCAATTCCTCGGCCGCCAGACGCTGGACGGCAGGATGGTGTCCGTCCACAAGGGCGGCGAGATCTTCCTCAGGTTCGGGTGTGTGAACGACTTGCACGGCCCTGGTCCAGGGCCATTGTGCGCCATGCTGGATCAGCGGATCGTCGATCTGCAATTGACCATGCGCCAGTCTTTGCAGCGCATCGGCGATCAACCTGGCCAGGGTGGCCGCGGCCAGTCCTTGAGTGTTGGGATAGATCGGCGTCAGGCGCTTCGGCAGCGGTGGACCGCCATCGCGGCCCAGGCGGGTCATGTGCGGATGAATGAGTTCGAAACCTTCCGGACCGAAACGCGCTTCACCGTAACAGCGCAGACGCGTGCCTTCGCTGAGCAGGCGCAACTGGCTGGGATAGAAGCGAAAGAAGCGCAACGTGATCTGACCGCTGTCATCGGCCAGGGTGGCCAGCAGCATGCGCCGTCGGGTCTGGCGAATCTCGCGATGAACCACCCGCCCTTCCACCTGCACGGTGACACCGGGGCGCACCCGGTTCAGGGCGGTAATGCGTGTGCGGTCTTCGTAGCGCAGCGGTCGGTGCAGCAGAAGGTCGAGCTCACGCTCGATACCCAGGGCCTTCAGCCGCTGGGCGACCCGCTCTCCGACCCCGGACAGGTCGGTGACCGGCCCCAGCCCCGGCGAAGTTGCGGCTTCAGACGCCGCCACCGTCCCCGGCCAACACCATGATGGCGTCCATTTCCACATCCTCCCCTTTCGGCAACCCGGCCACTTCAACGGCGGCACGCGCCGGGTAGGGCTCGTTGAATACTTCGGCCATGATGTCGTTGACCTGTCCGAACCGACCCAGGTCGGTCAGGAACACGTTGAGCTTGACGATATCATCCAGCCCGCCACCGGCGACCCGAGCCACGGCTGCCAGGTTGTCGAAAACCCGACGCACCCGGGCCTCGAAATCGCCCTCGATGACCTCGCCACTGACCGGGTCCAGCGGGATCTGGCCGGAGAAATACACCGTATCGCCGGCCCGAACGGCTTGCGAGTAAGGGCCGATGGCGGCGGGGGCTTCGGAGGTCTGGATGGTGTGTTTGGTCATCTTGGCACCTTAAGTCAGGGTTCAGGG
>SLKT01000169.1 GCA_007134485.1 Wenzhouxiangella sp. | reverse complement strand
GTGGCTTCGGAACGCGCCTGTTCAAGCACCCGCTCACAATGATCCCGGCGCGACTGATCCAGCAGCTTCTTCAGTGCTTCGACCTGCGTGCCAACGATACTCGGGTTGTCACTCATGCTTCGACTCCCAGCGCTCTGCGGACACTTTCGCCCATGTCGGCCGGCTCGCGCTTGCGTTCTATGTCGGGGATGATCGCCACCGGCGGGTCGGCCCGGTGGACGGCCTCGTCAAGCAGGCCGTCCGGCAGGTGGCGGGTCAGTTCGGCGGTGATCATGACCGGTTGTCGATCCTTGAGCACTTCGCGAAAGACCGTCGCGACCTCATCGGGATCGGGCACCAGCGCCCTGACCCCGGCCAGGCGAAACCCCGCCGCCGTCAGGCGATCACTGATCAGCACGGGCTGGGCCATGTCAGCCGATCTGGTTGAGGATCAGAATGGCGACGATCAGACCGTAGATGGCCACACCTTCGGCCAGACCGACCATGACCAGCACGCGACCCATCAGGTCGGGTTTTTCGGCCAGTGCCCCAACGGCTGCCGAACCCACATGGGCCACGGCGTATCCGGCGCCTGCTGCCGAAAGACCAGCGGCGGCAGCGGCGGCGGCAAAGCCCCATTGCCTGACGCCGGGATCGATGGCGGTCTCGGCGGCCATGGCGGCCTCCTGTGCGCTAGCCATGCCGGCGCTGAAGAACATGTAGGTGGCGGTCAGAACCAGGCAGGCCGTGATGACCGTCAAGGCCGCGATGATGTACATACCCAATTTCATGTGGAACTCCTTGTCAAGATCAGGTCGGTCGTATGGATTTGCCCGGGCCGCTGAGCGGACGTAGCTTGCGGCCTTCGGCGGTAAGGAAACGGATGAAGAACTCGAACAACAGCAGACGGGTGGTCTGGATACTCACGATCAGCCCCTCCAGCGCAATGACGATGGCGTTGCCGATGATCAATACCAGCCACCAGCTGATGGCGCTGTCGGTGGCCGCGGCCAGGCCGAAGATGGCGGCCGACAGTCCGGCATGGGCCAGGGCAAAGGCACCCACGCGGACAAAGGAAATGGTGTTGACCGAGATCTGCAACATGCTTTCGAGCAGCTCGCCAATGGCTTTGGGGATTTCCTGTAGCTTGCCATGCTCGGATGTGGCGACGGTGCCGACCACGAACCAGGCAAAGCCCACCCACATCAGGTTGAAGCCGATCTGGCCGATGGCCGGATCCAGGGCGCCGAGATAACCTGCAGCGGCGCTGACCAGGCCGAGATAGCCGGCCGTCAGACCGCCCCGGGTCGCCAGCCAGAACAGCATACGTCGTCGCCAGAACGCGCCCAGGGCATCCAGGAACAGTCCGAAAGACAGAATGAATACGCCGAAACTGATGGCGATGCCCATGGTGATCACCGGGTAGTCGATCGGGTGCATCCACAATGCCGGTATCAGCTCCTCGTTGGCGAAGACACTTCCGAAGAGGAATCCGAAGATGATGGCCATGGTGCCGAAGGGAACCAGCAGCCCGAACACTGGTACACGCTTTTTCAGCAGCAGACCAATGGCCACCAGTACCGCACCCTGGCCAACATCCCCGAACATGAAACCGAACATCAGCGGAGCGACCAGAGCGACAAACCGGCTGGGATCGGCCTCGCCGGAGTCCGGTGTGCCGAGCAGGCCGGGGAACAGTTCGAAGGGCTTGGCCCAGCGCGGGTTGTGCATGACCACAGGGCATTCCACACCCTCCGGCGGGTTCTTGTAGCGCAGCAAGTGTTTGACCTTGCCGCGGTCCAGCGCCTGGTTGATCTCGTGGCCATCGATATCACTGGTCCAGCCAGTGACCCAGGCGAAGTGCTCGGTGACCGGCATGGCCGGTGCATGGCCGGCGAACCAGGCCATCAACTCCATCACGCCGATGGCGCGTTCCAGGTCATGATGACCGGCCAGCATTTCCAGATGGGTGCGCTCGTTGTCGCGGCGCCCCAGCAGTTCCTGGTGGCGTCGGCCGATCTCGATGCGGGCCTCCGATGCCCGGTCAGGCAGCCACTCGGGGAGGATCAGACGGCGCGCCTTGAGGGCCGCCATCTGGCGGTCCATGGTTTCGATCTGCGCCATCGGCCCGACGGCCAGCAAGTGAACCTGCCCTTGTCGGCCGGTGGTGATCTCGGTCAGCACTGAGGTCGGCAGGGATTTGGGTTGTGTGCCCGGCGGCAGACGATACACGCGGACCGACAGCATCGGGCCGGCCTGGGCCAGTTGATGCAATCCGGGCAACTCCAGGCCGGGCGCATCCAGCAATTCGTCGAGCTCGGTGAGCTGGGCGGCTTCGATTTCCAGTGCTTCGATGGCCGTGATCAGCGGCTCGGCATCCTTGCTCCATGCGCGCAATCGCTCGAGTGCTTCGCGCATGGCGCTGACCGGTTCCAGGGCCTCCTCGATGGGCGGCACATCCCCCGGCGGCCACCAGGCGCCGAACTGACGGGATAGCTCTCCGTACTCTTCAAGAGCAGCATCCAGGCCCGGCAGTTGCAATGCCTGCTCCGGCTGACTGTGGGTCTGCAACTCCACCGCCTGGGTTTCGGCCAGGCATTCCAGCGACTTGGTCAGTTCCTCGCG
>SLKT01000174.1 GCA_007134485.1 Wenzhouxiangella sp. | reverse complement strand
GACCAGAGCTGCGAACTGATCGTGACCTTTGCCCCGTCACTCGGGGGTGAATTCGACGATCAGTTGACCATTCTGTCCAATGCCGACAGCAGCCCCGACACGGTGGCGCTGACCGGCACCGGCACTCAGGATTCCGGCGATCTGGAAGTCACACCCCTGGGCCTGAACTTCGAAGACGTGTTCATCGGGCGCAGCGAGTCCCTGTCCATGACCCTGACCAACGTGGCCGAAGTGGGTGCTGCGGACCTGGAGCTGGCGATTTCGATCATTGTCGGCGCACCTCCATTCGAAATCGATGCCGCCGAAAGTGACTGCGGTTCCGAACTCCCGCCCCAGGAGAGTTGCACGGTCACCGTTGAGTTCTCTCCCCAGAGCGAGGCGAGCTACTCGGGCGTGTTGCGCATCGTTGTCGATGGCCAGAATGTGAACCTGAGTCTGCAGGGCCGGGGCATCGAACCTGACCCGATGATCTTCGAGGATCGTTTCGAGATGGGATTGCTGATCGAATGAGCAACCGCCGTGTCATGATCCTTGCCCTGTTGCTGTCCATGGGCGCCATCGGACAGGCGGGCGAACCGCCCGAACAGGGCCTGCGCCTGGCCGACCCGGAGGTGCTGGAGGCCTTGCGGGCGAGCGACACCCCCGGTCTGCCGAGGCATCTGACACCCGAAGAGCGCCCGCACTTGCGCTTGCCGGACTTCAGCCGGGTCCCGCGCACCCCGCCGGTGGCCGAGGACCTTATGACCGCCTCCGAGTTCGAACGCAACGAGGCGATCATCATGCGCTGGGGAGATCAGAACTCGGTGCTGACCGAAATGATCGTGCCCATCACCACCGGCGACGGCCTGGCCGACGTCCTGCTGGTGGTTGCCAATGCCTCCCAGCAGGCCAGCGCCGCCAGCACCCTGGATTCGGCAGGGGCCGATCTGGACCGGGTCGAGTTCCTGATCGCTCCCAGCGACAGCGTGTGGATTCGTGACTATGGCCCGCGCTTTACCAGCGCGGATAATGAACGCGTCATTGTTGACCATGAATACAATCGCCCCCGTCCGCTAGATAATCAGGTTCCCGGAGAAATCGCAAACCATCTCGGTGAAGACCTTTACGACATGCCGATCAATCACGGCGGCGGCAATTTCCACCTGTTTTCCAACGGCGAAGCCTACATGACCGACCTGATTGTCGACGAGAATCCCGGCTACAGCGATCAGGATGTCATCGATCTGTACGCCGACTACCAGGGCGTGGATCTCACCTTGCTGCCGGCATTGCCGGCCAGTTTCGATTCAACCCAGCACCTGGACATGTGGTTCTTGCCGGTGGATGACCAGACCGTGATCATCGGTGAATATGATGAAAACGAAGCGGGCGGTGTTCCTCACCAGGTGACCGAGTTCACCGCATCGCTGATGGAATCGCGAGGTTATACGGTCCTGCGCACCCCCGGCTGGAGAACCGCCCATCACCACACCTACACCAATGCGGTGATCGTCAATGACCTGGTCCTGATGTGCCACTTCAATGGCTACGCCGACGAGAATGCCCAGGCCCAGGCCGTGTTCGAGCAGGCCTTTCCCGACCTGGACATCGTGCCGGTCGATTGCAGCGGCATCATCCAGTGGTCCGGCGCCCTGCACTGCATCGTCAAGCACCAGCCCGCGCCCACTTTCCGGGTGCAGGTGGAAGCCGAATCGGCCAGCGTGTGCGCGAGCGAATCCGGCGCCGAGACGCTGGAACTCGAAGTTTCACTGCGCGGCCTCAACGATTTTGATGAGCCGGTCACCCTGCAGACGACTGGAGAACCGGCCGGCGTGAGCAGCCAGTTCAGCCCCGCCACAGTCTCGCCCCCAGATGAAGCGACCTGGACGCTGAGCGTTGAGGCCGGCGCCGAGGCCGGAACCAGCGACATCAGCCTGTTCGGGGATGACGGCATCGGGCCGGGGCTACCGGTGGGTTTCTCTCTGACCGTGGAAACACCGCTACCGGGACCGGACCTTGAATACCCTGCCGATCAGGCCGAAGACATTCCCCTGCAGCCGGTGCTCGACTGGGCCGAGCTGGAAGGGGCCGTCGAGTATCGCGTTCAATTGGCGTCCGATCCGGATTTTGAGCAGATCATCGTCGATGAGTGGGTCAGCGAACCCATGCTGGCCATCGACCAGGTGCTCGACAGCGGCGAGCTCCATTACTGGCGCTCACTCGCCACCGGCAATGCCTGCGGTGATGGAAGCTGGTCCGAGACTCGCCAGTTCCGCACCCGTTTCGACCCGATCGCCGAGGTCAGTCCCGAGGACTTCACCTTCGAGGTCCATCCCAATGGCGCAGATACCGACACCCTGACCATCACCAATGTCGGTGACGGCGAGCTGGAGTGGACCATCGCCACCGAATCATGCTCGGACCCCGAGCCGGCCGCCTGGCTGCAGGTCGACACATCAAGCGGTTCAACCGGGGTGGATCAGCCCTCGGAGATCCAGGTCAGCGTCGATGCAGATGGTCTGGAGTCGGGTTTGCATGTCGGCGGCTTGTGCGTGACCAGCAACGAATTCGACGGCCAACCGCTGTCGGTGCCGGTATGGCTGGATGTGGCCGACCTTCCGCCGGGACAGTTGCAGATCGAACCCGGCTCGCTGGCGTTCGGTCAGGTGGCCATCGGGAGCAGCGACGGGCTTGACCTGACCGTGGGCAATGTTGCCGAGGCCGGTTCGGCCGACCTGGTCATTGACCAGATCCAGATCGTTACCGGCGAGAGCGTGTTCAGCCTGGACGAAGCGAACTCGGATTGCGGCTCGACCGTGCCGGCCCAGTCCGAGTGCACGGTTGCAGTGCGCTTTGCCCCCGACAGCCTGGGTGCGCGCTCCGGCGTGCTGCGTGTGACCATCGATGGCAAGAGCCATAACATCAGCCTGGGCGGCCACGGTGTCGAGCCGGAACCCGAAATCTTCCGTGATCGATTCGAGGCGGCTCCGCAATAGCCGGATTGTCACCCGGTTCAGGGTATGATCGGCGCATGCGCGCGATTCTCGGTGTCGTTCTTGTCGCCCTGGTCATGCCCATCGCCTTCGGTGATGAGCATTGCCGGGTCTGGCATGAAAGCGGCGCCTACGATGTCTGCCGAAACCAGTTCGACTCCCCTGTAGACGGGCTGAGCATGCTGAACATGACCGATCCACGGGATGACTCGCGGGTGCGGCTGGTCAAGTTCGATGGTCCGATTGATGATCACCAGCGCGAGGCGTTGCTCGGGCTCGATGCCGAGATTCTCGATTACCTGCCCCGCTATGCCTATGTCGTGCGCATGGAGCCCGACCGCGATGCCCGGGCACAACGCCTGCCGGGTGTGGTCAGCGTCATCGCGCTGCCACCGGCCCTGAAAATCGGTCGCGATGTGGTCGCCTCACTGGCTGCAGAATCATTCGCGGGTTCGGCCCTGCACTTGCAGGTCAGCCTGTGGCAGGGCGAACACGCGGCCGGCCATCGCGACCGCATGGCCGCACTGTCGGGGCTTGATGTAGTCTTCTCGCAGCGCGGCCCGCGCGCCGAGCGACTTGTCGTGACCGTCGCTGCGGGTCGCCAGGCGCAGATCATCGACGAACTGGCACGGCTCGATGCGGTCGCCAGCATCGGCATTCATCGCGAACCGGTGCTGCTCAACTCCCAGGGACACTGGCTGCACCAGAGTGGCGCCAGCGACAGCACGCCGGTCTTCGATCACGGTATCTTCGGCTGCGGGCAGACCATCGCGGTGCTGGATTCAGGGGTGGATTTCGGCCATTGTTCATTCGTTGATCCGGACAGCCCCATTCCGCCGATCAGCGCCTGCGACGAGGGCGCCGATTGTCCGCTCGCCAGCCCCGACCCAGGTCAGCGCACCACCAGCCTGTACTACAAGTGGTCTTTTTCGGACACCGACCTGGGCGATGCGGCTTGCGACCCGGGCCTCAACGCCGGGCACGGCACGCACGTGGCGGCCACGGCCGTGGGTAACCGGGCGTCCAGTCCGGCCGACTGCGAACAAGGATCCACGCCCGGCGATCAGTCCGATCGCGACGGCGCCGCGCCGGGCGCGAAACTGATCGCCCAGGAGATGGGCGAGGGCCTGGAATATCTCAACCAGCTCGGCGGCAGCCTATACCATGCCGGCTCGATCGCGCATGCCGGCGGTGCCCGGATTCACAACAACTCCTGGGGCGTGCCCTGTTTCAGTAACGGCCTGTGCAATCCCGGTTGCACGTCCTACGGCGCGCTCGCCCGGGACGCCGATTTTCTGGCCTGGGATTACCCGGACCTGGCGATTTTCGTCGCCGCCGGCAATTCCGGCAATTCCAGTTGCAGCGAGCAGGTCGGCGCGCCGGCCAACGCCAAGAACGTGTTTTCGATCGGCTCCAACCAGCGCGGCGCGGCCGGCGAAAACGTGTCGGGCTTTTCCTCGCGCGGGCCGGTGATTGACGGTCGTATCAAGCCCGACCTGATGGCCCAGGGCGCGGCGATTCGATCGGCGGCTTCCAGTGGCGATCCGGAGACCGAGAGTTGCGCGGTTTGCACATACAGTGGCACGTCCATGGCCAGCCCGGGCGCTGCCGGAAGTGCGGCGCTGGTGCGCGAGTACCTGGCGCGCGGTTTCCATCCCGGCGGACAGGAAAACGCCGCCGATGCCATCGCCAACCCGTCCAGCGCACTGATCAAGGCCATTCTGATCAACTCCGCGCGTCACCTGACCGGTACCGGCGGTGGCGATGGACCCAACCAGAGCCAGGGCTGGGGTCGCATCACCCTGGATGACAGCCTGTATTTCGAAGGCGACCCGCGCCGGCTGTATCTCGACGAGTCCGCGCAAGCGCTGGGTACCGGAGATGTGGTTGAATACCGCTTCGAGGTCGAGGCCGGCCAACCTTTCAAGGCTACTTTGACCTGGACCGATTATCCGGCCATGGCCGGGGCCGGCATTCACCTGGTCAACCGGTTGCGCCTGGAGGTCGAGGATCCGGATGGCGGGGTCTGGACCCAGAAACTGGCCGATGATGACCCTGATCCATTCCAGTCCACTAGTGATTCCGGTTTTGACAACCTGAACAATGTCCACCAGATTCGCTTCGATGAACCGATCGCCGGCGAGTACCGGCTGCGGGTGCGCGGCGTTCACGTGCCCATGGGCGGCGGTCAACCTTACGCACTGGCCGTCAGCGGCGATCTGGAAGGTTCCCTGGTGCCGACCTTCACGCTGGCGGTCGAACCCGAGCAGCTCGAGGTCTGTGTCGGAGACGAGGCGGAATTCGAACTCGAATTGCTCGGTGTTGCCGGATTCGATGATCCCGTGAACCTGGCCATTGATGAGGGTTTGCCGGCCGGGGCGGAGGCGGTGTTTTCTCCCAATCCGGCCATTCCGGCCGACCCGGCGGCCCCGGTCTCACTGACCATCGACACCGACTCGGTGGCCACCGGCGACTACAGTCTTGAACTGTCGGCCGAATCCACGGCCCTCGATCACGATGCGGTGCTGCGTTCGCGCGATCTGCAGATGCAGACCGTTACCCCGGTACTTTCGACGGCTGAATTGATGGCCCCGGCCGATGGCGCCAACGGCGTCGTGCTGGCTCCGACACTTGAGTGGAGCGCGCCCGATCAGGCGAGCGCATATCGTCTGCAAATGGCGAGCGATCCGGATTTTGACGCGATCGTGGTCGACCAGGTGCTTGCCGAGACGAGCTATCAGCCATCGATGCTGGATGATGATACGAGCTACTACTGGCGGGTGGCGTCCATGAATGCCTGTGGCCAGGGCGAGTTTTCCGAACCGGCGAGCTTCAATACCCTGACCCAGTTCTGCAGCACGCCCGACACGGTCATGCCGCAAGGCGGCTCAGTATCGGACCTGATCGCGGTCGAGCAATCAGGTTACGTCGGACAGGTTCGGGTTCTGCTGGAACTGAGCTTCGACTGGCCGGGAGACCTGGTCGCCGAACTTGAACATGTCGACAGCGAACAGCAAGTCGACCTGCTCGACCGTCCCGGTATCCCGGACGGCCCGTTCGGACAGGGATGCGGGACACCCGATGTCGCCGTGATCCTGTCCGATGGCTATCCCTCGGTTCAGGCCATTGCCAACTGCTCGGTCACCGCGCCGGGCTTGCAGGGGGTGCTGGCGCCGGCAGCGCCACTGGCCACACTGATAGGACTGCCGGTCGAAGGCGATTGGGCATTGACCGTTGCCGACAGCCAGGGCCTGGAGCCCGAAGGATTGCTGGAGCGCTGGTGCGTTCAGCTCACCATCGATCCGGTCAGTCGAATCCTCTTCAGGGACCGCTTCGAGCCGTCGGAGCCATAGCGACCGAATTAAAGTTTCAGCCCACCCGGACCGCCCGGACCCATGCCGCCTGCCCCACCGGCGCCGCCCATGCCACCGCCGCCCGGGTTCTGACCGGGCACCATGATCGACGACTGCTGGTCGCGCTGCATCTTCTTGAGCTCCTCGACCGCTTCCTCGATCGCCTTGGCGGCGGCCTCGGGGAATTGCGCAATGGCGCCCTTGAGATCATCGGCCGGCAGCTCGAAGCTGATCGGCAACGGACCGGCCGGGGTCATGATCTGGGATTGACCGAAATACTGCACTGCACGCGAGGCGTCGGGCTGGCCGTCTTCGGTCACCGGACTGAGGCGGCGGATACTGCCGACTTTCCGGTCGGTGAAGGTTTCTTCCAGAACCAACTCATCGCTGTCGAGTCGAAGCTGGTCAAGCATTTCCTTGTCGGACATGAATAAGGACTCTTTAATGAACGGGATTTCCGTTCAACGTTGGGGCGGTTGCACGCGAATCCAATCGGGCCGGGTCGACGGCATTGATTGCACGTCGACTCGACCCCATTTATTGTGCTGATCATGAACAATCAACATCCAACCGCGAATCCGTTCGCCCGTGCTGCTCGCTGGGCCGTATTGCTGGGCCTGGTGATGCTCTCGGCCGGATTGCTGCTGCAACCGGGCGCCGAACCGCGCGCCGGTGACCGAGTAGCCTTCGTGCTCGATATCGACGGCCCGATCGGCCCGGCCACCCGTGACTACATGATTCGCGGCATCGAGCGCGCCGAAAGCGAGGGTGCCGAACTGGTCATTCTGCGCATGGATACGCCCGGCGGGCTGGACGCATCAATGCGCGACATGATCAAGAAGATCCTCAACGCTGATGTGCCGGTGGCGACCTGGGTCGGCCCGCCCGGCGCGCGCGCGGCCAGCGCCGGCACCTACATGCTTTACGCCAGCCATATCGCCGCCATGGCGCCATCGACCAACCTGGGGGCGGCCACCCCGGTTCAGATCGGGGGTGATCAGCCCGAGCGCCCGCGCACCCCGGCCGAACGCGCCCGGGACGCGGTCACCGATGATGACGACGATGAAGATGACGACAACGATGACGCCGAAGCGACCGAGGAAGAAGAAGAGCGCGAACCGGCCGGCACCGCCACCGAGCGCAAGGTGCTCGAGGATGCCGTGGCCTACATTCGCGGCCTGGCCGAGCGCCATGGTCGCAATGCCGACTGGGCCGAAAGGGCAGTGCGTGAATCGGTCAGCCTGACTTCATCCGAAGCGCTCGAAAAGAACGTCATCGATGTGCGCGCCGAGAACATTCCCGAGCTGCTGGAAATGATTCATGGCCGCGAGATTCAATTGGCCACCCGCAGCGTCACCCTGAATACCGAGAATATCCGCGTCGAGACCCTGGAGCCGGACTGGCGCAGTCAGCTGCTGAGCGTGATCACCAATCCCACCCTGGCCTACATCCTGCTGATGGTCGGCATTTACGGCCTGATCCTGGAAGGCTACAACCCTGGCGCCCTGGTGCCCGGGGTGATCGGCGGCATCTGCCTGCTGCTGGCCTTGTACGCGTTCCAGATTCTGCCGGTCAACTATGCCGGACTGGCCCTGATGGTGCTGGGCTTCGCCTTGATTGCCGTGGAGCTTTTTGTGCCATCATTCGGAATACTCGGCATTGGAGGCGTTATTGCGGTGGTGTTCGGCTCGATCATTCTGATGGATACCGATGTGCCCGGCATGAGCATCAATACCGGCATGATTGCCGCCATGGGGCTGGCCTCGGCGCTGGCCTTTTTCGCCATTCTCTACCTGGCCGCCCGCTCGCATCGCAATCCCAAGGTCAGCGGGGTGCATTCGCTGGTCGGACGCACCGCCGAATCCATTTCCGATTTCAGCAAGGGACAGGGACGAGTCCATATCGAGGGCGAGGACTGGAGCGCACGCAGCGATGCGCCCATTCAGCGCGAAGACCAGGTCGAGATTGTCGCCGTGGACGGCCTGACACTCGAGGTTCGACCGATCCACGAATCCAAGCAAGGAGATTAAGCAATGAGCGTTGACATGTTGTATTTTCTGACCACCGTCGTGGTGGTACTGGTGCTGTTGATCGCCAACACCATCAAGATCCTGCGCGAATACGAGCGCGGGGTCATCTTTACCCTGGGTCGTTTCTACAAGGTCAAGGGTCCGGGACTGATCATCGTCATCCCCTTCATCCAGCAGATGGTGCGGGTCGATCTTCGCACCATCGTCATGGATGTGCCGACCCAGGACGTGATTTCATTCGACAACGTCTCGGTCAAGGTCAATGCGGTCATCTACTACAAGGTGGTCGACCCGCAAAAGGCCATCATCAATGTCGAGCGGTTCATGGATGCCACCAGCCAGCTTGCCCAGACCACCTTGCGCTCGGTGCTCGGCAAGCACGAGCTGGATGAAATGCTGGCCGAACGAGACAAGCTCAACGAGGACATCCAGAAGATTCTCGATCGGCAGACCGATGGTTGGGGCGTGAAGGTCTCCAACGTGGAAATCAAGCACGTTGACCTGGATGAGTCCATGATCCGGGCGATCGCCAAGCAGGCCGAGGCCGAGCGTCAGCGGCGCGCCAAGGTCATTCACGCCAAAGGCGAACAGGAAGCGGCCAAGAAGCTGGTCGAAGCCGCCGAGGAACTGGCCCAGCAGCCCGGCGCCATGCAGCTTCGTTACATGCAGACCCTGACCGAAATCGGTGGCGAGCAGAATTCCACCATCGTCTTCCCGATGCCGGTCGACCTGCTGACCAGCCTCAAGAGCGCCCTGGAGAAGTAAGGCCCACTAATCATCCCACTCCGGAGACAGGTCTTCAGGCGCGCAGATGCGGTGATGCTTGTCGAGCTTGCCGATGCGTGCGCGGTCCTCGTCGCTGAGACTGAAATTGAAGATGTCGATGTTGGCGCGCGCATGATGCGGATTCGAGGTGGCCGGAATGGCGGCCACCCGGTCCTGCTCGGTCAGCCAGCGCAATGCCACCTGGGCGGCGGTCTTGCCGTACTGGGAGCCGATTTCCCATAACACCGGATCGTTGACGCAGCGGGCCTTGGCCAGCGGCATGTAAGCGGTCAGCACCAGGTTGTGACGGCCCAGCACCCGGCGCAGGCGCTGCTGGCCGAGATAGACGTGGTACTCGACCTGGTTGGTCGCAAGCACCCCTTCGCCGCAAAAGCTGACTGCCTGCTGGGTCTGGTCGATATTGAAATTGCTGATGCCGACATGACGCGTCAGCCCGTCGGCACAGGCCCGCATCAGACTCTCCAGGGTCGGATTCATGCCATTGCGACCGAAGACCGGCCAGTGCAGCAGCAGCAGATCGACGTAATCGGTCTGCAGGCGTTCAAGGCTCTCGCGGACCGAATTCAGCAGGTCTTCGGGATCGTAGCGGTCAATCCACACCTTGGTGGTCAGAAACACGTCCTTGCGCGCCAGTCCGGATGTGGCCAGCGCATGTCCCACGGCCGACTCGTTTCCGTAGACCTGGGCGGTATCGACATGTCGGTAGCCGGCCTCGAAAGCCTCCGGCAGAATCGCCTTGACGGTCTCCTCGTCCAGTTGAAAGGTGCCGAAGCCCAGGGCGGGCATGTCGAGATCATTGGCGGCCAGCAGCGGCACTTCATTCATCGATGGTTTCTCACGGTAGAATGTTGGCGTTCAAAAAAGGACACCAGTGTAGCCAATCATGGAACAACAGGAAACCGCAGTTCGAGAACTGCTCGATGAATGGGTCGGTCGAGTCGGCAAGCGTGACCCGCAAAGGGTCGCCGCACTGTACCATCCCACGGCCCAGTTCTGGGGCACCCTGGCCTCGCATGTGCGCGACGAACCGGTCGAGGTGCTTGATTATTTCGAGCGCTTTCTGGATCGAGAAGAGATCAGCGCATCCATCGGCAACCTGCGCCTGCGCCATCACGGCGATCTGGTGCTGGCCGCCGGCCACTACATCTTTAAGTGGCGCGACAAGCCCGAAGACGATGAAATCAAGGCCCGCACCCGCTTCACATTCGTATTCGGCCAGCCCGACGGCGAATGGACTATCCTCCAGCACCACTCGTCGGCCTGGGTGCTGAGTGGGTTTTGAGGCGGTGGAAGGTGATAGGAAGACGGGAGACGGAGGTCGG
>SLKT01000133.1 GCA_007134485.1 Wenzhouxiangella sp. | reverse complement strand
GTTTGTTCGTTTGTTCGTTTGTTCGTTTGTTCGTTTGTTCGTTTTTCTTTGGTTGGTTTGTTTGCTGGTTTTGGTTAGGAGCAACCTGATCGGGGATGGTGTCCGATTAAACCAACAAACAAATCAACCAACCAACAAACCAATCAACCAACCAACAAACCAATCAACCAACAAACGAACCAACCAACAAACCGCTTCTCACCATACAACTTCGGCCATGGCGCAATTCAACCCGGAACCAATGCCCATCAGGGCCAGGCGGTCGCCGCGTTTGACGCGATCTTCCTGGATGATGCGGGACATGACGGTCGGGATGGAGGCCGGGCCGATGTTGCCGAGGAACGGGAAGATGCGGTAGACCTTGGCCGGGTCGGCGCCGAAGGCGCGGATGAAGTTTTCGGTGTGCGCCTTGGAGACTTGATGGATGACGACGTGGTCGAGTTCCTGGACAACCCAGCCCATGACCGTGCGCGCCGCGATGAAAGTCATGCTGGCCAGTTTCATTCCCTCGATCAGCAAGGACTTGGTGTCGGTCCACATCTGGTGATTCCAGCCGCGGCACAGGTTGTTGAACTGGGTGGCGGCACGCGCCACACCGCCGCGATACTGGTGACCGTCCGGCTCCAGATCGCCGCGCGACATGACCATGGCGGCCGAGCCCGAGCCCAGGGTCAGGGTGGCGAACTCACTCTTGAATTGCTTGTGGGTCACCTTGGGGTTGAGCAGGCGCTGAATGGTAGTTTCGTTGATCTCGCGACTGTTTTCGCCGTTGACGATCAACGCATAATCGATTTCGCGGCGCTCGAGCATCTGGGCGGCGATGTTCATGCCGTTGATGAAGGCCAGGCAGGCATTGCCGACATCGAAGCTCTGGCAGGTATCGGCCAGCTTGAGGTTGCCATGCACCATGCAGGCCGTCGAGGGCTCGAGGAAATCCCGTGAAACCGAGGTATTGATGAGAATTCCGACCTGCTTCGGGTCGATATCGGCACGGGCCAGCGCATCATTGGCAGCCAGGGTGGCGCCATCGGATGGCAGCATGCCGTCATCCCAGAAACGACGCTCTTCGATGCCGGCCAGATCAATCAGCGGGTTGCCTGGAACGCGCAGCTTCTTGAACGTGGGCGCCAGACGCTCGGCGACCTCCTCGCTGGAGACACGGTGCGGGGGCTCGATGTGAGCGACGGACTTGATGACGACATTATCAAACAGCATGCAGAAAACCAGGCCCACACGGGGCGATTAAGAATCCGAACCGCGTATTATACCCGCATTGCCCACGGGGAACATCACATGACTTCGTCCCATCATTGCCCTGACCGAATCCGCCAGGCCGCTGCCGCCTTGCGCGAGGCCGAAAGGCCGCTGCGAATCCTGGGGTTGCTGGCCTGGCCGCTGGAGGTCCGCGCGCGGTTCCTGGAATCCGACGGCCGCGAATTGCCCCAGGTCAGCTATCCGGAGGTGGATACCAGTGCGGTCGAATCCGCGCTCGAGGTGGCTCGGCCCGCGATTGCCGAGGCCGGACCGGCCAGGGAATGGCTGCAACGCACCGCCGATCGCATTGCCACGGCCGCGCGCATGGTGCGCAACCTGGGCAGGCAGGAATTTCATGAATGCTCGACCGAGCTGTACGGCGCCCCGGCCCTGGCGCCGAAGGATCTGGGCCAGAGTCCGCTGGAACTGGCGCGCAGGTTGCGCCGCATCATCGACCAGATGAACCATATCGATCTGGGCGCACCGGCCAATCCGGCGGCCAGCCCGGAAGACGTGGCCCGTCGCATGCGCGAGGCGGTCGAAAAGTTTTTTGGCGACGAGGCGCCGGCGATCGAACTGGTCGACAGTCTTTCAGCCAATGCCACGGCCGGGCCGGACCGCATCCGTATTCGCTCCACCGCGCACTTTACCGACCGCGATGTCGAACAGCTCGTCCACCACGAGGCCGGCATTCACGTGGCCACCGGGCTCAACGGTCGTCATCAGACCGATTTACCGATCCTTGCGTCCAGCCATCCCGGCACCACCCGTACCCAGGAAGGGCTTGCGGTATTCGCCGAGTTCATCACCGGCTGCATGGACCTGGACCGCTTGAGCCGCCTGGCCGACCGGGTGCTGGGCATCGACATGGCCGCGCGCGGGGCGGATTTCATCGAGGTCTACCGGCATTTCCTCGAGAAGCGCCAGGGCGATGACCAACGGGTTGATGAGCTGACCCTCAAAAAGGCCGCCTATGAACAGACCCGGCGGGTATTTCGCGGCGGGGTGCTGACCGGGGGTGCGCCGTTTACCAAGGATGTGGTTTACCTCGATGGCTTGCTTAGGGTGCATGACTTCCTGCGCTCGGTGGTCGCGGCCGGCCGGGCCGATGTGCTCAGTTTGCTGTTTTGCGGCAAGCTGGACCTGGAGGATGTGCCGGTGTTGTGCCAGTTGGCGGAGATGGGCCTGGTCAGGCCGCCGAAATTCCTGCCGCCGTGGGCGGCGGATCGGCGGTTTCTGGTGAGTTACCTGGCCTATTCAGGGTTTCTCAATCGAATCAGGATGGGGCGGGTGCATGAGCGGTATGCGGAGGTTTTGGCTTCGGTGCCGGGGATACGGTGGTGAAGACGGGAGACGGGAGACGGGAGACGGG
>SLKT01000045.1 GCA_007134485.1 Wenzhouxiangella sp. | reverse complement strand
ATATTGTGTGTTAATGCAAGGCATTTGAGGCTATTCGGTATAAAAAAGACGCTGAACGGCCAATCTCTCATATTCAGCGGTGCAGATCAAGCCCTTTACGGCCAAGTACAATAGTCACCCCATGAGTCAACCAGGCAAGTTCAAGACATTCCGGTGGCGGGTCGCCAGCGGTCATCGCGATACCACGGCGGCTGCCAAGTCGGTACTGAACAGTGGTGGCAATGCCGCCGACGCCGCGATCGCCGCCACCCTGGCGGCGACGGTGGCCGAGCCGTTGCTGTGCTCGCTCGGCGGCGGCGGGCATGTCCTGGTTCAGGTGGAGGGACGCGCCCCGATCTCGCTCGACTGCTTCACCCACACACCGCGCCGCTGCCGGGCCGAGCCCATGGACTTCTACCCGATCATCGGGAATTTCGGCACCGACATCCAGGAGTTTCATGTGGGCATGGCCTCGATTGCCACGCCGGGACTGGTGGCCGGGTTGTTCGCGTTGTCCGAGCGATTCGGTCGCATGCCGTTCACCGAGCTGATCCAGCCTGCGGTGCAACTGGCTCGCGAGGGTGTTGTCCTGAACGCGACCCAGCACTACACCCTCAATATCCTCGAGCCCATCGTGCGCGCCAGCCCCGGTTCGGCAAGGTTGTTCGGGCTGACCGATTGCCAGGACGCCATCCCCGAGGTGGGTTGCCGGATCGGAAATCGTCCACTGGCCGATTTTCTCGACGAGCTGGCCCGTCAGGGCGGCGCCTTTTTCTATCACGGCGAGCCTGCACGGCGGCTGGCCGAGGATTCGGTTCACGGCGGCGGTCATCTGACGCTTGCCGACCTGGGTGGCTATCGAATTCGCTGGCGGCGCCCGTTGCGCTGGCGCTACCGCAACGCCACCGTCTGGTCGACCCCGCCGCCGGCATTCGGCGGCATGATGCTGGCCCTGGCCTGCTCCAGCCTGGCCGAAACCCTTTCCGGGAACGTCGCTCACGGCAGCCCTCAACACGTGACCGCCCTGTGCCAGGCCATGAAGGCTTCAGAGGACTTGCGCCAGCAGCTTGAAAAGCCCGAGTTCCTGGGCTCGGCGCGCGCTCTGAAACTGGTTTTTTCAGGTCTGACCCGGCCCGCTCCCGTCGTCAGTCGCGGCACCACCCAGATCAGCATTGAGGATGGCAACGGATTGGCGGTCAGCATGACCCTTTCCAACGGTGAGGGCTCCGGGTATGTGCTGCCGGGGACCGGCGTCATGCTCAACAACATGCTCGGCGAGGAAGACATCAATCGGACCGGCTTTCACACCTGGCCGGTCAACCGCCGGTTGGCCTCGATGATGGCCCCTTCAATCGTACGTCGCGGAGATTGCCGCTGGCTGCTGGGCAGCGGCGGCTCGAATCGCATCCGCACCGCACTGTCCCAGGTGATTTCAAACCTGGTGGATTTCGATCTGTCACTGGATGCGGCCATCAACGCGCCGCGCCTGCACCTGGAACGCGACCGACTGGCCGTTGAAGTCCCGAAGGATGAATGGCCCCCGGCGGCCCTGGAATGGCTGGCCGAGCATTATCCCGATGCCCGCCTCTGGCCGCAGCGCAACATGTACTTTGGAGGCGTACATGCCACCGGACCCGACAGCGCCTGCGCCGACCCGCGGCGTGCCGGCCGGGCAGCAATCGGTTGACTTGAACTGATATTGATCAGGGGCTTATGATGGATGTGGGTTCTTCTGGAGCTTACCCATGAAAACACGCCACTTGCTTGTCCCGATTCTTCTTCCCATGGTCACCGCCGGCCTGCTCGCGATCAGCGGTTGCGCCACCACAACCGACCGAAACGAACAGCAAAGACAGGGTACCAGCTCGGTTGACCATACTTACGTCCGGCAGGTTGAACGCCAGGCGCGCCGTTCCGGCGTCAGGGTTCAGTGGGTCAACCCGCCGCGCCGCGCCGAACGCGACGAAGAACGCGACTAGGGAAGCTCTGATCAATTCCACGCGGAGCGGACCTAGAGTTCAGCCGGATCCATATCCACATGCCAGCGCACCTTGCGCGCCAGTGGCAGGTCGTACAACGCCGGAACACTGGCTGAAAGCAGGTGCGCCAGGTTGGCTCGTCGCTCGGCCTGCAACCACAACTGGAACCTCCAGTAACCGCCACGCCGACTCATGATGGCCGGCATCGGCCCACTGATCTCGATCCCCGGGGTGGTCAGCTTGCGGGCGCACTCGGCCAGAAACCGGCGCGCCGGTTCCGGTTGATGCGCCTGGGCGCACAGCAATGCCAGCGAGGTGGCCGGCGGGAGTGCGGCGGCTCGGCGCTCCTCGAGCAGCGTCCGGGCATAGGGCAGATAGCGCCCCTTGACCAGTTCGGCCAGCAACGGATGTTCGGGGTGGCGGGTGAGCAACAGAAACTCTCCGGCCTGTTGCCCGCGACCGGCTCTTCCGGCCACCTGACAGACGGCCTGACCCAATCGCTCCGGCGCCCTGAAGTCGGCGCTGAACAGCGCCTGGTCGACATCCAGCACCGCCGCCAGGGTGACTCCGGGTAAATGGTGACCCTTGGCCAGCATCTGGGTGCCCACCAGGATGCACGGCTTGCCGCCACGGACCGTCTCCAGGAGTTTTTCGAAATCTTCCTTTCCACTCATGCTGTCTCGGTCGACCCGATGCACGGGGACCGGGGCAAAGCGCTCGCTGAGCAATTCTTCCAGGCGCTCGGTGCCAACGCCCAGCTCGGCCAGTTGCGGGTCTCCGCATTCGGGACAGCGTAATGGGCGGCGAGCCGAACTTCCACAATGATGACACTGCAAGCGCTCATCCTGCCGGTGCCAGGTCATGTGCGCGCTGCAGCGCTGGCAGTCCGCCTGCCAGCCGCAAGCATTGCACATTAGCACGGGCGCATAACCTCGGCGATTGCGATACAGCAGGACCTGCCCGCCACTGTCCAGGTGCCGGGCGATGGTCGTCTGCAGTTGTGGCGCCAGGTAGCCGGATTGGCCACGCTGGTCGATGACCCGCCAATGCGGCTGACGGGCCTGACCGGCGCGTCGGGTCAGTTCCAGCAATCGATAACGTCCGGCCTCGGTGTTGTTGAGGCTTTCCAGCGAAGGAGTGGCCGAACCGAGCACGATTGGAATCCCAAGACGACGCGCCCGCAGCACAGCCACATCGCGACCGTGATAGCGCGCCCCGTCCTGCTGCTTGAACGAACCGTCGTGTTCTTCGTCGACCACGATCAATCCCGGCCGCAACAAAGGCAGAAATACCGCCGAGCGGGTGCCGACGATGACATCTGCATGGCCCTGGCGGGCCGCCTGCCAGGTCGCCAGGCGTTCACCCTCGCTCAAACCCGAGTGGTAGGTGAAGGCGGGTCGACCCAGACGGGCCTCGATGCGGCGAACCAGCTGTGGAGTCAGGCCGATCTCGGGAATCAGGATGATTACCTGGCGACCACGATCAAGCAGGCGCCGGGCCACGTGCAGGTAGACCTCGGTCTTGCCGCTGCCGGTCACGCCGGCCAGCAGCAGTGCCGAAAAACCATGGCGTTGACGAAGTATGGATGCAACCGCCCGACGCTGCTCCTCGTTGAGTTCGGGTCCCGGTCGAGCCGGCGATGGCGGTGGTGTCGGGATGGACTCGATCAGGCCGGCATCGAGCATGCGCGTCAATGCGGTGGTACTGGCCCCGCGCGCCAGCAAGTCCGAGCGCGATAATACGCCCGACTCCAGCCACTGCCGAATCTCGGCCTGGCGAGGCGCACGCTTTAGATCGGCCTCGCTGCCGGCTGCGGTCAGTGCAAGAAACCTGGGTGGCGGAACACGAAACGGGCGTGTTCGACGCAACGCGCCCGGCAACAACAGGTTGACCGCCTCACCGGGCACGAACCCGTAATAGCGAGCGCACCACTCGATCAGTTCGAGCAGGTCCCGGCCAACCAGTTGATCATCGAGCACCCGCTCGATTCGCTTGAGTGCTCCATCAGTCGTGGGTGCCCCCTGCCCCATGACCAGGCCGACCAGTCGACGTCGGCCGAATGGAACCAGAACGCGGGAGCCGGGAGCCGGGAGCCGGCCCGACTCGGGCGCAAGATAATCGAACAACCCCGGCAACGGAACCGGCACCGCCACCTGCACGGCTTGCGGCGCCGGGCGGTTCATGCTTCAGACCGGATGCGAGTTCGAATCAGGGAATGCTGAAATCCAGCTTTTCGTGATGCGCCAGCACCTGCTTTTCGCGATCCAGGTCGATCAGGTCGGCCAGGATGCGAGCTGTTTCGATCAGGTAGACATCCGGAGCGTCTTCATCCTCGTCTTCAGCCGGTTCGGCGGGCGCCTCGGTGTCGGCCGCGGCCGATGGGTCGGCCGCTCCGTGTCCGTGCCCCAGTCTGGCAATGCGGCGTTGCTCGGCCGCTTCGATGGACTCGCGACGCTTGTCGATCTGCAGGCTCACCGAGGTGCGATCACTCTGCTTTTCCCACTCCGACATTTCCTTGAGCAGATCGATCAGGTCCTCGTCTTCATCCAGGCGCTGTTCATGACGTTTGCGCGCCAGGCCGATCAGGCTGGACAGATCGGCGACCGGCTGATAATCGGCCGCATCGATCTCGCCCCACGGCAGTGCAAAATCCAGCGCGCTTTCGCCGAAATCTTCCGGGTCACCCGGGCTGGGCAACGGAAAGTCCGGAATGACACCGCGCGACTGGGTGGAGCCGCCACCGATGCGATAGAACTGGGCCATGGTCAGCTTGATCTGGCCGAGACGGGCATCGTCGCTGCGTGAAAAGTCATCGAGATCGATCAGATTCTGAACGGTCCCCTTGCCGAAGGTGTTTTCGCCCATGACGACCCCGCGGCCGTAGTCCTGAATGGCGGCGGCAAAGATTTCCGATGCCGACGCGCTGCGCCGGTCGACCAGCACGCCAAGCGGTCCTTCCCAGGCCATTCCGGGCTCGCGGTCGCGTTCGAGCTTGACCCGCCCCTGCGAGTCGCGCACCTGCACCACCGGGCCTTCATCGATGAACAGACCGGTCATGGTGGTCGCCTCGACCAGGGCGCCGCCGCCATTGCCGCGCAAGTCGATGACCAGGCCGTCAATGTCCTTGCCCTTGAGCTCGTTGATCAGGCGACGCACATCGCGGGTGCTTGAACGATAATTCGGTTCATTGCTGGCCCGCCCCTGGAAATCCACGTAGAACACCGGAACCTGGACGATGCCGATTCGGGCCTTTTGATCACCCATGGGCACTTCGATCACATCGCTCTTGGCGGCCTGCTCTTCAAGGCGGACCCGGTCCCGGGTGATGTCAATGGTCTTGGGCGGGCCGCTCAGGCCGGTGTCCGCCGGCAACACCTCAAGACGGACCACGGTGTCACGTTCTCCACGAATGAGCGAAACCACGTCGTCGAGGCGCCAGCCGATCACCTCTTCCATCTCCTCGTCACCCTGGGCCACGCCAATGATCCGATCGCCCGGCTGCAGGCGACCATCCAGATCGGCCGGACCTCCTGGCACGATTTCCATCACCGTGGTGTACTCGGTTTCACGCTGCAACATGGCGCCGATTCCGTCCAGGGACAGGCGCATGGAGATTTCGAAATTGTCGACGCTGCGCGGCGACATGTAGGCCGAATGCGGCTCGATCGAACGAGTGTAGGCATTCATGAAAAACTGGAAGACGTCCTCGCTGTTGAGCTCGGAAATCCGTCGCTTGATGCCCTGGTAACGATCGGTGAGCGTTTCGGCGATATCCTCGTCTTCCTGCTCGGCCAGCTTGAGCAGCAACCAGTCATTCTTGACGCGCTTGCGCCAGATTTCGTCAAGCTCGTCCTCGTCCGCGGCCCATTCCTGTTCACTGCGGTCGAAGTAATAATCTTCATCCACGCTGAAATCGAACCCGTCCTCGAGCAGGCTCAGGGCATGCTCGGTGCGCTGGCCGACCCGGCGAACATAGCGATTGAAGATATCGAAAGCCGGCTCCAGGTCGGCACTCTTGAGCGCCTCGTGGAGGTGATCCCGATAACGTTCCAGGTCGGCGATGTCGTCAGCCGTGAAGTAGACCCGGTTGCCGTCCAGCAGACGCAGATACTGGTCGAAAATCCGCTTCGACATGGATTCATCGAGTTCACGACCACTGTAGTGGTAGCCGCTGATGAATCGAGTCGCCAGGCGGCTGGCGAAGCGCTGTTCGGTCTTCGGGGACAGCATCTCCGAATTCGAATCCGGCTCCGGCACATTGGCCTGTCCGGGGTTGAACAGCACTGCTGCAAGGACGACCACCCCTGCCAGGGCGGCCACGAACGAAAATCCGAGAGTCTTGATATTCATGTCAGCTATGACCGGTCATTGCGCCATTAGGTTTCAGTCCATTTGCTCAGCATACAGAGTCGAGCCGTGAGTGAGCAACATCGCTGAACCGAATCGAATCCTGATGGTACCCCAGCAGGCGACAAATGGATGTGCACAATGCATCAGCCATCGCCTGCCAGTTCGCCGATTCGTCGAGGGTTTTCATGTCGGTCATGGCCAGCCCGGAGAATCCGCAAGGGTTGATCCGCGCAAACGGGGCCAGGTCCATGTCGATGTTGAAGGCCAGACCATGATAGGTGCATTCACGGCGCACC
Organism: Wenzhouxiangella sp.; assembly: GCA_007134485.1. Classification (GTDB taxonomy): domain Bacteria; phylum Pseudomonadota; class Gammaproteobacteria; order Xanthomonadales; family Wenzhouxiangellaceae; genus Wenzhouxiangella. Next base: position 3,931 of record SLKT01000045.1, on the reverse strand, counting down.
TTCAGCCCGATCGAGGCAATCTTGGCCTGGCCGACAAATACACCTGGCGCGCCGTCGCGACGCACGCCTTCGATGCCACGCTCGGACAGCACATCAATCACCGACTGCTCGAGCCGATCAACCAGGCAACGCACCCCCAGCCCCAGGCGCTTGAGATCGAGCAACGGATAAGCCACCACCTGGCCCGGCCCGTGATAAGTCACCTGCCCGCCGCGATCGGTCTGAACCACGGGTATGTCGCCGGGATTGAGCAAGTGCTCGGGTTTTCCGGCCAGACCCTGGGTAAACACCGGATCATGCTCAACCAGCCAAAGCTCATCCGGCTTATCCGGCCCACGCGCATCGGTCAACTCGCGCATCGCCGCCCACACGGGTTCGTAGGGACGACGGCCGAGCTGGCGGACCGTCAATCGGTTGTTGGTTGGTTTGTTCGTTTGTTGGTTGGTTCGTTTGTTTGTTTGTTGGTTTGTTGGTTTGGCGGGCCTCTCAGTCATCACGATCTCTCACCTCATCCCAAAACAAACCAAACCAACAAACCAAACGAAAAAACGAACAAACGAACAAACCAACCAAACCGCCCTAAAGCATCATCACCACATCATCCAGCGCTCGCACCTCGGCATAAATCGTTTCCAGGTGCTCGCGTGAGTGGGCGGTGACGGTCACGGTGATGCTCTCGTAACGCCCGTTGCGGCTGGGCCGGGTGCGTACGTCGTCCTGTTCGCTGAATTCGCCGTGTTCGGAAATGGCCTCGAGCACCGCCCGACGGGCCTGACCAGACGAGTAAACCATCGCCTTGACCGGATAGCGGCAGGGAAACTCCAGCGGACTGTCGGTCGGCTCGGCCATCACCGGATCAGTCGCGTCCGAACAGGCCGCCGAACCAGCGGCGAACGGAATCGGCGCTGCGCCCGAAAAAGCCGGCCTCCTCGACCGCATCCAGGGTCACCAGGGCGCGCTCGGCGACGGTGTCGCCGTCGAGCGTCACGCGCAACTGGCCGACCGACTGACCGGCCTCCAGGGGGGCCATCAAGGTGTCGTCCAGCTCCAGGCGTGCTTCCAGGGCATCGTAGCGTCCGCGCGGAATGCTGACGAACAACTCGTCTTCGATGCCCAGACGAACCTGGTTGTCACGTCCGCGCCAGACGCGCTCGACCTTGAGCTCGTCGCCGGCATCGTAAATCTGGTAGGTCTCGAAGAATCGGAAGCCGTAATTGAGTAATGCCTGGCTGGCCGAGGCGCGCGCCTCTTCGCTGTCGGTGCCCATGACCACGCTGACCAGGCGCATGCCGTCACGATTGGCCGAGGTCACCAGGCAGTAGCCGGCCGAAGAGGTATGGCCGGTCTTGAGGCCGTCGACCGAGGGGTCGCGCCACAACAACCGGTTGCGGTTGTGCTGGCGGATGTCGTTGAAGGTGTATTCGCGCTCGGAGTACCAGGCGTAGAATTCGGGAAAATCGCGAATGATGGCGGCAGCCAACAGGGCCGAATCGCGCGCTGAAGTATATTGATCGGGATCCGGCAGCCCGGTGGCATTGACGTAATTGGTGTTGGTCATGCCCAGTTCGCGCGCCTGTTCGTTCATCATGCTGGCAAACACCGCCTCGGTTCCGCCCAGGTGCTCGGCAATTGCCACGCTGGCATCGTTGCCTGACTGGATGATGATGCCCTTGAGCAGATTTTTCACCGGCACCCGATTGCCGACCTCGATGAACATGCGTGAGCCGGGAGTGCGCCAGGCCACCTCCGAGATCACGACCTCGTCATCCAGCGACATGTTGCCGCGTTCAATCTCGTTGAAAGCGACATACGAGGTCATCAGCTTGGTAATGCTGGCCGGTTCGACTCGCGCATCCGGTTCCCGTTCGGCAATGACATTGCCGGAATGAAAGTCCATGAGTATGTAGCTGGTCGCCCCGACCGAGGGTGCCGCAGGTACCGGCGTCTGTGCCCAGAGCGACGACATGATCGTCATCTGGACGACTGCAAGAATGACAACCTGCATGCGGAAATTGGCCATGTGTTTACTCAACGGTTTCAGGAATTGGGGTTCAGGGATAGACATACTGGGGGCGGCCAAGTCCGAGTGCAACGATCTTCTCGGCCAGTTCGAACACCGTCTCGATGGCCTCCAGGGGTCCGACCTGAACCCGCCAGACCGAACCGGAAGTCGTGCGTGCCGGCTCCGAACGCACCGGCTTGATGCCGGCCTCCGAAAGCCGGGACTTGACAGCCTCGGCGCGTTCGGGCTCGCTGAACGCCCCGACCTGTAGCAATACCGGCAATTGCGCAGGGCTGGTAGAGGCCTGAATCGGGTCATCGAAGGTGATCGCGCGCACCTCGACCTTGCCCGTGCCGGCCTGTTCGATACCGAGTTTGACCGCGGCTGCCCAGGACAAGTCGATGATTCGATCCGAATGAAACGGCCCGCGATCATTGATGCGAACGATGATGTTGCGACCATTCTCGAGATTGCGCACCTCGGCATAGGTCGGCAGCGGCAGGGTGCGATGGGCCGCGGTCAGCTTGTACATGTCGTAGGGCTCGCCTGACGAGGTCGCCCGACCATGAAACCGAGTGCCGTACCAGGAGGCAATGCCGCGTTCATGGTAGCCCTCTGCGGTGGACTTGACATGATAGGTCTGACCGAACACTTCATACGGTGAATGATTGCCATAGGCGCTACGCGGCTCCGGCCTGGGCTCGGGGTGCACGATGCGACTGAAATCAAACTCGCCCTCCGGCGCGCCATCCGGCGCATCGTCATCGACCTCTTCACGCACTGGTTGTCCGGCGCATGCAGCCAGCAGCAGAACTGACAACAGCATGGCCAGACGAAACTTCACGGCGCCTGCTCCTTGATGGCTTCGGCCAGTTGCGTGACCGCCATTGCATACAGCGGCGAGCGGTTGTAGCGGGTAATGACGTAGAAATTGTTCAACCCGATCCAGTACTCGTGTCCATTTTCGGTTTCCAGCTCGACCAGGGTGGCCGGCATGTCATCGGGCAGGCCATCACCCTCGAACCGAATACCCATTTCAGCGAGCTCGCCGAGGGTATGGTCCAGGCTCATGCCGAAATCGGCATCCAGATCTTCAGGCTGCTCGGAGACCGCCACCACGATCGGCTCGCCCTCGCGCCAACGATGGGCGGCCAGGTAATTGGCCACCGAGCCCAGGGCATCGGGCAAGGAGCGCCACAGGTCGCGACGGCCGTTGCCATCAAAATCGACCGCGTATGCGCGATAGCTGGAAGGGATGAACTGGCCGATGCCCATGGCCCCGGCATAAGACCCGCGCACCTCGCGGACCGGAAGCTCCTCCTCGCGGGCCAGACTCAGAAAGTGACCGAGTTCGCTGGCGAAAAATTCGGCTCGGCGCGGAAAATAGAATCCCAGCGTGGCCAGCGCGTCGATCACCCGGAAACTGCCGGTATTGGTGCCATAGTTGGTCTCCACGCCGACAATCGCGACGATGATTTCGACCGGAATGCCGAACTCCTCGGCAATATCCTCAAGCAATTCACGGTTGGCCCGCCAGAACTCCACCCCGCCGGCAATGCGGGTATCGGTCAGAAAGATCGGTCGGTACTGGTACCAGGGCCGCGCTTCAGCCGGCCGGGTAATGGCATCGATGATGGATTGCTGATAGCGGGCATCAGCGAGCACGGCGCGAATCTCGTCCGGATCCAGGCCATGCTCGGCGCTGATTCGCTCGACAAAGGCCTCAGCCCCCGGATGCGGCTCTTCGGCAAAAACCATCGAAGCCCCAAGAAACAACAGCAATACACAGGTCAAACGCGTCATCCGTTCCATTCTCGACATTCGCTGAAAACCACGCACAGTATAGAGAGCCCACACCGGTAAAAGTTTACCCACTACCATTCTCCATTCTACCAAGCCACCCCTCTTCACCTTTCACCTTTCACCTTT
>SLKT01000152.1 GCA_007134485.1 Wenzhouxiangella sp. | reverse complement strand
CCGCGCTCGTGAAGGCGACGATGTCCGAGGGCGAGCGGACGCCGGACGAGATGGAGTCGGCCATTCGGCAACTTGTCTCGCGGGCCGTGTACTCGACCGAGGTCGTGGACATCTTCGCAGCCGCCGGCCTGGAAAAGCCCGACATCTCGATCCTGTCGGACGATTTCCTTGCTGACGTGCAAAAACTTCCGCACCGTAATTTGGCCTTTGAGCTGCTGAAGAAGCTGATCAACGACGAGATCAAGACCCGCATGAAAAAGAACGTGGTGCAGGCGCGTTCGTTTGCGGAGATGCTCGAGCAGTCGGTGCGCAAGTACCAGAATCGGGCCATCGAGGCGGCCCAGGTCATCGACGAGCTGATTCGCCTGGCCAGAGAGATGCAAGAGGCCCAGTCCCGCGGGCAGGAGCTGGGCCTAAGCGACGATGAGATCGCGTTCTATGACGCACTCGCCGACAACGAGAGCGCCAGAGAGGTCATGGGAGATGAACAGCTTCGCTTTCTCGCCCAAGAGTTGGTGGAACGTGTGAAGCAGAGCGTGACCATCGATTGGCAGGTTCGCGAGAACGCCCGCGCACAGATTCGGGTATTGGTAAAGCGTATGCTGCGAAAGTTCGGCTATCCGCCGGATATGCAGCAGCGGGCCACAGAGCTGGTGCTTGAACAGGCGGAGGTACTGTGCAGGGACTGGTCTGAAACGCCGTCCTCCCGAGAAGAAGCCGAGCAGATTGAACAGGAACGGCAGGGAGCGCCGTTTCTGCGGGTTGTTCCGAGCGAGGAGGAAAAGTACACAACCTGCGTACCGCTATACAGTTTGAAGGCCGCGGCAGGGAGCTTCGGAGAAAGCATGGATGTGGAACCCGAAGCCTGGGTGCGCCCGAACACCACCAAGCGGCTGGACAAGGGTATGTTCGTGGCTCAGGTTGTGGGCCGCTCGATGGTGCCAAAAATCCCCGATGGCGCCTTTTGTATCTTTCGCACGCCCGTGGCAGGGAGCCGAACGGGGAAGACTCTACTTGTTCAGCATCGAGATATCCAGGATCCGGAAACTGGTGGCTCGTACACGGTCAAGGAGTTCGATAGCTCCAGAATCAAGGGAAAGGCAGGCGAAAGCCGAACCGGCACCATTCTTCTTCACCCGATCAACAGAGAATTCGAGCCAATAGAACTTACCGACGTCAACGAGGAGGAAGTCCAGGTTATTGCAGAGCTGATCGAAGTCCTTCCTGGCAACGGCTGACCCATCATGTACCCATTGAATCGCCAGGATCTGGTTGTCCGAAGAACGTGATTTCTTCATGCAGATCTTCTTCGTGCTAGGTTACGAGTAAGTTCCACTTCTGAGTGCCGCTAGTTTCCGGGGGGATTACCCAACGACAGTAGGTGTCGCAGCAATACTTCAAACTGTATTGAAATTCCAAAGGTAGGAGAAAAGTCAAGTGGGACAAAGCATTTTTTCTCAATACTCTCAGGGCGAAAACCGGGTCACAGCGTCGATTCTGGCTGTGCTCAAGTCGCTCGCCATTCCCCGCACCGAAAGACTCCTGCAGGGCTTGATCGGTGATTCTTCTAAAGACCTGATCCAATTTTCTAATCAACCGCGGGGAGATTCTGGAAGCGTGCCAGATGCGCGCATCAGTGCAAATTTTCGAATCGACATAGAGACGAAAGTAAAGGTGAATTCAGTAAATGAGGGTCAAGTACTCAAGCATCTGGACGATTTGCGCAATGCGAAAGAGTCAAGAAGGCTGCTAGTTGTATTGACTCCCGATAGTACGAAACCAGGGTGCTTTGACGGGATTGAAGATGATCGGCTTCTATGGTGTCGATTCTCTGATTTGGACAATGCAATTGACGAGCTACTGGAGGATGCAACCGAAGTTGTATCCGAACGCGAGGCTTTTTTGCTTCGTGAACTGCAGCAGATGTTTCACGCCGAGAAGCTATTGAAGCCAGCCAACAATGTGCTCGTGGTGCCGGCGCGAAACGCTTGGGATGAATACAGGATATATCACGCCTATATTTGTCAGCCAAAAAGGACATTCCAGGATGTCGATTACCTGGCCTTTTACGCTGATGGAGAGATCAAGCCTAAGGTGCCGAGGATTCTTGAAGTCGAAGATGAGGTCGTCATCGACCCCGAACGTGCGCCTGAAAAATTCCGACTCGTTGTCGAGAAGCTATTGGCCGACAATGCCCGTGAATTCGGAACCACCAGCAAAATATTGCTGTTATCGCCTCCGAATGGCGAAGGTACAGTAGAACTGAACCAGCCAATACCTAACAACATCAGAACAACAAAGGACTCAGGCCGAGTCGTTGCCTTTACCCAGAATCAGCGTTACATATCGATGGAGAATCTGAGAGAAGCCAAGAAGACCAAAGATTTGGTCGACGGAAACAACTAGTTCACGGTTTGGGCTTCAACTAGGGATGCAGCCACAACTCACTTGGGTCGACCTCACCGCCACCGACCGCGACCGCGTGCGGCAGGTGCTGCGCTTGTTCGATGAGCAGGGCACGGTCGATGAGCTGGGATTGGGTGGTTTGCGGGATGTGCTGTCCAATGCGCTGTTTCCTGGGACTTCAGTGCTGCATACGCGCTTGCGTTACGTGCTGTTCATTCCCTGGATTTATCGGGAGATCGAGTCCTGGGGTGGGGGGTACGACGTGGCCTATGAGGCGCGGCGGTTGGAGGTGGAGCTGATTGATGCGCTCAACGAATCCGATGACAATGCCGGGGTGATTGGCAAGTATGCGCGGGAAAGTGTTACGCAGATGGCCAGTACGGCTTACTGGGCGTTTCTGGTTCATCTCGGGATTTTCGCGGCCGGGCGCAACCAGGGCTGGTATCACACCCATTTCGACAGTCTGCTGAAAAAGCATGGTGATTTGCCGCGGGCTGATGATCCCGGGGTGGTGTGGACGCGAGAGCCGACCTGGCATCCGCGCTTGCCGGCGGCGCCGGATGGATTCCCCAAGGGTGCGGATTTTTCTCTGACCAGTGAAGAAGCGCAGTTCGTGCTGGGTCGGTTTGTGGAGCGTTGCCCCGGTTCGCTGCTGGCCTGGCTGGCCCAGGAGGCTTCCAGCGAACTGGCCACGGAGTTCTGGGACGAGCCGTTGACCTGGCGTGCACCGGAAGCCATCACTCGGGTGGCTGAACTGGGGCGGCGGTTTTCGCTGCATGTTGAAGGTGCGCCACTGCTCTATAACCTGTTGCTGGCCGAATTGCGGTTTTCGTCTGAAGGGCACGAGGCCGACGAGGAACGGATTGAGCAGTACCGTTGGGAGTTGGCCGAATGGGCAGCGCTTGAATCGGCCGAGGCGCCGTTTGATCCCGCCGAGTTGTGGCAACTGGTGGCGATTCAGGGCGGTCGCTTGTTGCCGCCGCAGCAACGCTTTGTCGAGCGCTGGAGCGGGTTTATCAATATGCATGGGGCTGATGCGGTGGTCGACAGTGATGATCTTCGCCAGTTGATCCGTGCCCGCGAACAGCGGCTCAAGGGGCCGCGGGCGCGTACTGTCAACCGCGGCCGGTTACTGGACTGGAGCGGGCGGGTCGGTGTCGGGCGCATGCGCTTTCGCTGGCCAAACGTTCGCCAGTTGCTGATCGACTTGCACCACGGGCTGGAAAGCTGATGTTGTCACCGGATGCGCGCACAGTTGCCATGGACATGATGCGCCCGCCGGCCGGCTACCGACTGGACCGGGCGGTGCTGACGACTTATTCGCTGGATCTTGATGTGTTGCTGGCCCTGCCGCTGGCGGTGATGGCGCAAACCGATCGTCCGGTTCGGGAACTGATGGATGATCCGCTGCTGCTGCTGGAAGCGCTGCGCGAGGCCGGGCAGCGTATCGATTTGTTTGTCGACCAGACCGGCATTGCCGTGCCGCATACCAATCGTGCGCTTTATGCCATGCTGGAAACCAGCGTGCATCCGGTCAGGAGTCTCAACGGTGGGGCGTTTCATCCCAAGCTGTGGGTAATGCGCTTTGTCGATGAGGAGGGCTGGCCGCTGATTCGGGTGGCGGTGGCTTCGCGTAATTTGACTCATGATCGGTCCTGGGATGTGGCTTTGGTCAGTGAGGCTGCGCCGGACGTTGCTGGTACTGAGAGAGCATCCGCGCCGCTGGCTGGTCTTTTGGAGCAACTGCCAGGGCTGGCTTTGGAATCGCTGGATACGGACACAGTTCAGGCCATGGCCGACCTGGCCGGGGAAGTCGGCCGCACGGAATTTCCCGCGCCGGAAGGTTTTTCCGGTTCGGTTCGTTTCGAAGTGCTCGGGATGGAATCCGGGCAGTCCGGTCCCTGGCGGCCGGAGGGCGGTGGTAATCGCTTGCTGGCCATGGCGCCGTTTGTCAATCGGGGTGGGCTGGAGGTGCTCACCTCGGCCAGTACGGGAGAGCGCACGCTGATCAGTCGTCAGGAGGCGCTGGACGATCTGGCCGCCAATGCGCTGGATGAGTGGGAAACCGTGCAGGTGCTGGCGGATGCGGCCATTGATGAGGAAGCTGCCGAGGAAACCGATCGTCCCTCCACGCTGCATGCCAAGCTGTTCGCGATTGAATATGGTCGCCTGGTGCGCTGGTATGTGGGGTCGGCCAATCTGACCGCGGCTGCGCTGCATGGCAGGAACGTGGAAGTGATGGCCTGCCTGGAAGGTAAACGCGGCAACCAGGGCAGCGGGCGCGGTGTGGGCATTGAGCGCTTTGCCGAGAGCGGGTTTCTCAAGCTGTGCCAGCCCTATCAGCGATGCGAGCGGCCGATTGACGATACGCTGGAGCGCGCCCGTGGAAAGCTGGAGCGTGCCCGTGATGCCTTATTGGCCGGCAAACTGGCCATTACCTGCCAATCCGGAGAATCGGATTGGCAGTGGAGCCTGGATGGGTCGATCAGCTTACCCGAGGGTGTGACGGCGGTTGCCTGGCCGGTCTCCATTAACGAAGACCAGGCGGCCACACTACCGCTGCCGATCACCTGGTCTTTGCCCATGGCGCGCCTGACCGCTTTCGTCGCTTTTCGATTGAGCGTGGAGGCGGATGTTGATGATCTGCGCTTGGTGCTCAAACTGCCGGCCACCGGCCTGCCCGAAGGCCGGGTTGCCCAGGTACTGCGTACGCTGATCGACAGCCCGGAGCGCTTCATGCAGTTTCTGCGCGCGCTGCTGGGCGGGCTGGAAGGCATGGCCGACTGGCTGGGACAGGGTGATGGCAAGGGCTGGGAAGGGGAGTTTATCGCCGGGCTGGGTGGCGAGACGCTGCTGGAGGATCTGTTGCGCGTGGCCGCTCGTGATCCGGAGCGGCTGGAGCCGGTACGGAGGCTGATTGCGGATTTGCGTTCGACGCCGGAGGGAAGAGAGATTGTGAGGGATGATTTGTATGAACTATGGCAAGTCGTCGATGGCGCCATGTCGCGTGGTGGCCAAATTGAGGAATCTTGAAGTGTACGCAGATAACGTATAGAATGTCATGAAGGTCGTATTCTTTGAAACGCCCCTGTTTTCTCGCTTGTTGCCGGATTATTTGGATGACAAGGGCTACAACCAACTGCAACAAGCACTAATTGCTAATCCGCAAGCCGGTGACCTTATGCCCGGGACTGGCGGATTTCGCAAGCTGCGTTGGAAAGATCATCGACGTGGTAAAGGCAAGCGCGGTGGCTTGCGTGTGATCTATTACTATTTGACAGACGACAGTCAAATCTGGATGTTCACGTTGCATGACAAGGATGAAGCCGTTGATCTGACCGCCGACGAAAGACGGGCCCTCAAAAGGGCAATTCAGGCCGAACTGAAGGCCAGGAGAACGAAATGAGCAAGAGGAAACGCAATCTGTTCGATGAGTTGATGGAAGGCGTTGATGCCATGCAGCGGCAGCGAGAAGGGAAAGTCACCCTTCGTACTCATGAAGTCGATGAATTGCCGCCCCTTTCGATTGACGCAGAAACCATCCGAAGCACTCGTGAACAGCTCGCTGTCTCCCGCGGCGTTTTTGCGCGTCGCCTGCGTGTATCAGTGCGAACACTGGAAAACTGGGAGCAGGGGCGTGCGCGGCCCAACGCCCAGGCGGCCGCGTTGATTCTGATGGTTCGAAAATTTCCTGATACATTCCATCGACTTCAGTCGTTAGACACTGAGGCGGCCTGAATTGGATAACCATTGGGGGACATAGTGGAGCGGCCGAATACTGAACAGATCCTGAAGCCCCTCAAACCCTTCCAGCGGCGAACGGTGGATCACGCTTTCGAGCGACTTTTCCTGGCCCCCGGCAGCACTTCGCGATTCCTGGTCGCCGACGAGGTGGGCCTGGGCAAGACGCTGGTTGCGCGCGGCATCATCGCCAAGGCCATTGATCATTACTGGGACGATGTCGGTCGCATTGATATCGTCTATATCTGTTCCAACCAGTCGATCGCGCGATCCAACCTGCCAAAGTTGCAGGTTATTGGTCAGCAGGAGCGCTCGTATGCGCTTGCCACGCGCCTGACCATGTTGGCCACTGAACTGGCCCCGGCTGGTGATGATCCGGGCCTGGCCGGCAGCAAGGTCAACTTCGTCAGTTTCACACCTGGAACGTCTTTTAACATGGGCAATTCGGGCGGTATGGCGAAGGAGAGGCGGCTGATTTATCAGTTGCTCCGGCCTGTCTATCGGGGCTGGCGTCGTACCGGCTTGATGAACGTGCTTCAGGGTGCGGTCAAGAAGACCCGGCGTTTTCGGCACCAGCTTGAGCACAATCCGTTTGATCTTGAGCCCAGTATTCGAAGGAGGTTTCGCCAGCAGTTCCGGGAAAATGATGAACTCAGGAATGAGTTGACCGAGTTGATTGAGGGCTGGTTTTACGACCGCCGACGCAAGATATCGCCTGAGATCAACCGGCGTCGTAATCGGATCGTCGGCGAACTGCGCAGAATGCTGGCCCGGATTTGCGTGGAAGCGCTGGAACCAGACCTGGTCATTCTCGATGAGTTTCAGCGCTTCAAGTCGCTGCTGGAGGTTCGGGAAGATTATCGTGATCCAGCCGCTGAAATCGCCCAGGCCCTGTTCAACGCACCCACGCCGGAAGGCCATCCGGTTCGTACACTGCTGCTCTCGGCCACGCCTTACAAGCTCTACACCGCCGATGCCGAGATCGAACACGAGGATCACTACCAGGATTTCATCGACACCACCCGTTTCCTGTTCGGCGAGGATGAAGCGCGGGTGAGTGCCCTCAAGCATCAGCTTGCTTACTTCGGCAAGGAGTTGAAACGTGCCGCTCAGGGTCTGGCGCACCAGGTGCCGCAGGCCAAGGCTGCTGTTGAAGGATCGCTGCAATCGGTCATGGCGCGCACCGAACGCGTGGTGGCCAGCGAAGGCGGCGATGCCATGGTTTCCGAGCCGCCCAATGATCTGCACTTGGCGCCTTCCGATGTTCGCCAGTACCTGGCCACTGAATCACTGTTTCGTGCAGTGGGCGATCAGGATCCGATGGTGTTCTGGAAATCGGGCTCGTACCTGGCGCACTTCATGCACGGCTACCGGTTCAACCAGCGCCTGGATGAAACCTTGCTGCGCTCCCCGGACAAGGTGGCCAAGGTGCTCAATCGCTATTCCGATGCCTTCCTGCAAGCCGAGGATATCGAGACCTGGCGGGAAATCGACCCGGGCAATGCCAGGCTGCGCACATTGGTCCATGAACTCCTGGATGCCGGCATCTGGAAGCTTCTGTGGATTCCGCCGACCATTGCCTACTGGCCGCTCGATGGCCCGTTTCGCGGACAGGAAGGCCTGACCAAGACCTTGCTGTTCTCGGCCTGGAACGTGGTGCCGGATGTGATCAGCGGGCTGATCAGCTACGAGGCCGAACGGCGCATGATGGGCGGGTCCATGGACTCCTACCACGATCCGGACCGGCAACAGAGCCAGTTGCTTCGATTCAGTCAAAGCGGGCAGGGCACACGCTCGCGTCATCGCTTGCTACTACTGCTTCTGCCTTGTCTGTCGCTGGCCGATGTTGCACACCCCCTTTCGGCACCTGCGGACGTGGATCGTCGCACCTGGGTGCGCTACCAGATCGCGAAACTGCTGGCCGACCCGTCCGTACCCAATCCCCGCGAAGGCCCGGTCGATGATCGTTGGGAGTGGATCGCTCCACTGCTGATCGATCCGGGCCTGCGCGAGTTCCTGGAAACCTGGAAAGCGGCCGATCCAGAGTTGGTCTTCAAGCCCAACCCCGAGGTGCTTGGAGGATATATCGATGACCTGCTCAACCTGGACCCCGAAACCCTGGGCCGTCGTCCCGACCACCTGGCCGAGTTGCTGACCGAAGTGGCGCTGGGTTCACCGGCGGTGCTGGCTGCACGCATGATGCAGTCTTCGGGCATTGACGATGCGCAGCGCCGATTGAATGCCGTGGAATTGGCCGGTTCGTTCTGGAAACTGTTCAACCGGCCTGCCGTGGTTCGACTGTTGCTCCAACTTGGCAAGGAAAAAGGCCAAGAGAGCAGGGAAGATGAAGCCTACTGGCACCAGGTGTTGCGTTATTGCTTTGATGGCAACTTGCAAGCCGTGCTGGATGAAGCCTGGCATCTGACCTGGGAGCAACACGCCTGGTCGGATTCCAGCGCGCGCGAAGAGATCTGCCGAACCTGTATCGAACAATTGGGCCACAGCATCGAGCCGCGTCCTTCCCGAGTGCACGCTAATTTCTACCAATCTAATGGCCGGGGCATCGAGCAATCCGAAATTCGCCTGCGCACAGTTGTTGCCCTGCGCTTCGGCTATGCACGTTCCGACGAAGGCGTACTCAGCCAGGATGCCATGCGCGCCTCCTTCAACAGCCCGTTCCGCCCCTTCGTGCTGGCCAGTACCTCCATCGGCCAGGAAGGCCTGGACTTTCACCCCTGGTGCCATCGCCTGGTCCATTGGAACCTGCCGGGCAACCCGGTGGATATGGAGCAGCGCGAGGGCCGTGTACACCGCTACAAGGGCCATGCGGTCCGTCGCAATGTTGCGGCAAGTTTCAGTAAAGAAGCAATGGAGCGCTGGCAGCCGGGCATGAACGTCTGGGACATCACCTTCGACTTGGCCAACGAGGATGCCCGCAACCGCGGCCTGAACGACCTGATCCCCCACTGGATCGCGCCGGGCGAGCACAAGGTCGAACGCCATGTGCCGCTGCTGCCCTACACCCGAGAAGTCGAAGCCTTCGCCCGCCTCAAACGCCAACTCGCCGCCTACCGCGTCGTCTTCGGCCAACCACGCCAGGAAGAATTGCTCAACCTGCTGGACCGTGCCGACATCGACGTGAAATCATTGAACGATTGGCAGATCTCGCTGGCGCCGCCGTAATGTCGGTCAGTACACCTTGTGGTGGTGGCAAAACGGGCGAAGATCGAGGGGGTTGAGGATGGTGTGGAATTGGCGAGGATGTTGCACCAGAGTGCACATACTCCTGATCTCTTAACTGGCCTCTGCATCCCCCACGATACTGTTTCTTCCGCGCTCCTTTGCCAGGTAAAGGTGCCGGTCGACTTCGCGGATCAGCGCATTTGGATTTTCCTCGTCGCGTTGGGGAATGCCGGCGACTACGCCCATGCTGACGGTGAGCAATTGACTCGGCCCGCCCTGTCGGTGCTCGATGGACGCTTCAAGAACGGCATCGCGGCACTTGACGGCGAGCTGACAGGCGGCTTCGGCGTCGGTTTCTGGCAGGATGAGGACGAATTCTTCGCCGCCGAAGCGGCACACCAGGTCGCGGGGTCGATTGGCAATGGAGGTGAGGATTTCGGCGACTTGCTGGAGGGCTTCATCGCCCTTGATATGACCGTAGTGATCGTTGTATTGCTTGAAGTGATCGATATCGAGCATGACCAGGGCCAAGGGGGTGGCGTTGCGGCGGGCGCTGCGCCATTCGGTTTCGAGGACTTCATCGAAGCGTCGGCGGTTGGCCACCCCGGTCAGGGCGTCCTGGTAGGAAAGTTTTTCCAGTTCCTTTTGCAGGGCGACCAGTTTTTCCTCGTTACGGCGGCGTTCGCTGATGTCGAACATGAAACCGACCAGGGCCTCGACCTCGCCGTTGGCATCGCGCAGGACGTGGACGACGTCGCGTATCCAGACCTGGCGGCCGTCGGCGGTCAGCGCACGGTAATCGGCTTCATGATCGATGCCGGCCTGGCTCTGGGCCACGCAGTAATCGACGACGCGCTGACGATCGACTTCGGCGATGCGATCAGCCCAATCCTGGATGCTGACCCAGCTCTCCGGCGGCCAGCCCAGCACGTCTTCGATCTGCGGCCCGATATAGGAAAAGGCCTTGGTGTCCCAGTCGATGCGCCACGGAATGGCACGTGTCGATTCGAGCAGCGTACGGTAAAACGCCTCTTCGTCGCCCCTTGATGCTGACTTGTTCGTCATGGTCTTGAAGTCGACTGAACAGGTTGATTGGACCCGGCAGTCTTTTGTTGGACTTTCCACTCAGATCATAGCCTATAGAAGCAGTGGAATCAGGGCAGCCAGAATTTTTCCTGCCTGAACTTGGCTGTGTCGATGGATTCATTGTCGTCCGTCGGGGATGTAACCCCGACCT
>SLKT01000095.1 GCA_007134485.1 Wenzhouxiangella sp. | reverse complement strand
TAGGTTTCGTCCGCGGACAGCGCCGGGCCATTGAATGTAGCCGTGTAGCAGACTTCCGGTCGGCCGAAGTAGGATGCTCCGGTTTCGTCGCAACTGGCTGTGGCCGCGCTATCGAAAAAGGGATCGGCAGCAACGGGCTCCCCGTCATCGTCAGCGAAAAGCCGAACACGAAAACCATCGAACGTGGTTTCACAGCCCGTACTTCCGAACCAGAGGCCGCAAATTCTTGCTCCCCCAACCAGACTGTCCGAACTCAGAACGAGATCGTCGACGATGACTCGGTCGAACTCACCTTTAATCAGTGTCCCTTCGAAATGACTAAAACCGTCCCCTCCGTCCGGTCCGCCATTGTCATGCAGCAGGCGCATTCCAGCTGGTGATGGCGTGGCAAGGCTGGACCCCAGGGGCTGCTGTGAATCAAAATCCAAGCCCCGGGTCTCGGCAAGGTTCGACCGTGACGGATCAGCACTCAACGGCTGGATAAACAACATGAAAAACACGGCTGCACTCGCCAAAGAGCGGACCACGGCCATCGCTTTACCTTCCATTAAGAGCACTCCCTCTCAAAATTGTTATCCCAATATTTGCAGGGGCCGCGAATAATATCAAATCCATTCGGACACCGAGGTTGTTGCCGGAGAATTCGAACAGCGATTCGCGCCCGCGCTGGCGGCTCTCAGAGTCGCTTGCGAAGACGTTCAATCAGCAAGTTCGCGCACCCTCCTGGAGAGCCCCTTGCTGCAAGACTTTGTTCCGGCATCCGGTCCGCCAGGGATTCGAGTTCGGAAGCGGCCTGGCGGTAGGCCTGACGGAAGGATTGGCCCTGTTGAACCAGTTCATTGGCTCGGTCGGTGGCGTGCAGCTCGGGGGTAATGGCGGTGCGCATGCGTTCGGTTTGCCAGTCCAGGCCGGTGAGCAAATCCGGCAGAATCTCCAGGCCAGCCAGTGCTCGTGTAAAGGCGCGCAACAGTGGTGGCTTGGTGTCCTGAAGATCGCGCTGGTAGCCCGACGGCAGGCTGAGCACCGCGTCCAACTCTGAACGGGCGCCGATGACTATTGCATGCATCGAGCGCAACAGCTCGACCGTATCGGGATTGACCTTGTTGGGCATGATGGACGAGCCGGTGCAGAAGGCCGCCGGGATCCTGACGAAACCGAACTCCTGGCTGGCGAACAGGCTCAGGTCCCAGGCCAGGCGACGCACATCGCCGGTGGCTGAAGCCAGGGCATCCAGTGCTCGCAATTCAGCCTTGCCGCGACTGTTCTGGGCGTATTGCGGATTGACCACCAGGCGGGCGAATTCCAGCTCCTCGGCCACGCCGTCGCGGTCGAGGGGGAAATTCACGCCGAATCCGGATGCGGTGCCCAGGGGACAAGCATCCAGCCAGGCCGAGATGCTGTTGGCCAGGTCAAGATTGTCGATGAAGGCTTCGGCATGACCGGCCCACCACAGGCCAAGCGACGAGGGCATGGCCTGCTGGAGGTGGGTGTGACCGGGAAGCGGCCAGTCCGACTCGCGCTCGGCACGGTCCAGACAGACACGGGCGACGCTGGCGCAGGCATCAGCCAGCAGGCCCAGGCGATCTTTCATGTACAGGCGCAGCGCCACGGCGACCTGGTCATTGCGGCTGCGACCGGCATGAATGCGGCCACCGATCTCGCCCAGTTCATCAATCAGCCACGATTCGATGGCCGAATGGCCATCCTCGAAACGTTCATCCAGCACGAATTCGCCGGACTCTAAGGCCGCCAGAAGCGCATCCATGGCGGCGACCATGGCATCGGCCTGCTCGTCGTCCAGGACACCGATGCGCGCCAGCCCGCGGGCATGCGCCTGGCTGGCGCGGATATCGAACGGCAACAGCTCGCGGTCCAACACCACGTCATCGCCGGCCAGAAAACGCATCACTCGCTGGTCGACTTCGGATGTTTCGCTCTTTTGCCAGATGTAATTGCTCAAGCCATTGCTCTCCCGTGGGTCAGTCAAGAAAGAACACGTCAACCTGGCCGTGTCGATGGGTTCAAACTCGACCGTCGGCCGTGTAAGGCCGACCTACAATGTGTGGCCGACCGGCAAGTTTGCGGTCCATCAAAAAGGGTGGCGAGATCGAATCGGGTCGAACCCACCGGGTGTCCGGTCTTGTAGGTCGGGGTGACATCCCCGACGGACGACATTGAATCATTCTCCGAACTATCGTTCACCTATCCATCCCCGTCAACTCATCAAACCCAAGCGCCAGGTTGATATTCTGCACGGCCTGGCTGGCAGCGCCCTTGAGCAGGTTGTCGAGCACGACCACGAAACTGCTCCGCAGCGGGTTGCGCGGATCGACGGCAAATCCGCCAATCATCAAGCGCGGGCTGCCGGCCACTTCACGGATCTCGGGAATATCGGCTCCGACTTTAATCAACGGTTCATTTTCATAGATGCCCGAAAACAGCTCCAGCAGCTCCGACTGTGAAAGCGGCTCACTCAGATCGACCGCCAGCGTCAATGAGATACCCCGGAAAAAAGCGGCTACATGTGGGTGGAAGCGTACAGGCAGGCCCAGGTGGGTCGAGACCTCTTCCTCGTGAACGTGCCCGGTCAGGCTATAGGGAATGAGATTGTCCCTCAGGCGCTCAGGGTCATTGCGCGGCGAAGGGGTCCGACCCGCGCCACTGTGACCGGATACGCCAAAGATCACCGGCGCGCGGGTCAGCCGGTCGCGAATTGGCATCAAGCCGAACTGCGCGCCGGTCGCGTAGCAACCGGGATTGGCAATGCGCCGGGTATTGCCAATGGCCTGCCGATTCCACTCGGTCAGTCCGTAGGCCCAGTCCGGATTGAACCGGTAATCGGCGCCCAGATCGAGAATCAATGCATCCGGATGGTTTTCAGAAATGGCCGCGATCCACGGCGAACTGGCGCCGTTTGGCAATGCCAGTACCCACACGTCAGCCTCGACCTGCCCACAGCCTTCAGGCGCCAGCGCCTGAAAGCGCTGATCATGTTCCGGCCATTCCGGCACCACGCCATGAATGGGTTGCCCGGCCTGGCTGCCGGATGTCGCCACCGCCAGTTCCAGCCGGGGATGGGCGGCAATCAACGCCAGCAAGGCCGCACCGGTATAGCCGCGTCCCCCGATCAAGGCCAGTCGAGTGCTCATGCCTGATCGTCCTCCCAGCCCGAATCCCGCTGATGGGCATCGGCGACCAGTCGCTCGAGCCGACCGAAATCCTCCACACCGATGGCATGCACAATCCAGGCGCCTCGCCGGAAACTGGCATGAGCCTGCTGCAGGTACCAGCCGGCAATCGGGTTGCTGGCCCGCGAACGCCAGTACAATCGCTTGAAACGACCGCGCAACACCTGCCACAGGGCCGCGCCCAACCCTTCACCCTGTGCTTCGGGCGTGACCACGAACTTGTCAAGGTAGGGAATGTCATCGACGCCACGGGCAATCAGCGCCGCAGCCCGCCCGGATTCGGCCCATAACAGACCCTCGAGCCGGCGTCGCTCGAACCAGTCGGGACGCAGTCGACGCTCGAAGCTCTGCTCCAGCAGCGCCGACAACGCCTGGACCTGGCGCTCATCCAGCTCGGTCAACCATTCAATTCGCTCTCCCCTGCGGATCAGGGTGCCGGCCCCTGTGTGGGTGAACAACTCGCGGGTCAGCTTGGATGCCGAAGTGATCGAAACCGAGGTCTCGGCTGGCAGCCTGTCCAGCATGTCCTTGATCTGGGCGAGCTTGAGTTGCATACCCGAGTGCACCCAATCCTGGGCGATCAAGTCCTCGTAATCGCCGCTGATGCTGATGGCCGAGATGATGCGGCCATTCTGATCCAGCAACCCGCCGGTGCCGGTCAGAAAAATGATCTTGTAGGGCTTGACCGCCCAGACCAGTTCACGGGCGGCGACATCGGCATTGATGTTCATCACCTGTCCGGCCGACGATTCTCCCAGGCAGGCGACGACCGGCAACGCACCGGCGGCCACCGCCGAGCGCAACGGCTCCAGTTCAACGCTCTCGATTTCACCCACCAGGCCAAGTCGCTCGCGATCGGCCAGCCGGGCATTGAACACGCCATGAAGAATGCCGCGAGCGCGTACGCCGCGCGCTTCCAGGGCATCGACGATGGCGCCATTGGCCCGGTAGATGACCGGCCGGGCCACCGCCATGACCCGTTCACTGGTCACCCGCAGACCATCTCGCTTCTCAATCGGCACGCCGGCCGATTCCATCGCCTCGTCCAGTTGCGGACCGGCGCCATGCAGCAGGATCGGGGTCAGGCCCAGTCGATGCAGAAAGGCCAGCGCCGCGGCCATTTCGTCGAGGCCATCGCGCAACACCGCGCCACCGACCTTGACCACGGCAAAGCGGCTCTCGTCCAGACTGGCAAATTGCTTCAGATACTGGCGGGCCTCGCGACTCGATCCCAGTTGACCGAGCAGCTCGATGACGGTCTGGCGCACTTCGGCCATGCGTGGCTTACAACTGGTGTTCGATCAAGAGTTCGATCAACTCGTCCTTGGAAATCCGATTGTCGTGGTTCTTGTCGAACTCGGCAAAGATCTCGTCACTGGTCTTGTGACCATAGCGACCGAACAGGCATTCGACCAGGCCCTTGAACTCGCCGTGCGAAAGCACGCCATCGCGGTTGGTATCGAACTCCTCGAACAATTTGTTGGCCAGCTCTTCCCGGTCCATGGCTGATTCACTTCCATTGATGTTGGTTACACCGCAAAAATACCCGACTCGGATACCGGGTGCCAACCTTTTGGTCTGGAACACCGCCGAAGGAGGCGGCATCGTGACACCCAAATCGCCGGAGAATTCGCCAGCTCATGCGCCGAACTTCGAATCGTGGCGGATGACCGGCTAAACTGCCCGCTGTGAAACCCAGTCAGCCCCAACCGGACCGACTCCGATCCATTCTAACGGCAAGCCTTTGGCTTATGCTGTGGCTGGTTTCGTGCTCGGCTGCGGTTTCAGCAACCGATGACTGGGTCATCCGGCACTTTTCCACCGCCGATGGACTGCCCGTCAGTAGCGCCAGCGCCGCCAGCATTGACCGCGATGGCTTTCTGTGGCTTGCTACTCATGACGGTCTGGCCCGTTTCGACGGGCGACGTTTCGAAGTCTTCGACATGGCGGATCATCCGGCCATGGGCAGCAACCGGATCGATGGCCTGTATACCGACCCGTTGCAACGGCTGTATGCCCTGACCCGCCAGGGCAAACTGTTGAAAGTCCGCGCCAACCGAATCGAGCCTGTTGTCGTTGATTTCGAACAACCCGAGGCAGTCATCCGACGAGTGGATGAGAATCCGTTTTGTGTGACGCTCTCCCATGGCCTGTTTTGCCAAGATGAATCCGGGAATTTCCAGAAACGCAGCAATTTTGATCCTGACCTGAATATCCGCCACGCCCTGCCCGGCCCGGAATCCTCGATCTGGTTGATCAACGCAAGCGGCGTGACGTGGCTGCATTCCGAGCCAGACCCGATGCGACTGATGCGACCCGAAGCGCCCGGGGTGATCCCCGGGACCACGTCGCCGCTCGTCCTGTCCGACGGCTCGGTCAGCATTGCGCAACGCAATGGTTTGATCCAGATTTTCGCGGATGGCCGGGAGCACTTTCACAAGCTGCCCGATGCCAACGGCGAGAACCCACTCGAGATTACAAGCCTGCGCCGGGACGAGGGTATGACCCTTTGGGTGGGGACAACCCGCAGGCTCTACCGACTGAACATGCACACGGGGCAATGGACACACTCAAAAGTGCCTGCCGCCCCCGGTTTGTCGGATGGCTGGACCCTTCCCGACGGTAGCGTCTGGACCCACCAGGCCGATACCTTGCTTCACAACGGTCGAAAAGTCCTGGTCAGCGATGGCCATGTGCAGGACGTTTTCAGGACCGATGATGGGTTGGTCTGGGTCAGCACCTTGCGCGATGGTTTGTATGCGCTGTCGCGACCCAGAGTCAGCGTGACCGACCAACGCCATGGCCTGCAATACGAGAACATCTATGGCGTGGCGCTGGATTCCGACGAACGGCTCTGGCTGGGCAGTCTGGAAGGAGAAGTCCAGGTGCTCTCCGATCAATCCATCAAGGGCTTCGGAATGAACGAAGGCCTGCCGGGCGAAAATCCCTGGGCCGTGATCGCCGCTCCGGACGGCGCGGTCTACGTGGCCACCTACCACCCCGGACTCTATGTCCTGGTTGCCGACAGTGAACAATTTGTCGCTGCAGATTTGCCTGAGGCATTGGCCAAGGTACAAGTGCGCGCACTCAGCATCGGCCCTGATCAACGCCTTTGGATCGGCGGAACCGACAACGTCTGGCGGCAGGACGGTGCGAGCTGGCAGCGATTCTGCGCCAATCAACTCGACGATGTGACCGTGTTGACCATCCACCATGCCCCTGGCGGTATTCGCTGGTATGGCACAACCCGTGGGCTGTGGCGAGAAGACAGCGAAAACTGTCGCGCCCATGCCGCCGATCAACTCGGCGAGTTCGAGATTCGCGACATCCACGAAAGCGCTGATGGTGCCCTATGGGCCAGCACCCAGGGGCACGGCCTGATTCGAGTCCAATCCGGCGCGAATCAGGCAGAAGATCCTACCGAAATTGTGCAGATCGGTCGTCGCCAGGGCCTACCGTCCAACAGTCTGCATGCTGTCGCCGAGGATCATGCCGGCAACCTCTGGGTCAACAGCAACCAGGGCGTATTTCGCATCAGCCGCCCGGAGCTGGATGACTACCTTGAAAACGGCAACGGCCTGCTCTCGCCGCTGGTCCTGACCCGTGCAGACGGGTTGCGCGACCTGGAGGGCAACGGCGGTGTGCAGCCGGCCATGGCCCTGGATTCAGCCGGTCGTATCTTCTTCCCCTCGCAATCCGGGCTGATCGGCATCGATCCCGAAAACCTGAGCATCCGCACCCGCGCCCCGACTGCGGTCATTGATTCACTGATGGCCGGCGGCATTGAACACGATCTGGATCACGCGTTGCAGCTTCCTACCGGTCAGCGTCATGTCATGATTCGCTTCGCCGCGGCCGACTTGCGCGGCGGCCCCGACCGCTTCCGCTATCGGCTTGTCTCCATCGGCCGCGGAGGGGAAGAAAGCGGCTGGAGCGAAGTTGTTGGCCAAAACGCCACTTCGTTTACGGCTCTGTCCCCCGGCACCTACCGCTTTGAAGTCGTTGCCGGCAACAACGATGGCGCATGGGGGACCCAAGCCGCTGCTCGGGAGTTCACCGTGCCGGCGTTCTGGTACGAGACCGGGTTGTTTCGCTCAGCTCTCATCACATTGCTTGTTGCCGGGATCGGCTGGATGGTCTTTTATCGCATGCAACTGTTGCGTCGTCGCGCAACCGAGCTCAATCGCCAGGTCGACCAACGCACCCGCGAACTGTCCAGCGAAAAAACCCTGGTCGAACAGACCCTGGCGCAACTGGCCGATGCCCACGAGTCACTGGAAAAGACCCACGGCGAACTGGCCAGGCGCAATCGCAAGCTGGCCGCCCAGACCGATCGGCTGCAAGCCCTGGACAGTTTCCGAAAACGGCTGCTGGCCGATGTCAGCCACGAGCTGCGCACTCCGCTGATGCTGATCGATCTGCCCCTAGCCGAGCTGGACCCGTCGACGGGGACCGCAGCCGCACCACTGAACGAAACCCAGGCCAAAAACATTGCACTGGCGCGAACCCAGACTGAGCGCCTGGCGCACCTGGTCGGCCAACTGGTCACCCTGGTGCAGGCCGAGTCCGGTCAACTCGACCTGAAAGTCCGCCGCGTCAGCATCAATGAGCTGATCCTGAAACTGGCCGATTCCTACCGCATGATGGCACAGGGGCGCGGCATTGAACTGCACACCGAGATTCCCGACCCCGACTTGCGCGTATTCGCCGACCCCGACCAGATGGTCTCGGCGCTGGGCAACCTGGTTGACAATGCGATCAAGCATGGGCCAGACAACAGCCGCATCGACATCGTCCAGCGTCCCGGCAAGGACGAAGCCACCATTGAACTCGGTGTGATCGACCAGGGCCCCGGCTTCGATGCCGGCCTGACCGAGCGGCTGTTCGAGCGTTTCTACCGTGAAGAACAAGGGCCGAAGCTCGGACGCGAGGGCCTGGGCATCGGCCTGGCCCTGGCGCGTGAAATCGTCCAGCTTCACGGCGGACGGATCGGAGCGCGCAATCGCGAACAAGGCGGCGCCGAATTCTGGCTCGAGCTACCGCTGGGCAGCAGCCACATCGCGCTGGAGGACCTGGACCTCGAAAGCGCTCCGGGATCGCTCGAGCCGTTGATTCCAACCGACACCGATAACGGTCACGATCACGTGCTGCTGGTCGAGGACCATCCCGAACTGGCCACCTACCTGGCCGATCGGCTCAATGAACAACTGCCGACCCGCACCGTCTCCTGCGCCGAAGATGCGCTTGAAATGCTCGAGAAAGAATCGTTCGGGCTGATCATCAGCGACATCATGCTGCCGGGCATGAGCGGCCTGGACATGTGTCACCGGCTCGGGGACCGGGACCTGGAAGCGCCCGTCATCCTGATCTCGGCCCGGGCCGGCGCCATCGACCGCCAGGCCGCACTGGATGCAGGAGCGTGCGAACTCCTGGTCAAACCGTTCGAACTCAATGACTTGTTCGAGGCCATGGAGACCCACTGGCCGCCAGCCCGCAAACGCCTGATTCAGAATGACAACGATTTTCATGATGACGCCCTGATGGCGCCGGCCGTCGAAAACCTGTCCAACCCGGACTTCGGCGTGGATGAATGGGCTCGCTCCGTACACCTGTCGCAACGCCAGCTGCGCCGCAGAGTCGGCGAGTTGTGCGGCCAGTCACCCCTGGCCTGGCTGCGCGAACAGCGCCTGCTCAATGTCCGCAAGCTGATCAGCAGTGGAGCGTGCCAGACCCTGGCCGAAGCCGGCTTCCAGTCCGGCTTCGACAACCCGGCCTACCTGTACCGGCTCTACCGGGGGCGCTTCGGCGACAACTAGGGAGCCAACATGACCGAAATGGACATACTCGCGTCCGCAGTGTGTCTTCACCCCTGAGGTTACCTGTCTCATGATGAGTTTCGCCACTCCCTGGCGGAATGAGGTAGAGAATCATGAAAAATGGCGCACCCTCTGGACCGGGCCTGAAACTGGCCCTGATCGTCGAACACCCGGAACTGTCGGAGTACCTGGCCCAGCGCATCGGCAACAATCTGCCGGTTCAGGTGTTCGACAGCGCCGAACAGGCGCTGGCCGATGTGAATGGAAAGCGCTTTGGCCTGATCGTCAGCGAGATCCGACTGCCGGGCATGGACGGCATCGAACTATGCCGTCGCATCAAGGCCAACCCGATAACCGCCGCCATGCCCGTGATTCTGATGACCGCCCTGGACAGCGATGTCGAGACCACCGATGTCGCCGACTTGTGCCTGGTCAAACCATTCAGCCTGTTCACGCTGCTCGAAAGCATTGATCGGCTATGGCCTGGCGGGCCTCCGCAAACCTGTTCGGCCAATGCCGTTCATCCCGTGCTGGCGATCGCGCAGAATTCCCTCGGTGACAGCGAATTCGACGTCAACACCTGGGCCCGGATGATCGAGCTGAGTCCGCAAAAATTGACTCGCACCGTCTTCAACATCAGCGGCATGACCCCAACCACCTGGCTGCGCGAACAACGATTGCGCCGGGTTCATCGCCTGATCAGTGAAGGCAGTAGCCGGAGCCTGATCGAGGCCGGCAAGCGCTGCGGTTTCGACAATCCCGACTACCTGCAAAGAGTCTACCGGGTGCGCTATGGCGAGCAGTGAGTAACCCGTCCGTTTCGGACATGTTGATGACCGTTATGTGCCTGTTCGCCACCGGCCGACTGAATCACCATAGTCGAAACATCAAAGGGAGGAATCCAAGTGAATACATTCAAGATCATTCAGGCCACGCTGGCTGTGGCTTTTCTGCTCACCCTGGTCGGAATGGCCCCGGCAGCCGAGCCTCGTGGCGGCACGATCTGGTACGTCGACCATGCCGCCGAAGGTGAGGACGACGGCACAAGCTGGGAAGACGCCTTCAATGACCTGATTTTTGCATTGGATGCATCAGAAAGCGGCGACGAAATCTGGGTCGCCGCCGGCACCTACTCCCCGGCCAAGGCCGATGACGAATTCGGCATATGGCCGATCCGTTTTCTACTGCCGGCCGGGGTGGCGCTTTACGGCGGGTTCGATGGCACCGAGGACGAGCGCGATCAGCGCGACTGGCTGGCCAACTCCACCACCTTGACCGGCGATATCGGTAACGGTGACAACACAGCTCCCGTGGTTGGCGTGGAGCAGGCGACTGAAGGCACGCGCGTGGACGGCTTTACCATCACCGAAGGCGTCGGTGGCAACGGCGCCGGCATATCAGTGGCCAACGGCGAGGGCATGGTGATCGAAAACGTCGATTTGATCGACAACGAAACACCCCAGTGGGGCGGCGGTCTGCTCGTGAACAATGCCGGCCCGATCGTACGAAATGTCCGCCTGATCGAAAATTTTGCAGGATTTCAAGGTGGCGGGTTGTTTATCCAGGGCTCGGACAGTCACCCCATCCTGATTAACGTGACTTTCCGGGAAAACAGTTCTCCTAACAATGGCGGCGCAATCTACAGCGAGGACAACGGTTTAACGGCATTCAATGTTCGCTTTTTGGACAACCAGTCCAGTGGAGGCGGCGCCATCACCTGCAACAACTGCAACATCGAGATTGTCAACGGGTTGTTCGTCAACAACCGCGGCAGCTTTCGCGGCGGCGTTCTGGAAAACGTGGTCAATGGTGAGGTCACCCTGACCAACGTGACCGCGTGGGGCAACGAGGCCGGCGGCAGCGGCCAAGGCGGCGCCATTGGCGGCGGCGCGCAAACCATCATCAACAACAGCATCTTCTGGGGCAATGGCGACGATGCCATCGAAAATTTCAACAATTCGGTCACACCCAGCCACAGCCTGTTCGAAGACGAAAATCCGCCCGGAGACGGCAATCTCGACGGCACCGATGCGGACAACACGCCCATCGTGGTCCGCCTGCCCGACGCGGACGATGACGATTACGGCGATCTGCGCATGCTGCCCGAGTCACCAACCATCAACCAGGGCAACTCCGACCTGCTTCCGGCCGACGAATTCGATATCGATGGCGATGGCAATACCAGCGAGCCGCTGCCGCTGGATCTTGACGGCAATACCCGGGTCATCGGCTCAGCGGTTGACCTCGGGCCGTTCGAGTACAACGAATTGCTTGACCTGATATTCGGAGACCGCTTTCGGAATTGAGACCTGGGCTTCAACCGGCACTGACAATGGCCTGGTAGATTCCGGTCGCGCGTTCAAGCTGATCCAGCGTGACCCATTCATCCACCGCGTGGGCCTGGGCGATATCGCCCGGGCCGAGCACCATCGCGCTCAGGCCGGCATCGGAAAACAGCGAGGCCTCGGTCCAGAAGCCGACCGGTTCACCGATGTTCAAGCCATGTTGCCGGCAGAAGTCGCGTGATCCTTCATCATTCCGGCCACCGGCCGGCAGCGGTGGTCCGGCAAAGGGAATATCCCACTCCACCCACTGCTCGGCCCCGCCCAGTCCTTTGAGCGCATCGAACAGCTGCTCGTTGGACTGGCCCGGACCCAGCCGGGCCGAGTAATGCACGCGGGCATCTCCGGCGATGACATTGGATTTGGTGCCGCCATTGAACAGACCCAGATTGAAGCAGGTGTGCCGGCCCGCATCGGCCTCGGCCTGGCAGTAATCCAGCGCGGCGCTCAGCCAGCGGGCGGCGCGGTGATTGGCGTTATCGGCCAGGGCACGAAATTCCGATGAATGCCCCATCACCCCGAAAAACCGCCCCTTGACCGAGAGAAACCCGCGATGGGCCAGAATTGCTTCACAACCGGTCGGTTCGCACACCACCACCTGGGAAAACTCGCGATTCTCCGGTGCGGTCAGAAAATTCTTCACGCAACAACCCCCGGCGCCTTCCTCGTCACTGGAAAACAGGATGGCCATCGGTTCATCAGTGGACTCGGCCACCGTCAGCAAGGCCGCCGCCGCCCCCTTGATGTCACAGGCGCCCCGCCCCCAGGCGCGCCCGTCCTCGACCGTCAATTCCAGCGCCGGCTTCGTCCAGCCCTCACCCACCGGCACGGTGTCGAGGTGGCAGTTGAACAACATTTCCGGGTTGCCACGGCGTGCATACAGGTTGACATGACCATCGCCGTAGTCGGTGATTTCGACGGTGAAACCAGCCACTTCCAGAGTCTTTCGACAATGGCGAAACATTGAAGCGTCACCATCGAAAGCACGCGGCGGATTCTGACTGTCGCAAGCCAGCAGCTCACCCAGATGTTCCAGCAGGCGATCCATCATTTTCTGACCCGTGCCGCCAGGGTCGAGCTCTGGCCGATGAGTTTGACGAAGCCTTCGGCCTCTTCCGGGGTCCATCCGGCGGATTGGGCGTAAACCGAATCCGGGTCCTTGAGCAGGTAACGCGAGCCGACCGCCACGGCCTGCACGCTGCCGCCGGCGGTAGCGATGCGGACCACACCGGTCACGAAGCGATTGGCCGACTCCAGGTACTTTTCCAGATCTCTCTTGTGCGGTTCGAAGAAAAAACCGGTGTAGACCAGCTCCGCCCAGCGATTGGCGATGGTCTGCTGGAACTGGTTCTGCAAACGGGTATTGACCGCCTCACGGAGGGCGCGCTGGGCGATCATCAGACCATCGATGCCCGGGCATTCAAACACGATGCGCCCTTTCAGGCCAATCGAGACATCGCCGGTGTAAATGTGCCGGCCAACGCCGTAAGCACCCAGATGCCGGTTGAGTTCAGCCAGCAATTTCGGTCCGTCCATGGGCTGATCATTCAGGCTGACGGCCCGGCCGGACTCGAATCCTATGGTCAGCTCCAGGGGCTGATCGGGCCATTCAACGCGCGGCCGACACCAGACATGGGTATCCTCGCCCGGCACCCCGAACTCGTCGATTTCCTGGCCCGACAAGGTGACGCCGAGCAGATTTTCGTTGATCGAATAACGACTGGCCGAGGTCGGCACCTCGACACCGGCCTCGGCCATCAGTTCCAGTTCGTGAGCGCGCACATTGCGAGTCTCTCTCTGGAGCTCGCGAATCGGGGCATGAATCCGATAGTCACCGAGCGAGCGCACCGACTGATCAAAGCGCAATTGGTCATTGCCCATGCCGGTGCAGCCATGGGCGAAATGCTGCGTACCCAGTTCATCGGCCAGCTTCAGGCACTGCTCCACGATCACGTAGCGATCCGAACACAGCATCGGGTACTGCTCGAGCATGCGCGCCCCGGACCACAACAGCGGCACCACGAACTGGTCCCACAGCGGCTGGGCGGCATCCAGTTCATGATGCTTGACCGCGCCCAGGGCCCGGGCACGCTCGGCGATCCATGCCTTGTGTTCAGAATCGATACCGCCGGTATCGACAAAGGCGGTGTGCACTTCAAAGCCCCGCTGCTTCAGGGCCAGGACGCAGTAGCTGGTGTCCAGTCCGCCGGAAAATGCCAGGACGATGGGCTGGTTGGAGTTCATGGTCGTTCGGATTCCCGCAGTCTGTGTCGGTTTCGAAATCAAGACCCGAGTTTACCCCGGTCGATTGGCTCGCGGGCAGACATCCGGTATGATCACCGACACATTCGTCTCCAGCTGACCCATGCGTGCATGCCCGGCACATTTCATTATCCGAACCACGGCCCTGTTATTGGCCGGTTCGCTGGGCTGCTCGGCATTGGCGACCTCCATGCCCGATACCATCCCGACGTCCGAACGCTCACTGACTGTCACTGAACGGGTCGCTCCACGACTGAGCGAGGAGTTGTCGGAGCGCTCGCTGCTTTTGGGCGCTCCCATCTACCTGCGCGTCTTCAAGGAAGAGCGTGAGCTGGAATTGTGGGTCGAAAGCGCCGAAGGTTATCAATTGTTCCGCAACTACCCGATCTGCGATGTCTCGGGCATCGTCGGGCCTAAAGTGCGGCAAGGGGACTGGCAGGCGCCGGAGGGCTTTTACGAAGTCAGCGCCCGCTGGATGAATCCGAACTCCAACTATCACCTGTCATTCAACATCGGTTATCCCAACCGCTATGACCGTGCCCAGGGGCGCACCGGTGGCAACATCATGGTCCACGGTGGCTGCGAATCGCGCGGCTGCTTCGCCATGACCGATGAAGCCATGGAAGAAATCTACGTGCTGGCCGAAGCCGCCCTGCGGCACAGTCAGCGCAGCTTCCCGGTCCATGTCTTTCCATTTCGCATGACCGAAGACAACATGGCACGCAATGCACATCGCCGCTGGGTGGATTTCTGGCAAACCCTCAAGCCGGCCCACGACTGGTTCGAGAAGCGAGGCCAGCCGCCGGTGGTCGCCGTCACACGACGAGGCTATCGGATGGACGCCCCGACCACCCATTCAGGGCCTGCTCGTGTGGTACAAGCCGATAAGCATAGGGGCTATGAGCCGGCAAATCACGCTGAGGGGGATGTCGGTCCCCGCTGAATCCACGGAGCAGGACAAGCCGTCTTGCCCATCAATGCTTAATCCAGGGGGACTCGAATCGGTCAAACTCGACTTCGGGATCATCCGCAGCTGATGGAGTATCCCTCGGCAGCCAGGGCCTCGCTCAGCGACTTGATATGAGCCGGTCCGACTTCGCAGCAGCCTCCCACGATGCCGGCGCCCTTTCGTACCCATCCAAGCGCGTGTTGGGCATAGGTGGCGGGGTCGAGGTCCTTGCGTGATTCCAGAACATCCACCGTGCCGCCGGGCTGCAGGGCGTCCACGGAGGTAAAGGCATTGGCGTAACCGCCAAATGGGACCTTGAGCTCGGAAAGGATGTCCATGGCAGTTGCAACCGCTTCGGGTATGGAGCAATTGACCAGAACGCCCTGCGCGCCGGCGGCCACGACTTCCCGGCCTGCTTCCAGCAGCGATTCTCCGGAACGCAGCTTCGAGCCGTCGGCGTCATCCACGGTAAAGGCGGTCCACACCGGCAGCTTGCTGCGCGTGGCCTCGATGGTTGCCACTCGCGCTTCCCTGCGAAGAGCCATGGTTTCGCACAGGAACAAATCGACTTCCTCGGCCTGTGTTTCCACGATGCGGCGATAATCGCGATGGGCGGTATCATCGTCGAGGGCAACTTCCGGGCGATAGCTGGCCACAAGGGGAGGCAGGCAACCGGCGATGCGCACGCGTTTTCCGCTGTCCTCGCGGGCTTGCCGGGCGGCGGCCAGCGCCGCCCGGTGGATCCTTTCGAACAGGTCCGGCGCGCCGTCTCGCTCCAGCCGGTGGGGCGTTGCGCTGTAGGTATTCAGAGTGATCACGGCGGCACCGGCTTCAATGAAATCGCGGTGGGCCTCGGTGACCAGGTGCGGCTCGTCAAGCATCACCTGGGCCGACCATAGAGGCGATGCCGGCTGGCTGCTTCGCCGACGAAGCTCCTGTCCCATACCGCCATCGAGCACCTGCACCTCGCGTTTTTCAGAAACTGTCATATTGATCCTCCCTGGGTGGTGTATCGAGGGGTCAAGTGGGAAAAGATCCTTTCACAAGACCTCGACCCAATAATGTCTCTTGACTGAAAAATATCGCATTTTTGCGAGCCCTAAATACGCTTCCTTCACTTTTACTTCATCGTCCGAATCGTTCGAGCCCCGGGTTTTGAGATGGAGCGGTTGCAGGGGACTGCGGCCGATCAGCCGTTGGTGAAAACCTCCGGGCTTTGAACCATGACGATGACAAATGCCGCTGCATAGTAGATCAGGTGAAAGGCCAGCAAATACAAAAACGCAGCCAGCCCGCCCAGGACGGCTTTGATCCACGTCCTGCCCGGGAAGAAATGAATTGCGGCCAGGCCATACAGCGGGATAATCACGAGTTGGCCCAAAATTGCCGCCCAGACGATCTCGTTGGTGATCAGGGGTAGAAGCAGCAGGGTAAGCAGATACCACTGACCGTGGATGTAGAGGCCGAGAACATAATGCTCGGCGAAGTTTCGTCCGGAGCGGAGGAAGAACAAGCGGGACAGTGCCGTCAACAAAGGCAGAAGCAGCAGAGTGATAATCGCGGCATAACGGGTGACCCACTCTTGCATCTCGTTGAGGGCCTGGAACCAGGCTGCCAGAAACTCATCAGGCTCACCATCGACGGTTGCGGTTTCGGGGTCGATTTCCGGGGCCGGCCAGATCTGCAAGGCGATTAATGAAATGGCCGTGAGCAGCAGGCAGTACTTCAGTGGATTGGTGAATGTGCGGCGGCGGCCTTCGACGTACTGGGCTGCCACCCACCCGGGTCGCCAGGCAAGCTCGGTCACGGTGCGGGCAATCGGCAGTTCAAGCTTGAAAAGCTCATCGGCGGTTTCCGACAGAACCTGCCGGAAGGTCAGCCTTTGAAGGCGATTGTCCTGGCCGCAGCTGGCGCAAAAGCGACCGGTCAGCGGGGCCCGGCAGTTCTGACATACTTCTGATTGCATTAGCAAGGTGGGTTCTTCAGTCCCCATGTACCCAGCCTAACGCCTATCTGATGGTTCATCAATCTCAGGCTTGCCTGCTGAACCGCAATCTTTCTGCTCAAGGGGCCGGTCAGGAACGATCCATGATCGGGCCGGGCCAGTCGGTCGGGCAGGTGCCCGTGAAGAGCGCCTCGCCCTCTGGCACCAGGTGCAGGAATTCCTCGTCGTCAGCCGCAAGTACTGCCGCTGGCCCGAGGTCGGCGACCGCGGCAAAGCGGCCGTCCTCGGTAATCCACACGATTGGCAGATCGTGACTGCCAAGGACGCCGGCGCCGACAGAATTGGGCAGAAACGTGCGCTCGACCTGGCGCTGGACCATGAGCCTCGACAGCTCCTGGCCGTGGTAGCCGTCGGGTCCGGGCTCGGCCTGCCCTGAGATCACACGTTGTGCCTCCACCCCAACTGGGTGGCCTGCCGAGTCCTCGCCCCGCGCTCTCACGATCAACGTGAACAACCAGTTGCGATGGACGGACGGGTCGGTGCAACCCAGTTCCATGGCGATGCGTTCGTCACCGATGACAAGCTCTCCCGTGCCGGGGGCATGATCGTGGTCGACCGGCAGGGGACCATTGAATCCGTCCTCGGCCGTCATGTCGATGGTCTGTGTCGCGGGATCCGTCTCCTGCGCCTCGACGATGTCCTCGCCGTCACCAACTTCTTGCAATTGCCCCGTTTTCTCCTGATCGGCTGGAGGAGGGGGAGACGTCGGAGTGTCCTCGTTGGCGCAACCCGCCAGGGCCAGCCCCGCAGCCAGCAGGATTGTGACCACCATCTGCCTGGATGTGCCATTCGCCCGCGGTCCGATCTTCATGCATGTCTCCCTCGATTCGTTGTGGATGGCCCCGCTGGTCGTCTGGATAACAACTGGGCATGGGAAGCTTAAGCGCACTTTTCCACCAGCACAAGTAGTATCCACAGCCACGCCAAGCCGTAGCTTGGCGTCAAGTTGAGTGATTGTATTATGATTGGCGCAACCCGGTCATAAAAGTAATTCGGATGGGAGCAGTCATGAGAAACCTTGTTTTATTCATTTTCCTTGCGAGTGTACCGCTGCAAGTTTTGGCTCACGATGATCAAAAGGATTACTCCGAAGCATTCAAGCTCATTGAGGTATGGCTTGATGCACAAAGAGACTATGACAATCTCCCGGGCATCACCGCTGCAATCGTTGATGGACAGGAATTGGTATGGTCGGGGGCATTCGGAAAAGCCAATATCGAGGAGAATATTGACGCGCAGACATCGACGATTGGAAGTATCTGCTCAATATCAAAGCTGTTCACCTCGGTGGCTGTCATGAGCTTGTATGACCAGGGCAAACTCAGACTGGATGACCGAATTGATGAAGTGCTGCCGTGGTATGACCTCGAGCAGAAATTTCCCGAAAGCGGTCCAATCACCATCCGAACGCTATTGTCACATTCTTCGGGTCTTCCAAGGGAAAATTATTTCTCTCACTGGAATGCTCCGGACAATCCGTTTCCGACGCGGGAACAAATCCGGGAAAGGTTATCGGAGCAGAGCACGATGTATCCCGCATCGTCCTATCTTCAATACAGCAATCTTGCCCTTGTACTCCTGGGTGAGGTCATCGAAAAGCTGTCCGGCGAGTCGTACAGCGCATATGTCAACCGCACCATACTTGAACCGCTTGATCTGACAAACACAAGAACCTATATGCCTGAAACGCTGCACGGCAACGAATTGGCCGTCGGTTACAGCGTGCTCACACGAGGGGGTGAGCGCAAGGAAATCGAGTTATTCGATGCCGAAGGCGTGGAAGCTTCAGCAGGTTTCTCCTCGAATGTAGAAGACCTCTCAAGGTTTGCCTCATGGCAATTCAGGCTTCGCGATGCCACAGAACCGGAAATATTGAATCCGGCAACGCTGAAATACATGCAAAACGTGCATTGGACCAATCCGGACTTCAAGAGCACCCGGGGGCTGGGCTTTGGCGTGTATCAGGGCCAGGATGGGAATAGATGGGCGGGACACGGAGGATATTGCCCCGGCTATCAATCATCACTTCAACTCAATCTTGACAGAAATCTTGCCTATTCAGCCATGGTCAATGCCAATGGTGTCGACATGAGTAAATATGTCAACGGAATGCACGGCATTCTGACCCGGTTGAGTGCCAATGGACAATCGGAGAAAAGTGAACCACTAGTGGATTTAAAGGAATATACCGGCTACTACGAATGGAAAGGCTCGAGGACAATGCAGGAACACCATATATCGACATGGGAAGGGCAGCTGGTCATGCTCGCATTACCAACCGATTCACCTGCTGAAGACATGGCAATGTTCAAACCTGTCGAAGGGGATACCTTTCGCAGGGTCAGACCGGATGGTGAGCTTGGAGAGAGTCTAGTGTTTGATCGGGACGAAGACGGCAAAATCCATCAACTCAAGCGCTTTGATAACTGGACATTTGTTCGAGTGGATCGGTAACCCCACCCTGATCCAGCCCTCGGATGCACCGGGCGCTAGTGGGCCATGCCGCGGATGAAATCGCGCACCCGGGGATAGACCTGGGTGCGCCAGCGTCGGCCGCTGAAGATGCCGTAGTGGCCGGCCTTGGGGACCTCGTAGTGCTCTCGGGCGCCTTCCGTCAACCCCGAACACAGTTGGTGCGCCGCGCGGGTCTGGCCCGGTCCGGAAATGTCGTCGTTTTCGCCCTCGATGGTCAGCAGTCGCGTGTCGGTGATCCGGGACGGGTCAACCTGCTCGCCTTCGATTGACCACTCACCGCGAGGCAGCAAGTAGTCCTTGAACACGATGCGCACGGTGTCAAGGTAGTACTCACCGGGCATGTCGAGCACGGCGTTGTACTCATCGTAGAACTTGCGGTGGGCTTCGGCGTCCTCGAGGTCACCGGTGATCAACTGCTTGTAGAAGTCCCAGTGCGAAGTCACGTGGCGGCGCGGGTTCATGGCCATGAATCCGGCGTGCTGCATGAACCCGGGGTAGACCCGTCGACCCGCGCCCGGGTAGTGCATGGGTACGGGGTGTACGAGGCTGGAACGGAACCAGCGCATCGACCGGGTTTCGGCCAGGTCGTTGACTCCGGTGGGCCCGACCCGCGCATCCACCGGGCCGCCCATCAACGTCATGCCGGCTGGTGTGGGCTCGCCGCGCGCAGCCATCAGCGAAATCGCGGCCAGCACCGGCACCACCGGCTGACACACGGCCATGACGTGCAGATTCTCAGCGCCAATATGGCGGATGAAGGCCTGTATGTAGTTGACATAGTCATGGAGACCGAAAGGCCCGGCCGCGGCCGGCACCATGCGCGCGTCGACCCAGTCGGTGATGTAGACCTTGTGCTCGGGCAGCATGGTGCGTACGGTGTCGCGCAGCAGGGTGGCGTGGTGGCCCGACAGCGGGGCGACGATCAGCACCACCGGGTCTTCCTTGAGGTCGGCGATGGTCTGCGGGTCGTCGGTGTAGCGCTTCATTCGCAGCAGGTTGCAGAACGGCAGGCCCAGGGCCTGCAACTGCACCACCGGCACTTCGTGGCCGTGGGCGGTGACCGAGTGGATGCCGAACTCGGGCTTGGTGTAGTCCTTGCCCAGGCGGTGCATGAGTTCATAGGCGGCCGCCACGCGCTCGGCGCCGGGCCACTTCGACAGCGCGCTGCCGGGCAGGGAAAAGCTGCGCGCGGCAGCCTCGGCCCAGATACTGAACGGACTGATCAGCGAGCGCTGGAATTCGTAGAACTGGTAGAGCATGATTGCAACCGCTGACAGAGAATGATGCACTGCACCATAGCAGGTTCTCCTGCGGTTTACGACTAGATCGGCCAGCCCGAGCAAGCCAGGCTGGCCGATTTCGATCATTCGCCCACCAGGGGCGATTGAACCTCAGAGATTTCCGCGGTCAGGCCGCGGTTATCGTCCGGTTCTCAGTTTGCTGCGGCGCGGGCCGCAGCCAGCCACTCATCGACCTGGTCGCGGTTGGCGTCGATCCACTCTCGGACCAACGGACGAACCTCGCTGTCGGTGAGATCCTCATCGCCGATGCGTGCATCGACCTCGCTGATCCACTCCAGCGGCAGGCGAACATGGCGGAACAATTCCGCGGCCGCGGGATTGTTTTCGAGAAATTCGCTATTGGCCGTCACCTGGATGTCCGCGGCGACAAAGCCCATTTCGATCGGGTCGCTTGCCGCGCCGGCGACGCCTTCGGCGCGTTCGGCTTCGTCCTCGACAATACCCGGAGCGTTGACCCACATGACCTCGTCACCGGGCGTCAGCGCCAGCAACCAGGCGCTCGGACCCCAAGTGTAGTACAGCGTTGGCTCACCGCCTTCGATCCGCGTTACCACTTCGGCAAAAGTGGCCGAGTAGCCAGCATCGACGTGATTGATGTAATCGCGCAACTCGAACTTGTCGAGCATGTCGTTGATACCCTCGTGGCAGCCCCAGCCGGGCGGGCAGCCGTAAAGTTCGGCGCGACCGTCACCGGTATGGTCGAACAGCGCGCGCAGTTCCTCGTTCTCGACAATGTCCATGATGCCGGTGATGCCGTGCTCCGACACCGACTGCGCGTCGACCAGGTAACCCTGGATACCGCAGGCGATGCAGAGTGGATCAAAAATTTCGCCGACATCGTCAAAATTATCGGGAAGCTGCGCGTTGTGCAGTGGAAACCAGCCGTTCGGCCAGTAATCGATGTCGCCCTCGGAAATCGCCAGGTAGGCGACCGGGTTCGACAGCGAGGTCGGGCTGTCCACGTCGTAGCCCAGCTCCTCGAGCAGTTCGATGTATACCCAGCTCACCGGAATCGCGGAAGTCCAGGTCGCTACCGCCGGGCGTACGGTGACGCCTTCGCCGGGCTGATCACCCGTGGCGGCCTTGGCCTGACCGGCCAGAGTCAGCGTGCTGCCGACGGCCAGAACCAGAAACAGACTGGCGTAGCAAAAATGTTTGAACAGGGATCGAGATTTCATGGCTTGTATGCCTCCCATATTGGTGGAAAATCGATAACTCGGCGGGCCTCGGACATAAAGTCAGTATGGCCCGCACTTTTCGACTTGATCCGTCGAAAAGTCGGTCACGCGTAGCCGCAAACGCGGATTCTCCTATTGGCGGCTTGGACTCTTTACATTAACAAAGACCCGTGCGAGTTTCACCTGCCCCCCTTGATGGCGCGAATCTCGCATTTGCGGTCTACTCGGAGCGCTTGGCACGGCTGGCCGGCCCCTTCTCGCCAAGCCCCTGGGTCACCCGGTCGAGCACCATGGCCAGCAGCACGATGGCGATACCACCAACAAAAGCCTGGCCAATGTTGAGCCGCTCGAGACCGGCATAGACTTCCAGACCCAGCCCGCCGGCGCCGATGATGGCGGCGATCACGACCATCGACAGCGACAACATGATGGTCTGATTGATGCCGGCCATGATGGTCGGCAGGGCCAGTGGCACCTGGACCTTCCAGAGAATCTCGCGCGGCGTCGAGCCGAATGCCACCGCCGCCTCGATGTACTGCGTTTCCACCTGCCGGATGCCCAGGTTGGTCAGGCGGATCATCGGTGGCATGGCGAAGATGATGGTCGCGATCAAACCGGGCACATTGCCGATGCTGAACAGCATGACAGCCGGGATCAGGTACACGAACGGCGGCGTGGTTTGCATGATGTCGAGCACCGGCCGCACCACCGTGTAGAACCAGTCACTGCGCGAGCACAGGATGCCGATCGGCAAGCCGATGAGAATGCAGAAGAATACGGCCGTGGCGATCAGCGACAAGGTGATGATCATCTGGTCCCAGACGCCCATGAAACCGATGAAGGTGAAAGCAATCACGGTAAATGCCGCAACCCGCCAGGATGCCGCCCGCCAGGCGATGACATAGGCGAGTGCGAGAAACACCAATGGCGGCACCGAACTCAGCGCCCACTGAAACAGCTCCATCACACCGCGCACCGGCGGACTGACGTAGCTGCGGAAGAAATCGCGGAATGTGCGCACGATCCAGTTGACGGCATCGGTCACCCATTCGCGCACCGGGATATCCAGCAGTCCGAACGGATCGGTGAACAACTGGCGCAGAAATTCAAGCAATTCGCTCATGGCTTCGACTCTCCTCCTGAAGCCGGCTCCACGCCAGCCCCGTTACTGTCGGCCTGCTCCCCGTGCCCCTTCTTGTCCAGTATTCCGCGGATCAGCTCGGGCTCGTCAATGATGCCTAGCAGACGTCCGTCGGCATCGGTAACCACGGTCGGAACTGTCGAACAGGACCGACCCTTGAGCACCGTGCGCAACACCGCCTGCTCGTCACAACGCAAGGCCAGATCATCGCGGCGGCCGCCATCCGAAGTCTCGTCTGCCGCCCGCTCGGCAATGTCATCGAGCCCGACGAGTTCCACGCTCTCGCGATGGCCCGCCGGGACCACCGCCCGAAGTCGCTGGTCACGATCAACACCGAAGCGGGCGCCTTCAGGATCACTGCGGCGAACGTAGTAGATCAAATCGCCACTGTCATCGACGCGCTTGAACTGATCTTCGTCGAAGCGCAACGCAATCGTGCCCGCCGTCAACACGCCGGTCGGGTCGGCATGCTCGACGAAATTGGCCACGTATTCGGTTTTCGGGTTGATCAGAATCTCTTCGGGATTACCGATCTGAACTACTTCGCCGGCGTCCATGATGGCGATCTGGTCGCCGATGCGCATCGCCTCGTCGAGATCATGGGTAATGAACAGGATGGTGCGCTCCAGGTCCTTCTGGATACGCACCAGCTCCTGCTGCATGTTGACCTTGATCAAAGGGTCGAGCGCCGAGAACGGCTCGTCCATCAACAACACTCTGGCCTCGGTGGCCAGCGCCCGGGCCAGCCCGACACGCTGCTGCATGCCGCCGGAGAGTTCGTGCGGGTAGGACTCTTCCCAGCCACCCAATCCGACCATGTCCAGCACCCTGCGGCCGATTTGCAGGCTTTCCTCGGCATTGCGACGCTGGATCTCCAGGCCATACACTGTGTTGGCCAGTACCGTTCGATGTGGAAACAGGGCGAAGTGCTGAAACACCATACTCATGTCGCGCTTGCGCAATTCGCGCAGCTCGCCATCGTCCATGGCGGTGATCTCGCGCTCGCCGCTTTCCCCGTCGTTGAGAAAGATGCGCCCGGCGGTCGGTTCGATCAGACGGTTGATGCAGCGGATCAGGGTCGATTTGCCGCTGCCGGACAGCCCCATGATGCAGAAGACCTCGCCGGCCTCGATCTCGAAGTTGGCATCCCTGACGCCGACCACGTGGCCGGTCTCGGCCTGGATCTCGTCCTTGGTCATGCCTTGCTCGAGCAGCGGCAGGATGGATTGCCCATCCGGGCCAAATATCTTGGTAATGCCTTCGGCACGAATCATTGGTGCCCTCCGGAAGTCACAATAGCCGCGGACAAACCGGCGGCCAAGCCGTTTGGAATCTTGAAATAGCGGATGTTCGTTCCCCGTATTGAAGCACTCTGACTATAGTGCATACTAATGCAATCAGAAGTATTGCATTAGTAAACCTCGCGTTTCTGCCTTTCAACCATCGCCGGATGAAGGGCCGCCCAATAGTTCAACCAGCAACGCCTTCTGCACATGCAGCCGATTTTCTGCCTCGTCCAGAGCGACGCAGTAATCGGCATCCATGACCGCATCCGTGGCCTTGATATTGCGCCGCAGCGGCAAGCAGTGACTGAAGCGGGCATTGTTGGTCATGGCCATCTTGTGCTCATCGACCATGAAATGTCGATAGGGCTCACGCAGCCTGGCCTCTTCCTCGGGACGTCCGTACAATGGCAATGCCCCCCAGCTCTTGGCATAGACGAAATTAGCGC
The DNA here is from genome assembly GCA_007134485.1 of Wenzhouxiangella sp. Classification (GTDB taxonomy): domain Bacteria; phylum Pseudomonadota; class Gammaproteobacteria; order Xanthomonadales; family Wenzhouxiangellaceae; genus Wenzhouxiangella. Next base: position 6,229 of record SLKT01000095.1, on the reverse strand, counting down.
CTGCATAGGCCGACTCGATATCAGTCGTGGTTTCCACACTTCCACCGGCATCCTCGGCCTGATAATGCGCGGCATCCATGAACTTCTCGTCCAGCAGGTAGGCATCGTCCGGGATCAGCATGGTGACATTGAGCCCGAACTTGCTGGCAATCAACAACGCCGAATTGGCGACCGCGGTATTCAATGGCCGTGGGTGCCAGGTCCAGGTCAGCACGAATTTCTTGCCATCGGGCTTGCCAATGTGGTCCTGAATGGTGCGCATCAGGGCCAGTTCCTGACACGGGTGAACGATGGTCTCCATGTTGATCACCGGCACCGAAGCATGCTCGGCCAGCGCCTTGATGACCCGGTCCTGGCGATCAACCGTCCAGTCCCTGAATAACGGAAAGGCCCGCAGGCCGATGGCATCACAATAGCGAGACAGCACGCCGGCGACCTCGGCGATGTGCTCCTCGGCCTCTCCATCCATGACCACCTCTGGCTCGAACTCGATCCCCCAGGCCGCCTTGCCCGGCTCGAGCACCACGGCATGGGCGCCAAGCTGGAAGGCGCCGATCTCGAACGAGGTGCGGGTACGCATCGAAGGGTTGAGGAACAGCAGCGCGATCGTGCGGCCTTTCAGCGAATCACGAACGGGGCTCTCGCGTAATTCCGCGGCACGGTCGATCAGTGCTTGCAAACTGGCGCGAGACCAGTCCTCCGTAGTGAGAAAATGGCGCATTCCAACTCCAGGCAGTGAGGGCTCGAAACCTCATTATGCACCCTGTAACGTCGACCCGAGACAGGTTTCGACGCGACCTTTGATCAATCCAGCTTCACACCGCCCCGTACGCGCTCATGGCCTCCGCCGTGCGCACGAAACCGCCGATGTTCGCACCCTTGACGTAATTGATCCTGTCCCCCTCTTTTCCATGCTCCACGCATTGGGCATGGATGTTCTTCATGATCGCCTGCAGCTTCTCGTCCACTTCTTCCGCACTCCAGGACAGGCGCAACGCATTCTGACTCTGTTCCAGGCCGGAAACCGCGACCCCGCCGGCATTGGCGGCCTTGCCGGGCGCGCATAGAATGCCGGCATCCATAAAGGCGTGCACGCCGTCAAGCTCGGTGGGCATGTTGGCGCCTTCGCATACTGCCATGACATTGTTCTTGAGCAAGGTCCTGGCATCTTCAGCGCTGATTTCATTCTGCGTGGCGCAGGGCATGGCGATATCGCACGGGACGCTCCACGGCCGCTTCCCATCGTGATACTCGATGTCCTTGAATTGGTCCGCGGCCTCGCTGATGCGGCCGCGCCTGTTCTCTTTCAGATCACGAATGAATGCCCACTGCTCTTCGGTCAGGCCCTTTGGCGCATGAATGAACCCGGACGAATCGGAGAGCGTCAAGACCTGGGCGCCGTATTCCTGCAGCTTCTGGGCGGCGTAAAGCGCGACATTGCCGGACCCGGATACGGTCGCCTTCTTTCCCTTCAATCCCTCGCCGCGTTCTTCGAGCATGTGTCGACAGAAATAAACGCAGCCATAGCCCGTCGCTTCCAGGCGCACATGGCTGCCACCGAATGACAACCCCTTGCCGGTGAGAATGCCGGTGACGCGATTCTCCAGTCGTTTGTACTGGCCAAACAGATAACCGATCTCGCGCGCGCCGACGCCGATATCGCCGGCCGGCACGTCGGTGTCTTCGCCGATGTGACGGTACAGCTCGATCATCATTGAGTGACAAAAGCGCATGACCTCGTGATCGCTCTTGCCTTTGGGATTGAAATTCGATCCGCCTTTCGCGCCCCCCATCGGCAGGCCGGTCAGACTGTTCTTGAAGACCTGTTCAAAACCGAGAAACTTCAAAACGCTCAAGGTGACGGAAGGATGGAACCGCAGCCCGCCCTTGAAGGGTCCGATGGCATTGTTGAACTGTACTCGCCATGCGCGGTTGGCCCGAAATCGGCCGTCGTCATCCTCCCAGGTGACGCGGAACATGACCACCCGGTCGGGTTCGGTCATGCGCTCGAGAATTTCCTCGTGTTGATAGCGCTCGTTTTCGAGCACGACCGGCATGAGTGATTCGACCACTTCGTGAACGGCCTGATGAAATTCCGGTTCACCCGGATTGCGCTTGATCAGTCCTTTCATGAATTGGTCGATGGCGGATTGGACGGCTTTCGACGGGCGTGCGGGCATTCAACTCCCTCCTTTATCGATTCATCAGGGCTTTCGCCCCTAATGGGAGAGTTTTCAGCCTAAGTGACCGACAGCTCGTCTGCAAGTGGTCGTTCTGGACCCCTCAGGCGGAAATCACGTGCCGCGCGATTCGACTTGACAACAATTTCCAGCTATCTTTGCAGCGTGATGCACTCACTGGCCTCATGTCCGAATGACTCAGGTCGACGCGGGTCGGCAAGTCGGCTGGTGGCGTCTTTTCTGCTGTTGCTGATCGGACACGTCATGGTCGTTCATGCCGCCGCGCCCGGTGTTGACGATGTCCGCTTCCGCGAGTTCGGCATTGCTCAGGGTCTTTCTCAAGCGACTGTGCGAACCATGGTCCAGGATCCGGCGGGGTTCATCTGGTTCGGCACACAGGATGGCCTCAATCGCTTCGATGGTCACCAAGTACGCGTTTTTCGCCATGACCCAGTCGATCCGTATTCACTATCGGACAACTATGTCACTGACCTGGCGATTGATCCTGATGGCGGGCTCTGGATCACGACGCAATCCGGCGGCCTGAATCACTTTGATCCGGCAACCGAGCGTTTTCAAAGATTCACCGTGGACAGTGATGATGCGCCCGGGCTGAGCTCCAATGCACTCGAGCGAGTCCTGGTCTCGCAGGATCAACGAGTCTGGGTGCAAAGCGATGCCGGTCGGATCCAGTGGATGGAGCCAGCGCGGACCGGTTTCGAGATACTGGATTTTGTTGATCCACCGGCCATGCTTCTGACAGTTTTGCCGAGCGGCGAACCCCTGCTGGCCCGTGCCAACGAAATTCATGTGTGGGACCCAGCACTCAATCGTCATGAATTACTCGCTCGATTGGGCGATTCACGGGTACAAGTCAGCCGGGCGATCGCCTCGGAAGGCGGATTCTGGATCGGGACCGATGATCATGGGGTCTACCGGGTCGGGCCGAATGGTGATCAACGCGGCCACTGGCATCGTGATGGGCCGGATGGTTACACGCTGATCAATGATCAGGTCCGAAGCCTGATGGTGGACCGGCATGGCGCGTTGTGGGTAGGCACGCTGGCCGGCCTGTCGCGCATCCAGCCGGAATCGGGTGAAGTCCGTCACTGGAGCCATGACCCGTCGGATCCGCTGGGAATCAGCGGGGCTCGGATCGTTTCATTGCTCGAGGATGCATCCGGGCTGATCTGGACCGGGAGCTGGACCGGCGGCGCCAGCGTGCATGACCCGCAGACTTCGGCCTTCGTGCTGTTTCGCAATCGCCCGGACCACCCAAGGGCGCTGCCCGGCAATGCGGCCGCCTCGGTCCTGGAAAACCCCGATGGCACCATCTGGGTGGCCATGCTTGATGCCGGCGGACTGGTGCACTTCGACCCGGAACAAGGTTTGCTTGACTGGTTGCGCCATGATCCTGATCAACCCGATGGGCTGCCCCATCGTCTGATCGGCTCGCTGTTGCATGATGACGACGGACTGCTGATCGGTACGCTCGGTGGTGGTCTTGTAAGGTGGAACCGGGATGAAAGGAGAATCGAGCGGCTGGTGGACGATGCCGCACTGGATGTATCGCGTTCAGCGACCGTCGAACAGTTGCAACGCACACGCGACGGAACGCTCTGGGTCTCGACGATCGGAGATGGCCTGTACTCACGCTGTGCGACCTGCGAGGGATTCACTCAGTTCGTTCCCGACCCGCAGGACCCTTCCAGCCTGCCGGGCGATGAAGTCAACGGCATTCTCGAGACAGAAGACGGCACGTTCTGGATCGCGCTCCGCCGCAAGGGGCTGGCGCGTTTCGACCGGTCAAGCGGACAGTTCGAACATTTCCCTGCCGGCAGTCATCAGCAAGGACTGCGCCACAACTCGGTCACCGGGCTCTACCAGGCCAGGGATGGCCGGATCTGGATGGGGACCCAGGGCGGCGGATTGCATCGGCTCGACAGCGATGACAACCCGCCTTCATTCACGATCATCGGACGCGCCGAGGGGCTCAACGCGGATGCCATTGGCGAGATCGCCGAAGACCGCGAAGGTCGTATCTGGGTCAGCACCACCGCCGGTCTTTCACGCATCCACCCCGATGACCTGGAAGTCGAGAATTTTGCATTCATCGACGGTGGTTCCGAGGCGGGGTTCTTCATTGGCAGCGTGGACCATCAAGCAGACGGGCACGCGTGGTTCGGTGGCCTGCGCGGACTGGTCAGAGTCGACTTCGACAAGGTCTCCGTTGCCCACAACCCACCCAGAGTGGTGTTGACCGACCTGCTGTTGCTCAACCAGAGCGTCTCACCGGGTGAGCTGGAGGAGCTGCCGCGATCCCTGGACACCATGGAGCATCTGAGCCTGGGCCATGATCTCGGACTGTTTACCGTGGAGTTCGTCGCACCCGGTACGCTGAAAAATCGCCACAACCTGCGCTATGCCTACCGACTGCTCGGACTGGACGAGGAATGGATCGAGACCACTCCCGAGCGCGCCTTTGCCTCGTTCACCGCCTTGCCGGTCGGACATTACACCTTGCAGGTTCGCGCCGGAGTTCGGCCCGGCGAATGGGGTCCGATCCGCGAACTGGATCTCGAAATCCTGCCCCCGCCCTGGCGGGATCCCCGCGCCATTGCCCTGTACATACTGGCGCTGGGTCTGCTCATGCTGGCGATCGCCTGGCGAATTCACCTGGGCCTGACCCGTCGTCACAACGCCCAGCGCGAAATCGCGGCCAGTCGCCAACGATTGCGAATGGCGCTATGGGGCAGCCGGGATGAATTATGGGAAGCCGATACCCGAACCAACTCGCTGGTCCGGGAAAATCGCATGGATCGAGGCTTCGATGACGACGATACCGTCCAGATGACCCTGGAACAATTCTGGGGCAGCATCCATCCGGATGATGTCGAAGACCTCAAGGAAAAATACATTTATCATGTCAAGGGACATACCGACTACTTCGAAGCCGAGTTCCGGGGTCGCACCAACCCCGAAACACCCTGGCGGTGGATGCTGTCGCGCGGCCGTATCACCGAGCGCGATGCCCAGGGCCGGGCATTGCGCCTGTCCGGTACCACTCGCGATATCAATCATTTGAAGGAAACCGAGGAGAAACTCCGTCGACTCAACGAGGAACTGGAAAGTCGGGTCAGCCAGCGGACACGGGAGCTCGAAGAATCCAATCAGACCCTGCAGAAAACACTGACCGAACTGCAACAGGCTCAACGCTACCTGGTCCAGACCGAAAAGATGGCCGCCCTGGGCGGTCTGGTCGCCGGCATCGCCCACGAGATCAACACCCCGCTGGGGGTCGGCGTGACCGCCGCATCACACCTGGAAAGCGAGACCCGAAAGTTCAAGAAGTCACTCGAACAGGACGAGCGCCCGAACCCACAGGATGTGACTGCCTTTGCGAATATGGCCGGCCAGAGCGGACAGATGATTCTACGCAACCTGCGCCGAGCCGATGAACTGGTCAAGAGTTTCAAGCAAGTCGCCGTCGACCAGGCCAGCGAGCAACGTCGAACATTTTCCCTGGATGCCTATATTGATGAAATCCGGATTTCCCTGCATCCAGAACTCAAGCGCAGCCCGCACCGCGTCGAACTGCGATTGCCCGAGGGCGTGGTCATGGATACCTATCCCGGAGCGCTTTACCAGGTGCTGGTCAACCTGATCATGAACTCACTCACGCACGCCTGGGAACCGGACGAGACGGGTAGGATCCAGATCGGCGCCAGTATCAATGGCGAAAGTGTGCGCCTGACCTACCAGGATGATGGCAAGGGCATGGCCGAGGAGGTTGCCGACCAGATGTTCGATCCATTCTTCACCACCCGGCGCGGCCAGGGTGGCAGTGGTCTGGGCCTGCACATCGTCTACAACCTCGTCACCCGGGTACTGCGCGGTGACATCGAAGCCGATACCGCCCCTGGCAAGGGATTGCGGTTCGAGATCGTCATGCCACGCGTCGTCCCGAACGGCCAGCCCTGACCCACCGACTACCGTCCACCGACTACCGACCACTGACCACTGACCACCGACCCGACTCAATCCGGCAT
>SLKT01000184.1 GCA_007134485.1 Wenzhouxiangella sp. | reverse complement strand
TGGCGTCCCCTAGGGGATTCGAACCCCTGTTGCCGCCGTGAAAGGGCGGAGTCCTAGGCCTCTAGACGAAGGGGACTGAACCGGTTGCAGAAAGGGACTGCGGCCTAGGTTTTATCCTTTTTGGTGGAGCCAGGCGGGATCGAACCGCCGACCTCTACAATGCCATTGTAGCGCTCTCCCAGCTGAGCTATGGCCCCACATCAAGCCGCGCATTCTAGCCCAGGGTTTCGAGGCTGTCAAACGCTTTTGAGCCTTCTCGTCAGCCCTGCGGTTCGGGTTTGACCAGGCCGTAGCGCAGGGCCAGTCTGAGCAGTTCGACCTCGCTGTTGACCCCCACCTTTTCGTAGATCTTGTACTTGTGGGTTGCCACGGTCTTGGGGCTGACGTTGATGACTTCAGCGATCATCGGCGCCTTCATGCCCTGGGTCAGCATCAAGGCCACCTCCAGCTCGCGCGCGGTCAAATCCTGGAATGGCGACTGCGGTGTCCCGGGCAGCATGGACAGCGCCAGCTGCTGGGCGATTTCGGAACCGATGTAGCGCTCGCCGCGGGCCACAGCCTTGACCGCGCTGATCAATTCGCGGGCATCACAGGCCTTGGTCAGATAGCCGGTCGCGCCAATGTCGAGCAAGCGCGCTGGCAGCGGCGGCTCGCTGTGGGCGGTGAGTACCACGACCCGGATATCGGGCTGGACCTTGAGGATGCGTTCGGTGGTTTCCAGGCCGGAAAGCCCGGGCAGTTCAACGTCCATGAGGATCACATCCGGCTCGAGCTCCCGAGCCATCCGCAGAGCATCTTCTCCACTGGCTGCCTCGCCCACGATTTCGAGCCCCTCGGCTTGATTGAGAATGTTGTAAAGACCAGTGCGCACGAGGTCGTGATCTTCGACAATCAGAATCTTGGTCATTATTTCCCCTGGTTCGAGAAGTGATCCCTGTGGGTCAACCCTACTGCATTTTCCCACCCCTGTGAAGACAATCGGGGCTCCCACTTTAACCGAAGCAGTGCCTGCACATCGAAAACCCCACTAATCAGGGATACCCCAGCGTTGCATAAATTTTCGGAGCGGGAAGCCCGGAGAGTAGTGTTTCCGGGGGCTGCACGGAGTGTTGCCAACCGGAGCGTAGCTTCACCCTACGTGAGGATTGGCAACGCGAGTACAGACCCCGGAAACGCTGCTATACCGGGCAGTGAAGCAGTTCCGGCCCGAAAATTTATGCAACGCTGGGGTATAATTCGAGGTTTGTTTTCAGCAGCATGCAGACCATGAGCCGCGCCGTACCCCCCGACCAGGAACGCCAATGGATTCGTCAGGCCCACTCGGTCGTTTCCGACCTGTTCGAACGTCGTGCGTCCATCTACTGGCTGGATCTTCTTGCCAGCGCCCTGGTCGCCTGGGTCGCAACGGTCACCTACTTCACTGCGCCGGCCGGGTCATTGCTGCAGATTCTCGGATTGTTGCTGGCCGGAATCGCCTTTTACCGGGCCGGGACGTTCATGCACGAAATCATCCACATGAGTCGCGGAGAGATGACGTGGTTCAAGCGTGCCTGGAATCTGCTGGTGGGCATTCCGTTGCTGATGCCGTGGATCCTCTATCGCAACCACGTCGAGCACCACAGTCGTGCGCATTTCGGCACCCCGCGCGATGGCGAGTATCTTCCGCTGGCCGCGGCTCCCGTACGCGAAACCGTCAAGTACCTGCTCCAGACCCCGGTCCTGCCGCTCATGGCGCTGGCTCGCTTCGGCCTGGCCGGGCCGGTGTCATGGCTGATCCCGCCGCTGCGTCGCTGGCTGCTCAGCAACGGCACGGCCTATGTGTCCAATCCGTACTATCACAAGGCGTTTCCAGGCAAGGAGCGCCGCCATCTGGTCATTGTTGAAACCCTGTGCCTGGGCTGGGTCGGATTCTGGCTGGCGATGACACTGTTCGGACCGGTCGAGTGGGTGCACTGGCTGATGGCCTGGTTGCTGCATGCCTGGACATTGGGGCTGAACTGGGTTCGCAACCTGGCCGCCCACAGTTATTCCAACCGTGGTGAAGCCATGAGCCACCTGGACCAGCTCCAGGATTCGGTCAACATCACCGGCCAGACCTGGCTGACCGTCTGGCTGTTCCCGGTCGGGCTTCGCTATCATGCCCTGCACCATCTGTTTCCGGGCCTGCCGTATCACAGCATGGGCGAGGCGCATCAACGGTTGATGGCGCATTTCGGCAACGACTCTCCGTATGCCAGGGCCAATCATGACAATTACTTTGCCGTCGTCGCCCGCCTGTTCAGGCAAGCGCGTCAGACGCCGGCCAATGATTCAGCCATCAGCATCTGGCAGAGTCAATCACGCGCTGGAATGGTCGCCAAAGAGACCTGATCCCGGTGTCCGCGCAGCCAGTCTGAAAGCATCTTGAATGTTCGTTCTCCAGGGCCGGAACGAACCTCGTCGGCCGGAACGGTCGCCGGGGTCGCGATTCTGGCCAATCCACGCAGCTTCCGCATGTCGAGTCGGGCTCGCCTGACCCGAGTCGGCGACATGGCCACGGCGCATCAAGTCCCCTTGCATGTCGTGTCGGGCCCGACCGAAATTCACGCAGCGATCGACCAGGCCATGCAGGAGCGGGTCAGGCGACTGGTGGTGATCGGCGGAGACGGCACGCTGCAAGCCGTGGTCACTTACCTGGCCGAATCTTTCACCCATGCCGAAATGCCGGCAATCGTGATGCTCGGGGGCGGGCGGACCAACTACACCGCACGCGACATCGGCACGCATGACCGCCTGATCGACACACTGGAACGCGCCCTGACCGATCCAGCCAACCTCAAGCGCACTACACGTACGACCCTGAGAATCGAGCAACAGGGTTTGGCGCCTGCGCATGGCTTTTTTATCGCCGGCGCCGTGGTTGATTTCATCATCCGCGAGTGCCACAGACACCGCAGCCTCGGCACGGGCCCGTTGCGCACCGGCCACCTGTCCACGGCCCTGACCATCATCAGGCTTGCCATGCTGGGACTGATCGGGAAATCGGGCTTCGTGGCCCCGGAAATGACCATCAAGGCCCAGGGTCTGGGTCAACTGCAGACCTCGGTCAGGCTGCTACTGATCACCTCGCTGCATCATCGCAGGGAGTTCGTCGACCCGTATGCCGATTCGGGCAATGGGACGGTCCGCCTGAGCGCAGTCTCCAGCCGAGCCCAGCGCTTCTGGCTGCGATTGTTGCGCCTGGTCAAGGGGCGCTACAGCCAGGGCATGGCGCCACAGACGGGTTATCTCAGCGGCCGAACCCAACGGGTGGATCTGTCAGGTCTTGAACACATCAGCCTGGACGGCCAGGAGCACGACTTCGATCCGGCACTGCCGGTTCATGTCCAATCCGGCATCGACTTCGAGTTTCTGCATCCATGAGCGCCCTGGTCGAATTCATGCGATCCGACCTCGATGCCGGCGATTTGCCGACCGGCATCGAGCGACTGATCACGGCATTGCACGATCGTTACGACAACGCCATTCATGCCGTGGTGTTGTACGGCTCGTGCCGGCGCAAGACCAACGCTTCCGATGGACTGGTCGATCTGCTGGTCGTGGTCGACAGCTACCGGAAGGCATTCGGAACAGGACTGCTGGCCGGACTCAACTGGCTGCTGCCACCCAATGTCTTCTACCTGGAAACGCGCGAGGAAAGCGCGGTGCTGCGCTGCAAGTACGCGGTCATCAGCCTTGACCAGTTTCAACGCCGCTGCGCCAGTCGCAGCGATCATTATTTCTGGGCCCGCTTCTGCCAGCCGGCCAGGCTGGCTTACGAGCGTGGCCGCGCCGGAGACAGGCTGGCCCTGGCGCGTGCACTGGCCGCGCACAACTTTGCCAAGCGGGTCACGCCGCTGATCGACCAGCCCATGACCCCGGCGGCTTTCTGGGTTCGCGCACTGACCCTGACCTATCGCTGCGAACTGCGCCCGGAACCGGCCGGCAACGCCGAACAACTGATTCTCAGCGACCCGGACTACTGGCCCGATCTGACCACCGCACTGTCCGGGGAACCCGGCAGACCGGTGCGCATGCAGTCGAACCAGGTCAACGGGAGCGACGCCCCGGTCAAGCGTCTTGCCACCCGGCTGTCCTGGCAGGCGAGACGGATCACAGGCAAACTGTTCAACCTGGCCCGGCTCTTCAAGGCCGCCGGAACCTTCACCAACGGGATCGATTACATCGTCTGGAAAGTGGAACGTCACAGCGGAGTGCGCGTCGAGCCGACTGAGCGGATGCGCAGATACCCGCGCCTGGCCGCCTGGAAACTGGCCTGGATCATGTGGCGCAAGGGAGGCTTCAAGTGAGCAATTCGGACACGACATCGCGCGGCGCCGCGGCCATGATGCTGGCCTTTGCGCGCGCCTATCCCTGGCGCACGCTGCTGGCCCTGCTCGCCCTGATCGTTGCCGGCGTGCTCGACGGGCTGGGGCTGTCCCTGCTGCTGTCCATGCTCAACCTGGCCACCGGCGCCACCGAAGACCCTTCCATGCCCGAGCGGATCGCCCTGGACGCGGTTGAATGGCTGGGCATGGAGCCGACCACGGTCTCACTGCTGGTGCTGGGCGTGACCATGATCGCCTTCAAGGCGATCATCGTGCTGCTGGCCAACCGCCAGGTCGGCTATACCGTGGCCCATGTCGCCACGGACTTGCGGCTCAGATTGATCCGGGCCGTGACCCGTTCACGCTGGCGCTACTACCTGGCCCAGCCGGTCGGCAAGCTTTCGAATGCCGTGGCCACCGAGGCCCACCGCGCCTCGGAAGGTTTCTTTCATGGCGCGGTCATGGCCACCCAGACCATCAGTGCGCTGATCTATGCCGGGCTGGCCCTGCTGATTTCCTGGCAGGCCAGCCTGATTGCCCTGGCCTTCGGCGGGGTCGTTTTGGGCCTGCTGCATTTTCTGGTGCGCATTGCCGGGCGTGCCGGGCGCGACCAGACCGGTTTGCTCAAATCACTGCTATCGGTGATGACCGACCAGCTCGGTGCGGTCAAGCCGCTCAAGGCGATGGCTCGCGAAGATCATGTCGATACCCTGATGTCCAGCCAGACCCGTGATCTGAAAAAAGCCCTGAAAAACCAGGTCATCGCCAAGGCCGGACTGACCGCGTTGCAGGAACCGCTGCTGGCCATCCTGATCGGCATCGGCTTTTTCTTTTTCCTGGTGCGCATGGACCTGCCCATGGCCACGGTCATGGTGATGATTTTCCTGATCGCCCGCTCGGTCAATCACCTGGCCAAGGGACAGCGCTCGCTGCAACACATGGCGATCAGCGAAAGCGCGTACTGGTCACTGCGACAGACCATCGAAGAAGCCGAGGCCGAGCGCGAGCCGCCGCGCGGGCACCTTCAACCGTCGCTCAATCAGGGCATCGAGTTCGACCGGGTGACCTTCGGCTACGACGATCGCCAGGTCATCGACCAACTGTCCATGATCATTCCGGCCGGACAGTTGACGGTACTGAGCGGCCCGTCCGGCTCCGGCAAGACCACCCTGATCGACCTGGTGGCCGGTCTGCTGCATGCCGACGGCGGCCGGATCAGTGTCGATGGTCAGCCGCTCGACGATATCGACCATCAAAAGTGGCGGCGAATGATCGGCTACGTACCCCAGGATCCCCTGCTGATCAACGATTCGGTCCTGGCCAACCTGACGCTTGGCGAACCGGACCTGGGCGAGGCGCAGGCGCGCAAGGCCCTGGCCATGGCCGATGCCCTGGACTTTGTCGAGACCCTGCCGGAGGGATTGCACACCTTGCTGGGAGAGCGTGGTGGTCGGCTGTCCGGCGGTCAACGGCAGCGCCTGGCCATTGCCCGTGCGTTGATTCACGGGCCCCGCCTCCTCATTCTTGACGAGGCCACCAGCAACCTCGACGATGAATCCGAAGCCGCGGTGATCGAAACCGTCGAACACCTCAAGGGACAACTGACCCTGCTGGCGGTCAGTCACGATGAAGGCCTGGTGCGTGCCGCCGATCAGGTCATCCACGTGCGCGAAGGCCGTCGAACACAGACGTCGGATTCATGAACGTTCGTCGCCGGACTCGACGCCTGGGTTTTCATCTCCTGCGTGGCCTGGCGCGCTGGCTCGGACGCGGCGGCATGGCGCGTCTTCGCAAGGCCGGACATGTCATCGGCCAGTGGCACTACAGACTCGCTCCATTTCAACGCCGTCGATTGCATCGGCAAATGCAGCGTGCACTGGGCATTGATCCTGCCGATGACCGGGTTCCGGGCTGGCTGGCCGAGGCCTACCGGATCAACGATCGCGCCATCCTGGAAATCCTGGCCATGTATTCCGGCGCCGTCGGCCTGGATGATATCGGCGCGGCCGTAACCACCAGCAACCTCGAACACCTGGACCAGGCGCTGAATGCCGGCAAGGGCGTCATCCTGCTGGGCATGCACATGGGCAACGGTGTTGCGATGGCGGCTCACCTGGCCCGGCGTGGTTACCCCATGGCGGTCATCTACCGCGAATCGAACAAGATTCCCCGACACTTCTTTCGCGATGGGCTCAGCTCGCTGGGCCTGCAGGCGATTCCCGCCGACCCGGCATCGGTGGGTGTGCGCCAGATGATCAAGGCGCTCAGGGACAACCGCATCCTGTTCATACTCATGGACCAGGCGACCAAGAAAGGCGGTGTGCAACAGCAATTCCTGGGCAAGACTCTGCAGATGCCTCCCGGTCCGGCCGAACTGGCCCGCCGCACCGGTGCAGCCGTGGTTCCCGCGTTGCTCGAGGGCGTGGACCCGACATGGCACTTTCGCATGGGCCCACCCGAAACCCTTGATCGTGACCAACCGCTCGAACTGGCGGTCGAGAAATTGACCTCGATCATGCAATCGCATATCGAAAAACACCCACAATGGTGGACATGGCATCAGCGCCGCTGGTCGCGCTATGCTTTCCCGATAGACGTATCGACTGACGCTTCAGGATACTGACATGGCACTACTGTCACAACGCATCGTGCGCGGCCTGGTCCCGGCCCGCTTCAGCGCCGACCGCCCGCCGGCCCGGCGCACCTCGCCCGACCGCATCGTGCTGGGCGTGCGCGATGGGCATCGACCGTCGGAAAAACCGCCGGTACGCATCTTTCTCGGCACCGAGCGCGGACAATTTCGCGCCGAACGGATTTTCATCTGGTCGGTGGAAAAGTATCGCGATCCGTCAAGGATTTACGAGATCTACCTGTTACGCGATCTTAAGGGGTTCCGGCGCGGGTTCTGGCTGACCGGCTTTACCAATTACCGGTTTGCCATCCCCGAGTTCGCCAGCTTCAAGGGGCGAGCGATTTACAACGACGCCGACCAGATCTATCTGACCGATCCGGCCGAACTGTTCGACACCCCCATGGACAAGGCCGGTTTTCTGTCGATCAATGACCGCGACACCTCGGTGATGCTGATTGACTGCGAGCGCATGGCCGAAGCCTGGAATGCCCACGATGTCCGCAGACTGAGCCGCAAGGCGCTGGAAGCACGTGCCCGCCAGGCCGGCCTGTGGGGCGATCTGGACGATGGCTGGAATGCCCGCGACAGCGAATACCGGCCGGGCCGGTCTCACCTGGTCCACTTCACCACTTTGCACACCCAGCCGTGGCGGCCGTTTCCCGAGCAGTTCGTGTATTTCGATAACCCCACCGGCGATCTGTGGCCGGCCATGGAGCGCGAGGCCAATCAGGCCGGTTTCCTGCCGGTCTCGGCGACCCGGCCCTCGCGTGAATGGGGTGCGGTTCACATGAGCCTGTCGGCCAGGCCCGATGGTCAGTTGTTACAGGACGTGCTGGCCGCCGGAGACTCCGGCGATCAACACAAGCGCCTGGTCATCGAAGGCCTGATGGAGCAGGTGCCCGACCAGGACGTACCCTGGGTGCTCGAGCGCTTGTTCCGGTCGACTGAACAGCTTGAAATCAGCATCCGCGAACCCGGGTTCCATTCCGGCGGACGTTATCGTCGAAGCCGCTGGTTCTGGCTTCAGCAATTCCGCCAGGCCGGTCGCATCCATCCGCACACCCGCTGGATCCTCAATCATGCCAGGCCAATGGGCCGTAGTCGCATCCTGCACGGCGGACCGGTCGCCGAGGGTTCGATTGCAGTCTTGCTGCATCGCAAGCCCGGTCACAATCAGCAGGCGCGCGCGAATGCCGCGGAACTGGCCCGGCAAACCGGCCGAACGGTACGCGAATATCGTCTCGAATTCAGCGAGGCGGCGTTCGTCCTGCGCGGACTGGTCGGTCTGACCCCCCTGCCCGCCTTGGACAGTGATACCGCCGTGGTGGTCGCCGGCGGCTGGCTGCCTTCGCGCACCGCCGGTATTCTTGCCCGGCGCCGTCCGAATCTTCGGCTGGTATTGGCCGGCCGCAAGGCCGGACGGGCGCGCGATGATGGAGGCGTCATCATTCAGTGCCGTCATTTCGGCCTGCCGCCCCACCCGCGACGTCTGTTGACCGATCTGCCGCTCAACGCCGGGCAATCCGAAACCTCCGCCGATCCGGTCCAGTGGCAGGAATGGGTCAATGCCAATAGACGTGCGGCCGTGCTGGTCGGCGGCTCATCGCGCTCTCATCGACTCGGCAAGGAGCAGGCCGGCCTGCTGGCCCGGCAGATCTCGGCCTGGGCCGGCGCCAACAATGCGCGTTTGCTGGTCGTTGCCAGCCGCAGAACACAACCGGTCATCAAGGCCCTTGCCGAGGGACTGGGCGAGCAAGACCTGCTATATGCCTGGCAGGCCAACGATCCTCACAACCCATACGCATTGGCGCTGGAACAGGCCCATGATCTGATCGTGACCGGTGAGAGTGAATCCATGCTGGCCGATGCCGCCAGCCGTGGGCGCGGCTTTCTGATCTGGCCCTTGCCCGAACGCGCCGCCGGTCCCTGGCGCCGATTCTCGACCTGGGCAGCCGAGCGGGCCCGGCGACCGCGCTTCAACCGACGTGGCAGCATTCGCCCGCAGCAGGGACTGACCTACCTGTGCGCCCGCGCGCTGGAGCGCAACTGGATCCTGCCACCGCGACGGCTTGAGCCCTTGCACGAGATACTCTATACGCGCGGGCTGGCCGCACCGTTTGGCGAAACCACGCCAACGGCATTCAAGCAGACCGATGAACTGCAAACGACCGTCGCCCAGGCCGCACGACTGCTCGAAGTCGAAAGCCTGGAACCCGAATCCAACGTTTCACAATCCCGCAGCACCCATGAACAATCCAATCATTGACCAGTCCACCCTGGACCAGATCGCCACCGACACCTTCCGCAAGGCCGACCCCTATCCATGGCTGAATCCGGAGGGCGTGCTGACCCAGGCGGCATTCGATACCCTGCGAACCAACATGCCACCGCTGGAGATCATGAAGGCGAGTTTCGGTCGCAAGCGCGCCCACGGCCAGAAACCGCATGATCGCTACGCCCTGGAATACCGCGAAGACCTTGACGTGCACCCGGCCTGGCATCAGTTCGTGGCCGAGCTCAACGGCCCGATTTACCAGGACTGGCTGGCCCGCCTGTTCGCCACCCGCCGCTTTCGCCTGAGCTATCACTGGCACTACGCCCCGCGCGGCGCGTCGGTTTCACCGCATTGCGACGCCAAGCGCAAGCTCGGCTCGCATATCTTCTATTTCAACACGCCGGACGAATGGGACCGGGAATGGGGCGGAGAAACCGTGGTGCTGGACGATGGCGGCCGCTTCTCACGCGCCAGCGCCCCCGAATTCGAGGATTTCGACCGCTCCTGGACCGCCGACGCCATGGGCAATCGCTCCTTGCTGTTCCAGCGCCAGGGCAATTCCTGGCACGGCGTCAAGACCCTCAACTGCCCGGAAGACCGGCTGCGCAAGGTCTTTATCGTGGTCGTCAACGCCGACAACCTGTTCGGCCGCATCCGCCGGATGTTCCACAAGCCGGATGGGTATTGAACCACGCGTATTCGCAAGTCTACGCCAATTCACGAAGCCCATTTCCTGACCCAGCTTCGGGCCAGACGCTTTTTTCGGAATACTCATGGAAAGAGTCACAAAAAGCCTGCTGGGCATCATTGTCGCCCTGAGTCTGGCTTCATGCGCGCTGATGCAAACCACATCCACAGCCGAGGAACTCGCTCCATATGCGAGTCGGGCAACTGCATTCGGGTATCAAAACAGGCTCTTCTGGCATTCAGTCAAAATCGTGAGTTTCGCCAGGGGTGAGCGACCTTTCTTTGAAGGCCAGCTCGTGCCCGTTGCCAGTCTCCACGGCGAAGGCACGCCCTTTCAGTGGTCCATTGAAGCCGATGCGTCGATGGTCGACGAAATCAAGGAGGAACTGGCAGAGTTTGAAACCTACCTGCACCACTACAGCCGAATCCTGAATGAAACCGGATGGCTTGAAAACTTCGAGCCGCACTTCAGAATCGGCTTCGCGCCGCCGAATGCCGGACTTGACCATTCACACCACACCCGCTTTCAGCGCCGGCCGGAGTTTCTGTTTCTCGCAAGTCCCGGTTCAAACTCATCGGATGACCCACATACTGCGCTGCTTGACAAGCTGGGAACTATCCAGCATGAAATGGTGCACTTCGCCGCCAGGACCGGGTCAATCTCAATTCCGGGTCAAACTCGCGAAGCCCGGGGAATCAATGAAGAAGCCTTTGCCACCATCAATGAATTGTGCGGGCGATTGTTGCTCAAGGTGCAATCAGAACATGGTTATGGTTTTCGAAAGAATTTCGACGTTACTTTCAAGGAAGAAAAGGGCTCCCGTGAAATGCTGAAAGCGCTCTTCGAAGGCGCCGCCGAAATCGACCATCACATGATCAGGCGGAGCACCCTGGGAAACCTGATAGGGACCTTCGTGGCGTATGAACCGGACCTCATTGGATCACGGTTCGGAGGGGACTGGACGGAAGAAAGACTGCAACGATGCGCTGATTTCAGCCACACTCCCCAGGACTTTTACTCGCAATACCTGGATAACGGCCAGCCCGATATGTGGGCGCAAATGCTGTTTCCCGAATCAGACTAATGGATCGCTACGGGTGTCTTGACTTCACCCCAGTGTTGAATAAATTTTCGGATTCGGCACGGCTGGGATGGAGTTTACGTTGGCAGGGCGCCGATCACCCGGTCAGGCCGTGATCGGTCGGATGCCACCCGCTGCTTCTCCTATCTTTTTCTTGTTCAGGTTCTATTGAGGATGGACTGGTAAACTGATGATCAGGTTGGAACTGATCGGTGAGAAACCATGCGGATGCCGATTGTCGTGTTGATATTGATGATGGTGGCGCTGCCCGCCAGCGCCGAGGTGTTTCGTTGTGAGATCGACGGCACCATCGTGTTTTCCGACACCGCTTGCCAGCCTGATGCCCAGCCCTACACCAGCTCGGCCGGAATCAGCGTGATTTCGCCCCCGGTTGACCGGGAAAAGACCGCCGAGCGCAACCGTGAATTCATTGCCCAGCGCCTCGAGCGCCAGGCCGAGGCTCGTCAAGCGCGCGCCGAAGCGGCTCGCGCCGCCAGGGCACGGGAAGATCAGCCGCCGGGCCCGCCCGCGCATGCGGCTGCCGGCAGGACCGCAGCGCCGGTCGTCTATGTGCCCTACCACGCACCGGGGCCGCGCCGACCCGACCGCGGGCCGCATCACAGGCCCTCGAAACCCGAATCCGAACCGGTAGAGCGAACCCGTCGATTCTCCGCCCTCAGTGGTCCATTCCCGGGAACGCGCCGCCGCTCCGATCAGCCCTGACATTCTGAATCACCGGGAGGTGTTTCACGCCATGGAACGTCGTGCCCGCGACGAAGTTGGGGTATAGTTCAGCCACTGGCGCTGAAACTCGAGGAACCTCCATGAAACCGATTGTCATCCATGTCGCGACCTTGCTGCTGGCCCTGAGCCTGACCGCCTGCGGCGGCAGTGAGCGGGATGAATTGCGCGATGAAATCGCCGACAACATGGTTGAATCAAGCCGCGGGGCCATCGAGCAGAACGATGCTCATTGTTTTGCGGACGCATTGATCGATGCGCTGGGTGTCGAGCACGCCCGTCAGTACTTTCAGGCCAGCACTGGCGACTGGGATGCCATGGCGGCCAGTGAGCCGTTGACCGACGACCAGCAGCGCATGCTGGCCGAGGGCATCATGGAATGCGGCCCCGGTGCGAACATGATGCAGTAAGGATAGCGCCAAGGGCGGAACAAAATCCCGTCCCCGACATGACATGTGCTAGACTACGCGCCGCGTCCTGCCGGTCGATATGACCGGACTCATCCGGATGCCCTCTCGCGGATTGCATTCCAACCAAGGCCTTTCCCCGATTTGTTCCCGGTTCGGAAACCACCGAGCCATTGAATGCCTTGGAACGCCTTGATAAAGGAAACAACATGCAATTCGATTCACTCGGCCTGAGTGCCGAGCTTCTGCGCGCGGTCAGCGAGCAGGGCTATACCCAACCCACGCCCGTTCAGCAAAAAGCCATTCCCGTGGTGCTGGATGGACACGACATCATGGCCAGTGCCCAGACCGGCACCGGCAAAACTGCCGCCTTTACCCTGCCGCTGCTGCACAAGCTCAGCCAGGGCCCCGAAAGAAAACTGCGCGCGCTCATTCTGACGCCAACCCGTGAACTGGCCGCCCAGGTTCACGCCAACCTGCGCGACTACGGTCGCCACCTCAAGGTCCGCTCACTGGAAGTGTTCGGCGGGGTCAACATCAACCCGCAGATCAGCAAGCTCAGGCGTGGTGTGGATGTACTCATCGCCACGCCGGGACGACTGATCGATCACATGGAGCGTGGCACGGTCAATCTTCGTGATATCGATTTCCTGGTACTCGATGAAGCCGATCGCATGCTCGACATGGGTTTTCGTCCGGCCATCGACCGCATCGTCAAGGTGTTGCCGAAAAAACGTCAGACCCTGCTGTTCTCGGCGACCTTTTCGAAAGAAATCACCGCACTGGCCCAGCGCTTCCTCAAGAATCCGGTACGGATCGAAACGGCCGCGCCCAACTCGACGGTCGATGCGATTGCCCAAAAGGCGATCACGGTCGATCAGAAGAACAAGCGTGAAGTGCTTTCATGGATGATCGGTTCGGAGAACTGGCACCAGGTGCTGGTATTCACCCGCACCAAGCATGGCGCCAACCGCCTGGCCCGGCAACTCGAGTCCGATGGTTTGCCGGCCGCCGCGATTCACGGCAACAAGAGCCAGGGCGCGCGCACCCGGGCGCTCGACGAGTTCAAGAAAAACAAGGTCCGGGTTCTGGTCGCCACCGATATCGCTGCTCGCGGACTCGACATTGATCAATTGCCACACGTGGTCAACTACGAGATTCCCAACGTGCCCGAAGACTATGTCCATCGCATCGGTCGGACCGGGCGCGCCGGGCGCGAGGGCCTTGCCATTTCGCTGGTCTGCGGGGCCGAACACGGCCTGTTCGAAGACATCCGCAAACTGGTCAAGGTCAAGATTCCGACCGAGTCCATCGAGGGCTTTGAACCCACCGAACCCCGCTCACGCGAGGCCGGCAAGAGTGGTCAGCGAGGACGCGGTCAACGGCGCGGCGGCGGCGGTGGCCGAAACGCCTCCGGCCCGAAGCACAAGTCACGTGCGCGGGGACGCGGACGCGGCAGGGGCAATCAGGCACGCAAGGCAGCCTGATACACGCCTGGCCGGACCGAATCGCGGTCCGGCCGCCCTCCTCAGAGTCGCACCACGATACTTCCAGTGGATCGCCGCTCGAACAAGGCTGCAAACGCTTCTCCTGCCTGCTCGATATCATGCACCTGCGTGGGTCGGGCATCGATGCGCCCGGTCATGGTCCACTCCGCCAGCGTGCGAATGACCGGCGCGACCACGGACGGATCGGCCCAAACCGAGCCGCCCCAGTTGACGCCGTGAATGGAGCAGCGTTTGAGTAGCGGCAGGTTCAGTGGTATCCGGGCAATCCCGGCGACGAAACCGACCACCAGGTAACGCCCGCCCGGCTTGAGCAAGCGCAGTGCCGACTCGGCCAGATCGCCGCCGACCGGATCGTAAACCACATCCACGCCGCCGCCACTGGCTTGCTTGACCTGATCGCGCCAGTCCTCGGCCGTGTAGTCAATGGCCGCTTCCGCGCCCTGCTCGAGACAGTGAGCACGCTTGTCCTCACTGCTTGCACAGGCAATGACACGCGCACCCATTGCCCGGGCACACTGAATCGCCGTGGTGCCGGTCGTGCCGGCCGCCCCGAGTACGAGCACGGTTTCGCCTTCGGCGAGTCCGCCGATCTCTCGCAGACCATACAGACTGGTTGCCCAGGCAATGAAGAAATTGGCCGCCGCCAATGGATCGATGCCCGACGGCAGGGGCGCGCATGATTGAGCCGGCAACACAACCTGCTCGGCCATGCCGCCATGCAGCATGAATGCCGCAACCAGATCGCCCGGCTCGAGATGGGACACGCCCTCGCCCACCGATCGAACGCGCCCGGCCATCGAGCTGCCCGAAACAAACGGCAGATCCGGACGAATCTGGTAATCACCACGAATCAGCAATCCATCGAAATAGCCGATCCCGACCCCGGCCACGTCAACACAAACCTGTCCCGGCCCCGGTGGTTCTGGTGGGTCGATGTCCGACGGCTCAATGGTAGACGGATCGCTGAATTCCCTGACAACAAGCGCTTTCATGAAAGATACCCATGCAGAAACTGATTGCATGATGCCTTAATCGCCGCTCGATCGGGGGCGAAATCAGCCATCGGCCAACGTGCTTGATTTTCCGTGCATCCGGGCAGGTTCAGGGCACTACGACGACCCGGGTCGAGCCGCTGCGGCCGAAGGTTTCGGGTTGATACATTTCCTCGGCCCGGGCCGGCGGCACGATGAATTCGCCCGGCGTGGTGGCGCGTGCGTAATAGCGATACTGGTAAACCCCGCCCGGCAACAGCGCGGCAAACGCCTCGACACGTTCATCGCGCAAGTTCTGGTGTTGATACCACGGACCCCACCAGACCATTCGTCCGTGCGGTACCGGGCGATCGGGTGAACCATTGTCCGGAACATCGCTGACGGCCAGGGCCGGATTGAGCGGCTCCAGACCGGCTGGAATGGCATCGACCAAGGCGACATGGTGGCGACGCGCCGGAGCAACCAGGGTCAACTCGACCTTGACCCGGGCGCCGGCCCGGATTTCCCAGGTCCCGTCATCCTTGAGCTCGACATCTTCATCGCGCTCGACCGGCCGATACTCGCGACTGACCTCGAAACCGTGACTGGCCGGCTCCAGGTCGAGACTCTTCGGCGCATAGCGCAGGCCGATGCGGTAATACATCCGCCCTGCCCCGTCCCGGACCAGGGTCAGATCCTGCTGTTCATCCCGATCGGCCAGCCATTGCATTGGGATATCGATGTGATGGCGCTCGGTGGTGCGTCCCTTGAACGGATGCTCACCGGCAAATTCCTGCCCCAGCCAGGTTCTGGCAACGAAATCCGGCTCCACGGCCTCGTAGGTTTCAAAATAACGTTTGAGGGCCAGCAGCACAAAGGCATTGTCCTGGGTGCTCGACCAGTGACCGCGCACCCGGTGGGCCTGCAGGTCATGGACCAGCTTGGGGATCAGGTCCGAATCCGGATCATCACTCATCAATGCCTCCAGGATGATGCCGTCGGCCCTGCGGCTGGAATGCATGATCAGGTGATCCCCATCCTGAAAAGCGCTGGCAAAGCTGGCCCCGGCCGCCGTCTCGGTGACCCGGTTGGCCAGGAAACGCCGCAGGCGATCACGCTCATCGGTCGAGTTCTCGTCGCCGCCCAGCATGCCCAGCAACCAGCCAAGGGATTCAAATGACAGCGACTCCAGTGACTCGGTTCGATTGACCAGCGCGCGGGCTTGCGAGCGGTCCGAATCGCCTTCCAGGGCGCGCACGTGGAGCGCATAGGCAAGGATGTGATCGCGCGTGCGCTGGCCGTAGCGGGTCGGAATGTGCCGCTCGATATCGCGCACATAATCCATGGTCCGGTCATACAATCCGTCATCAACCGTGTATTGCTCCAGGCGAGCCCGGACCAGCGCGTGGGCCACATGCAGGCTTGGATATGGCCATGAGTCCTGGCCGCGGCGCCACAGGCCGAAACCACCATCCGGGTTCTGCAACGACGCCAACTGCTGCAGGTCATCTTCCATGGTCTGATCGACATCTTCAGCCTTAGGCAGCCCGTCGGCCTCGAAAGCCTCGAGAATGTCTCGCAAGGCCACGATGGCCAGGATGCGCGA
This sequence comes from Wenzhouxiangella sp., assembly GCA_007134485.1. Classification (GTDB taxonomy): domain Bacteria; phylum Pseudomonadota; class Gammaproteobacteria; order Xanthomonadales; family Wenzhouxiangellaceae; genus Wenzhouxiangella. The sequence goes on along the minus strand of SLKT01000184.1, from coordinate 14,537 downwards.
AGCCATGGCTTCGCTGGATCGGTACGGGTAGTCATGCAGGTGAATGAAGGCATCGGTCAATGACTGCACGGCCGTCGAGCTGGTGGTGATTTCGAGCTGCCCGAACTGCGGCCAGACCGCCTCGGGCATGATGACCGGCTGAACAATGCCCCCTTCATCCAGTTGACCGTAAGTGGCAAAGGCCTCGCGGGTAGCCGGTGTCCAGACCGGAAGCTCGCCGCGCGCGGCATCGGAAAACTCGTTGCCGGCGACCGCCATCTGGAAACGCGCGGTCCCGGACTTCCGGGTCTCGGCCGGAAAGCGAACCTCGACACGGTCATTGGCCGGAATGTCCAGGCGATAGCCTTGTGCGCCGGTCAGGTCAAGATTGGCGACATCCATGGCCACGTCGACGGACTGGTCCTGATCGGTCTGGTTTTGCAAGACCACCGGAAACTCGAAGCGATCACCAAAATTGAGAAAACGCGGCGGTGAGGGCCGAACCATCAGCGGCAAGCGAGCCGTCAACGTGGTTTCGGACTTGCCGTAGTGGCTGGCCCCGGATACGGCCACCGCGGTGATGCGATAGCGAGTCAGATTGTCGGGCAGGTCGATCCTGGCCGATACCCGGCCCTCGCCATCGGTGATCAGCGCCGGTTCGAAGGCCGCCAGCGGGTTGAAATCCTTGCGCACATCGATGGCGTCCAGAGTCTCCGGGGCCGCAGGTCGAGCATAGTCAGCGCTCACTTCCCTGACTGCCTCATCGACCATCATGGCATCCATGCTTTTGGCCATTGTCAGCAGATCATCGGCTGTCAGCAGGCGGATACTGGGCCGGAGATGATGATCCCGAACTTCGACCGGTCGGCTGCGGTAGAAGATCTCCAATGGGTCGGGAATACGATAATTGCCCAGCGCCAGGATGGCCTCGTCGACCACCACCAGGGCGATTTCGGTATCCGCGACCGGTTGCCCGTCGGCGTCAAGCACGCGCATATCGATCTCGGTCGACTCCCCCGGGGCCAGCGCATGATCCTGCGGGGCAAGATCTATGTCCAGCGAGCGCTCGGCAGTTGATATGTTCAGTTCATGCGAGCCCGTGGCAATGGCCGGTCTGGACGGCAGTGGATCCACATTTTCGACATCGCCGCGCTCGCTTTCACCGATCAGCAGCACATGGGCATGCACGTTGGGCAGCCATTCTTCACGCAGTTCAATATCCAGTGTTGTCGAGCCTTCACTGAAACTGAACCGATGCTGCTCGGCCAGGCCATGACGGCGAAGGGTCAAGAGCCCCTCGCCAGCCTCGAAAGGAGCCTGGATGAGCAGCCGTGCGGTCTGGCCGGGCGTGTAGTAATCCTGATCAGCAATCATCTTGACCGGTTCTCTTTCCACCCGCTCGGACGCCGCCATGCGGCCACCACCCACCCAGCGCTGGATGCGCGTGGCATTGGCCCGTCCCCGGCCATCTTCGGTCATGGCCATGACCCGATACTGGCCACCGAGCTCGGGGGTGAAGGTGCATTGTCCGGTCCCGTCTGCATCGCTCACGATTTGACACCGACTGACGACTTCGCCGGCTGGCGAGCTCCGGCCAATACCCCAGTGATGGCCGAGTCGAGTGAGTTCGACCTTGACCGGACTATCACCTGCCGGCTCGCCGTCAATGTCGGTGGTGATCACATCAACCACCAGCGGTTCGCCCCGGTCGACGAAATAGGCATCGGTCCTGAGCCCGACATAGACCTCGCCGGGATGAACCAGCACATTGCTGGATGCAGTCCAGGCCTGACGATTGACATCCATGACCGTGGCCAGGGCCGTAAACACCAATGGTCGCGGCTGGGCCTCGAAATCCGGTTGAAGGGTAACGGTATGCCGGCCGGCGCTATCGGTCATGCCCTCCAGCGCCTCAAACAAAAGCACTCCACCCTCCATCCGTGGCCGGGGAATCCATTCATCGGGCGGGATGCCGAAAGACCAGTCATCGCGCCCGGGGGGTGAGTACCGTCCGGGTTGCGCCTGAACCTGCCAGGTGGTGTCCGCGCCAGGCAGCGCGCCACCGGCGTAGTAGGCCGCTTCAACCTCGAATTCTACTGCCTGGTCACCGAAAAAAGGCCCCTCGCCCACCCGGGTGTCGACCTCGAATTCCGGGGTGCGAAACTCCTGGATTGAAAACGAGTGGCTGTGACGGGTGTTGTCCAGGCCGCGAGTCTCGGCGTATTCGAACTGCACCCGGGCAGTGCCCAGATTCGGCACATCGGGCACATCGAAAGCCAGGTCGAATCCGCCCAGTCGCCCGACCTCCACTTCACCCGAGTGGAATTCATTGCCGCGTGCGTCCATGACCTGGTAACGCACTTGGCCGCCTTCACGCGGCAAACCCAGTCCGCCATCCGGGTGCTGCTCCATATGTCGAATCCAGCCCTTGAGATGGACCTGCTCGCCGGGACGATACGTTCTTCGGTCATCAAAGACCTGCCAGATCAGTTGATCGGTCCGGGATTGGCGATGCCAACCTGTACGGCTCCATCCATGACCGGATTCAGGCAACAGGGCCGTCTCGCCGTCAACCCGGACAGTCACCCAGTGGGGTCCGGATTCCATTTCGTTTCGATCGACCAGCTCGATCAGAGCCAGACCATCAACCCCGGTTTGCCACTGCCCGTCCATGCCGGCAACACGAACTTCGGCATTTTCCAGCGCTCGACCATCTGTGAGTTGGCTGGCCCAGACCAGCAGTGTGTCGTGGTCGTCCATGGCATCAATGCCGATCGGTGTCGCCTGCACCCAGGTCAGTTGAGTTTGCGTCCGTTGCTCGTCATGCACATCCACCAAGGGCTTCCCGGCTGTCAGCAGAACCAGCAGGTGACCATGCCCGCCATCGAGCCATGGTTCCAGATCCAGCGCGCTGCGATGCAGCACGTCACGTTCGGCGCTGATCTCGAACGTATCGCTGTAGACCGGCTCACCGGGAAGTTCGGGGGTTTTTTCGCTCCATGGCCGATGACCACGCATGACCTCCATGTATTCACCCCATTGGGATGGGTCGACGCGATGAATGCGAACCTCGACATTGGCCAGGTTGGTGGTGAAGAAATCGAATTTCGGAGGGCCGTACGGATCCAGTGTGGTCAACGCATCGGCTGATCTGCTCAGGCGAGCCGGGAAACTGCCGACATCGAATTGGAATTCCCGCAATCCGGTCAGATTCTGGCCAAAGCGATCAACAATGGCTTCGTCGAGCTCAACCGTGTAAGTGGTCTGACCACGCTTGAGTCCGGAAATGGTCAATAGATGGTCATGAAAACGGATGTCCACACCAGGGATTTCGGGTTCGATGTGAATGAGTTCAGCCAGGTCCTGCTCACTGGACAGTGTATTGCTGAACTCCAGAACAAAAACATCCGTCGGTGCACAATCCCGCTGCCACCCGCCGCATCTCATGCTGCGGACAATCAACGGCCCATAGGTATGAAACGTTCGGCGCTGGGCTTCCGTGGTCAGCAACCAACCTTCCGCGGAAGCCGCTCCAGCCTCCAGCTCCAGGGTGATGCGGGTGTTGCCGGGCAAAGGCTCAAGTGGGCGGATCGCCAACCACGTCCCCGGGTTCATGGATTCGACTTGGCGGGCGACCGAGGCATCGGCGGCGATTTCGTCATCGTCAGCCAGTCGATAGGCGAGATCGTCACCTTCGCCATCCAGAATGCTCAGCGACTCCAACAACGACTCCGGCTCGACCCGCTGATTGAACGACAGCAGGATGACCGGCTCAAGATTGACCCCGGTTCCGGTCGGATAGGCGCTGACAAGCTCGAGTGCCGGGGTCTGGAATTGCCAGCGGAATTCCCGGCCCAGGGTCTGACCATCAGCCGCGCTCAATTCGGGATCAACCCGGACATCAAAGCGCGTGGCCATGGGCAATCGAGGCGCATCCGGCTCGAATACCAGCGTCCGGGTTCCGATCCAGCGCCACGCACCCTGGACATCCGGCTCGATGCGAATGGGGAGCTGTTCGGCCACAAGGTCGTCATGCGCGGTCACGGCCACCATGGGGCGATCGAATGTCAGGCTGACCTGGCCGGCAATCGGCACCTCGCCCTCGGGTGCATGACGCAGCAGATTCGGCGGGTCCTCGGGCGCCTCATGCTCCGGCAGTTGCCGTTCCGCCTCAGTCGGAAATTCCCCGACCTCGGTCACGCCGGTACGCGGCGGTGGATCGCTGTCCGGTCTCAGGGCAAAAGGCTGAACGTCGTCAACATCGGTCGGCAACGGGTCAAGCCGCTCCAGCAATGCCCGGACCCGCGCGCTGTCCAGTTCGACAACCTCGGCCATGGCCGGGCGCTCGATCAGCTCCTCGATGCGCTCGCCTTCGCGGAGACTGCCGGGAAAGTGTTCCAACGGCCCGACGTCTTCGAGCGGGACCGTATCCACCGGCTCGCCGACCGGTTCAAGGGTCACGGGTTCAATCGGCGATGGCGCGTCGTTGCTGCACGAACCCAGCAGCGCGATGGCTGCAATCATCACCAGCGAGAATGACAACTTCCACTTCATGACCGGCCCAGTATCCCACGAGTGCCGCCGCCAGGCGGCACTCTATTACTCGAACCGGATGAAAATCCGCCGGCAATCTACCTCAGGCGGACTGCGGATTCCCCTGGGAACTGCCGGGCTGACCGACGGCCGTCTGCTCGACATCGATCTCGCCGCTGCTGGCCTTGCTCGCGATCGACATCAGGTCCGAGAAGAAACTGCCGGTCTCACCGGCCGCCTTGCGATCGGCCCGCCCACTTCGAAACAGCATGATGCCCAGCACGATCAGGGCAACACTGATGGCCAGACTGAATAATGCCGTGACTACGACAAGGGCGCCTACACCAATGAAAATCCAATGGAACGCGCCTTCAATGCCATCGGTCCGGCGGGCGTTGCGCGGGTCCGACTCCGAATATGCGATATCCACCGACTGACCGATTGTGGGCCGGACACTGCTGCTTCCCATGGCCGAGAACCGATACTCGCGCCCATCGACTTCGAACGCGTAGACTGGGGTGTGCATAGTCTGTCCCTCACTGTTACGGCGGCTCTCCACGTCGACGATTTCGCCCTGGGTGTTTACCTGGTCCGGGAGGTCCTCCGGGGCCATGAACAAGCCGATTCCGATGACCACCACGCCCACGCACACACTGATGATGCCGCCGAGCAAGCCTCCGGGGCCGTTCTTGCGGCGACCGCGAACACGATTGGCCGCCCCCCGCGCCACGCCAAACAGGCCCTCGGCCACCAGGACCGCCCCGGCGGTCATTTTTGCGGCGCCGCGCGCGGCCGGATCCTCGGACCAATTGGTCTGAAGGGTATTGAGAAAGTGACGAATTCTCTTCATGACGCTATCCCTCGGAATAATTTGGTGAATGCATTGATTCTATTTACAAACAACGTGAAATCTCGGAAATTGCGCCATTTTGTTGCGATGGTGATGTGTTGCCCGCCACCGCGCTGGCGAATCAGTATCCTCGACACCTTCATGGTTGGGCAGAATCCATGCCATGCTTCGTGTTATTCTGAGCGGTTCACACTGAACTTCTGAAGGAATCCAATGCAAATTTCCGAAAACACCGTCGTCGCTATCGACTATACCCTCACCGGCGATGACGGCCAGGTCATCGACACCTCCGAAGGTCGCGAGCCGCTGGTTTACCTGCACGGGCACAGCAATATCATTCCGGGCCTGGAAAAGGCCATCGAGGGCCAGGAAGCCGGCGCCGAGCTGGATGTGGCGGTTCAGCCCGAAGACGGTTATGGCCCGTATCGGGAAGAGCTGATCCAGGATGTGCCCCGCGACGCGTTCGCCGGCATGGACAAGGTCGAACCGGGCATGGCCTTTCAGGCCGAATCCAATGCCGGGCCGATGACCGTGACCGTGCGCGAAGTCGGTGATGACACGGTCACCGTGGATGGCAACCACATGCTGGCCGGCAAGGTGCTCAACTTCAAGGTCGCCATCAAGAGCGTACGCGAAGCCACCTCCGAGGAGATCAACCAGGGTTCGGCCGAAGCCGCCTGAAGACCTCCAGCCTCGGTAAAGCAAGTCCTGACCGACCCGGTCAGGCCTTGCGCGGCATACCTGCGACATGAGACCGTTTTCCGCCGCCATCTTTGACATGGATGGCCTGCTGATCGATTCCGAACCGTTGTGGCAGGAAGCCGAAATCAACTGCTTCCGCCCACTCGGCGTGCCGATCACACGTGATCTGTGTCGCGCCACGGCCGGACTTCGCCTCGATGAGGTGTTGCGCATCTGGTACGAGCGCTTTGCGTGGGATGGCCCCGATTCGGCCGAGATGCACGAGCGCATCATTGCCGAGGTCACTCGCCTGATTCACGAACGGGGCCGGGCCCTGCCCGGCGTTCACGACATCATGGACCGGCTGCGCGAGGCGGGACTTCGCCTGGCCATCGCCTCTTCCTCGCCGCCGGAGTTGATCCAGTGCGTTGTCGACCAGCTCGATCTGCACCCTTTCCTGGATTCAACCCACTCGGGAACACACGAGAAAAAGGGCAAGCCTGACCCGGCCGTTTTTCTGACCGCAGCCGGCAAACTGGGCGTTGCGCCGGAGCACTGCGTGGTTTTCGAAGATGCCCCCAGCGGAGTACTCGCCGCCCATCGAGCCGGCATGTACGTGGTCGCCATCCCGTCAGTCTTCGAACCCACAGACCCGGGCTTCGAACCGGCCGACCAGGTCCTGACCAGCCTGCTGGACTTTAAACTCGACCGGATTCAAACCGTCACCTGAAAAATTCTAGTGCCATTCCACTCAGAATTCGACTTCGCTGTCGGAGCGCAAAAATTAAGAACCTTGAAACGCGAAGACGCGAAGACGCAAAGTCTTTTATGAATTTTTTTGCTTGGCATCTTTGCGTCTTTGCGTTTCAAAGATTTTTTTCAATCAATGAGCTAGATCACTTTTTTCTTTCGCGAGCCCTAAGGATTCTTACCTGTCCACTCCGAAAACGGCCAGTCACTCCCCGCGCGCATGGCCTGCAGCGCGCTGTGTTCGCGCTGCTCGATGGTGTCGAGAAAATGATCGGCGCCGCGCATGTGGGCAAAGGCATCCAGGCCGCGGCGCAAGAACCCCTGTAGCGCCCCGAAGCCGGCCATGACCGCCGGTCCGTGCATCATGCGAATCAGCCGATGCACCATCGGGCGACGCACGGTTTCATCAAGCAGATCACCGAGCTTGCGGATCAACACCAGTTGGTGTTCGCGACCGTCCCAATCGCCCTGGGCGCGGTAGGCATGCGCATAGACCGGCTGGCTCAGTGCCTGGCTGTCATCCAGGCAATCGGCGATGGCCAGGTCGAATTCCAGGCTGACCGCCTGCAGTTGAACTGCATCCCCGACCGCCCGGAGCAGGTGAGTCGGCAACATGCGACTCATGACCGGCACGACCCGCTTGAGCTGGCGATCGCGCTCCAGTACATCGCGCCCCCCGTAGAGTTCATCGAGAAAGAACTCACATGCCGGCCGGTAGCGGCGATCGCCACGCAAATCGGCATAGGTGGCATCCAGGCGGTCACGCTGCCATTGCTGCAGCTCATCCAGCCTCCGCCGGCGCTTGAACTCGAGCACCTCGATGGTATCGGCAATGACCTGGTTACGCTGGATCTGTTCGCGTAGATGTTCGACCGCTGCAGCGTGGCTCATGCAAGATCACGAATGGCTTCGATCAATTCCTCGCGACGGCGACGAAACAGGGCTACCGCCTCGACATGGCGATAGCGCACGACCCGCTCCTCGTCGATCAGAAAAACACCACGCTTCATGCCCACCACGGCCTTGCAGCCATAGCGAGCGGCCACCTCCAGGTCCGGATCACTCAACAGCACGAACGGCAGGTCATGGCGCTCACGGAAGCGGCGATGGGATTGGGCATCGTCGGGGCTGATACCGATCACCTCCACGCCCAGGTCGGCAAAGGCCTCCAGACCATCGCGATAATCACAAAGCTGACGGGTGCAGACCGGCGTATCGTCCCCCGGGTAGAACACCAGCAACAGGCGCTGTCCAGCGTGATCAGACAGCCGGAAGGTGTTGCCATCATCAGTCTCGAGCTCAAAATCAGGAGCAATTTCATCGAGTTGTACGCTCATTGCAGAATGTTTCTCATATTAGGCCACACTCACATTTGGGCACCTGGTCACGGTTACGAGGACTTGGCTGCATTATAATGATTGCAGGTGCCATGAAAATCGACACGCGCAATCGACGCGCCTGCGAGCCAACGGGCCTGATTTCGCCATCAACCATCGAGTGCGAACATGCTGAAACTCACCCCCGCCAGCCAACTGTACGACACCGACCGACCGCCGACCATTGGTCTGGCCATCGCCGGAGGTGGCCCACTGGGCGCCATTTACGAACTGGGCGCACTGCAAGCCCTGGACGAGGCGATCGATGGCATCTACATGCACGAGCTTGATATTTATGTCGGGGTCAGCTCCGGCTCGTTTCTGTCGGCCAACCTGGCCAACCAGGTAACGACCACCCAGATGAGCCGGATTTTCATCAATGCCCGGGACGCCGAGTTCGACTTTCACCCGGAACTCTTCCTGCGCCCGGCCCTGAAGGAGTATCTCTCACGGGCACTGAGTATCCCCAGCGTCGTCCTGGAAATGATTTCCGAGGTGATTCGACATCCATCCCGCCTGACACACCTGGAAAGCATCGAGGGCATCGCTCGCCTGATTCCCACCGGCCTGTTCGACAACCACATGATCGAGGATTTCCTGGCCAAGGTCTTGTCCCAGCAGGGTCGGGTCAATGATTTCCGGCAACTGGTCCCCAAGCTGAGAATCGTCGCCGTGGAACTCGATTCCGGTCAGGCGGTTCGGTTTGGCGAGCCCGGACGCGATCATATTCCCATATCGACTGCCGTGCAGGCTTCGGCCGCACTGCCCGGCCTGTATCCGCCGGTGGAAATCGACGGACGCTTCTACGTCGATGGCGCGCTGCGCCGCACGCTGCATGCCTCGGTCGCCCTCAAGGAAGGCGCCGACCTGCTGATCGGAATCAACCCCCTGGTGCCCTACGACAGCGACGGTGTAAAACCCAACGGGCACGCTAACAGCCGCATGGTTCGCGGCGGGTTGCCGGCAGTCCTGTCACAGACCTTCCGCGCATTGATCCAGTCGCGCATGCAGGTTGGCATGGCCAAGTACGAAAGCGAGTACCCAGCCGCCGGAATGATCCTGGTCGAGCCCAACCGCAACGACGAGCAGATGTTTTTCACCAACATCTTCAGCTACTCCTCGCGCAATGAACTGGTCGAGCACGCCTACCAGACCACGCGAGCCGAACTGCTGGCGCGTGCCGATGAGCTCGAGCAATTTCTGGAACCCTATGGGCTGGGTCTCAACCGCAGCGTGCTGGAGAGAACCCGCACATTTCAGGATGCGCTGGGCCAGGAACCGGCGTTCCTGGCCCCGATGGGCAATAGTCTGGCGCGCAGCCTGGACCGACTGGAGCGTCTGCTGCGCAATTGATCGCGGCGGATCGCTTACCAGTGAATCCCGCGCATCAATGAAGCAAACGCCACCTGCTCCTGGGTCGGTTGATCATCCCGTCCGGGCTGCTCACCCTTGGCCGCGGCCGAATCGGGGAACATCCGGAACGCCGAATTCATGACAATCTCCGAAGTCTTCGGCGCAACCGCGTGCAATACCTGGGCGAAGATACCCAGGCGCGTGGCAATCCGCTGGGGCCGGAAAATCACCGCCTGCTTGACCATGTCGGCGGCATCCTCGGGGGTGATGGTCGGCACTGATTCGTAGATCTTGGTCGGCGCGATCATCGGGGTACGCACCAGCGGCATGTTGATGGTCGTGAATGACACGCCGGTGTCGTTGAACTCCGAGGCCGCACATCTCGAAAACGCATCCAGCGCCGCCTTGGAAGCCACATAGGCCGAAAAGCGCGGCGCATTCGACAACACGCCGATCGAGGAGATATTGATGATCTGGCCACTGCGCTGGGCGGTCATGGCCGGGAGCAGACCCATGATCATCTTCAGCGAACCGAAGTAATTGAGTTGCATGCAGCGAGTGTAATCATGGAAACGGTCGTAGGACAGCTGGATCGAGCGCCGAATCGAGCGACCGGCGTTGTTGACCAGCACATCCACTACCTCGTGATCGGCAAGCACCTGCTTGATCAGCCGCTCGGCATCGTCCAGGTCAGCCAGATCAGCGGTATAGGTATGGGCAACGCCGCCGTCGGCCTCGATCTCGGCACGAGTCTCGGCCAGCGCCTCTTCACCGCGTGCTACCAGGATGACATTGGCCCCGGCCTGGCCCATCATCAGCGCCGTGGCCTTGCCGATGCCCGATGAGGCGCCGGTAATCAAGACGTTCTTGCCCTTGACCTGTCCGGACAGCGAACGATCGATGAACAGTTCCGGGTCGAGGTGGCGCTCCCAGTAGTCCCACAGCACCCAGGCGTAATCTTCCAGCGGCGGAACCTTGATATCGGTTCCCTTGAGCGCGCGTTCGGTCTCGCGGGTGTCGAACTTGGTCGGATAATTGAACATCCCGATCATGTCCTTCGGGATCCCCAGATCCGCCAGCACCTGGTTGATGATCCGGCGCACCGGCGGCAGCATGGCAAAGCCCTGTTTGACCGGCGCGGGAATGAACGAGAACAGGCGCGCATCCACGCGCATCGACATCAGCGGGGCGTGGGCCGCCTCGGCAAACAGGTTCATGACCGCGCCGATCCGCTTGGGATTGGGGTCGGTCAGGTGAAAACACTGTCCATCCAGCTTGGGCTTGTGGGCGATGTGATCCATGGCCCGTGCCACGAAATCAACCGGAACGAGGTTGATGCGACCGCCCTCCAGACCCAGCGTCGGCACCCACGGCGGCAGCATGCGGCGCATCTTCTGGATCAGCTTGAAGAAATAATACGGCCCGTCGATCTTGTCGATCTCCCCGGTTTTCGAATGACCGACGACAATCCCGGGCCGATAAACCCGCCAGGGAATGCTGCAGGTCCGGCGAACCAGGCCCTCGGATTCGTGCTTGGTGCGAAAGTACGGATGGTCCAGGCCGCTGGCCTCCTCGAACATGTCTTCGCGGAACGTGCCCTGGTACAGTCCGGCCGCGGCGATCGAGGAGGTGTGGTGAAAGGTCTTGGCCTTGATGGCCTCGGCAAACTGAATGGCATGCCGGGTGCCGTCCATGTTGGCGGCCTGATTGGCCTCCTCGTCGGCGGCCAGATCGTAGATGGCGGCCAGATGGAAGAAATGCTTGACCTTGCCGGAGAGCTTTTCGGTATCGGCCTTGCTGACACCCAGCGCGGGCTTGGTCAGATCACCACTGATCGCCACGATGCGGCGACTGTGATCCGGCCAGCGGTCGCTGACCAGCTCGTTGAACTTCTTCTTCGAACCACGCCGAACCAGCACATGAATCGTCCCCTTGCGGTTCAGCAACTGATCGATCAGGTTGCGCCCGATAAAACCGGTGCCACCGGTCACGAAATAGCTCATCGCAAAAATACTCCCGCTTGAATTCAGGGGTATAAGATACCGATTGCCGTTCGGATGTGCCAGCACTGATTGACCCCCGGGCACACCCGTGCTAGAACTAAACTTTCACGACAGAAGCAGCGAGAACACAACAATGAGTGATCTGGACGAGCGCTTTGAACAGGCCACGCAGGACGCCAAGCAGCTCCCCGAACGCCCCGACAACGACACCATGCTGTCACTGTATGCCCTTTACAAGCAGGGTTCACAAGGGGATGTCTCCGGCGAGAAACCCGGCTTTTTCGATTTCGTCGGCGTGGCCAAGTACGAAGCCTGGGAAAAAAAGAAGGGCATGGATCCCGAGCAGGCCAAGCAGGAATACGTCGACCTGGTCGAGTCCCTGAAAGGCTGAACCGCGAGCGGCCGGTGCTGAATGGCCCGTGATACCCGCAGGCGCATCCTCGAGATGGCGCTCGAGCTGTTCAATGCCGATGGCGAACCGCACGTCACCACCAATCGCATCGCCGATGAACTCGACATCAGCCCGGGCAACCTGCACTATCACTTTCGCACCAAGCCCGACCTGATCGAGGAACTGTTCGGTCAGTTCGAGCACCGCATGCTGGGCCTGCTGGCCACGCCCGATGAGCGGGCTCCGGAAATCGAGGACATCTGGCTGTTCCTTCACCTGGCCTTCGAGGCCATCGGCGACTACCGCTTTTTCTACCGCGACCTCACCGACCTGTGCGCCCGCTACCGCGGCCTCAACCAGCGATTCCGGGGCATTCTAACCCTGTCCATGCGCACCGCCCGCGGCTTGCTCGAAGGCCTTCAGGAGGACGGGCGACTCGACGCCAGCGATGCCGAAATGGATGCCCTGGTCCGCAATATCGTGTTGATCAGCACCTGCTGGCTGGCCTTCGACCAGGTCCTCGACCGCGACTCCGAAGCCCGCCCCGACCGCGCCGTCTGGCAAGTCATGAGCCTGGTCAGCCCCTACCTGCTAGGCGAAGCCCGCCACCAACTCCAGGCCCTGGCCACCCAATACCAATAAACCAATAAACGAACAAACCAACCAAACGAACAAACGAACAAACGAACAAACCAACCCTCACCCGGGAATCTCGATCTCCACCAGCTCCAACCCCGGAATCCCACGAAAATCTCCCCCATTTCTCGTCACCAGGGGCATGCCGTGCTGAATCGCCTGACTGGCAATCCAAAGATCCTGCACGCGGGTTCGATGAGCCTTGCCGCCGTCCCTGGCGAAAATGCCGGCAATCTCCCCGAAAACATCAGCAGTATCCTCGTCGATCGGCAACATCGGCTTGCGTCTCATCTTTCACATCGATCCAGATACAGGTATCGATCAGGTAGCCCACGGATCACGCATCTCGTCACTCAGCGCCTTCGAGGCCTTGTCGGCATCCTCCAGCCAGTCCTTGCCGGCGTTCTCGTCAAGAGTACGGTACAGGTCGGCCATCGCCTGCTCAGCCGTCATCTCTCCCGGCGTGGGCGCAATGCGTGCAATCACCCGGCGACCTCGCTCGACCAGGCACTCCTCCCGAGACTCGCTGACCCGATCAAGCAATGCCCGCAGGTTTCGAGCCAGTTGAGTTGCCGTAATCCTTTCCATGATTCCACCATAAATCAGATGCCATCAGATTTTACAACAGATATCAGACTAAAGGCCAGCACACACCCCTCCTTCACCGCTTTACCCTTTTGCCCATTAGACATCAACCCTCCTGATCAGCCCGATCAAGCCGATCCAGAACCGCAAGCGCCTTGTCCGCATCAGCCGTGGCGGCCAGTGCGTGAAATCGATTTTCGGCATCAAAACTGGCAACCGCCTGAACACTCAACTCTTCCATCAACTTGTTAACGCTCAGGCCTCGATATTTCGCCAAAGTCTTCAACCGCTCAGCCGTGTCATCCGGCAGTCTGATCGTCAATGTGCTCATTTCATTTCCTCCAAAAACATTGCAGGTTTGAGAATGCGCAATCCCGGCCACGCAAACTCAGACCTCTCGAAGTCTCGTGTGTTATGAGTAACGATACACTCGGCCCCACCGGCAATTGCCAATTCAACCAAGTGGTTATCAGCCTCATCTCGCAGGTTAGGCCGCCAGCCGAAATAGATGGAGACCCACTGACCTGCGGCCGCCAAAGCCGCCAGAACTGCCTGACAATCACTCGCGTCAACCTCAAGCTCATGAATCTGACGAGCCAGAACATCCTCATATTCCAACCAGAGTGCAGTTCCAAACAAAGGCTGAACCCTGCCGTCGATACAGTGCCGCAGCACCGACCTGGAAGCACCACCCCCAGAGCGAAGTCCCGCAACAAGTACATTGGTATCAACCACTATCAGCATGAAATATTGATAGCATATACGCAGTCAAAGGTCAATCTGTCACCCACACCAGCCCCTTCACCCCTTGGCCCATTAGCCCATTAGCCCTTTCACTCCTCAAACCCCTTGCACCTTTCACCTTCTACCCATCACCTCCAACCAACCAAACCGCTCAACCACCGCATCTGTTATCATATCTGATAAGATAGATACCCAATACCCAACCCGGCCAGAACCAACCACATGCAACGTTCCGAACCATCACCCGAACTCGAAAAGGTGCTGCAATCGGCGGCGAAGCTGCAACGCGCCGTCCCGGATGCAGTTCTCGTTGGTGGTTCGGCGGCTGCTCTGTATGCCGGCCACCGGCAATCCAACGATCATGATCATGTGCTCGCCGATCTCGCCGAACGATTCGAGGTGGTTCTGGAGGCGCTCGAGGCGACAGAAGGCTGGGTCACCAACCGAGTTCGACCCGGCAAGATCATTCTCGGAGCGCTGGGGGATATTGAAGCCGGCGTGCGACAACTGATCCGCAAAACGCCCCTTGAAGCCACGGTGATCCAATTGGCTAGTGGTGATTCACTTCAGGTCCCTACCTTGGATGAAACCATCCGCATCAAGGCGTACCTGATCATCGCCAGAAATCAAACGCGGGATTACCTGGATGTTGCCGC
>SLKT01000114.1 GCA_007134485.1 Wenzhouxiangella sp. | reverse complement strand
CGGGAAAGATGTACTTGCTGATCCAGGCATCGGCCCGGTCGCGGCTGACATTGCCGCCAATGGTATGGACCAGCGCCAGACCGCCGGGCTTGAGACGGTCCCGGGCCAGCTTGAAGAACCCGCGATAATTCTTTGGCCCGACATGCTCCATCAGGCCGATGCTGACCACCCGGTCATACTGGCCGGATTCATCGGCGGCATCTCGATAGTCCTGCCGGCGAAGTTCGACCGGAAGGCCTTCGCACAAGTTTTCGGCATAGGCAACCTGCTGCTTGCTGATGTTGTAGCTGACCACCTCGCAGCCATGTTCGGCGGCCAGGTAACGGGCCAGTTCGCCGAAACCGCCGCCCAGTTCCAGCACCCGCATTCCGGGCTCCAGATAGAGCTTGTCGGCAATCAGCGCGAGCTTTGCGCGTTGCGCCTCGTCCAGCGAAGACAGCGACCCGTCCCGGCCATAATAGGCGCAGGTGTACTGCATGGTCGGCCCCAGCATGGCCTCGTAAAGCCGGTTGGATAAATCGTAGTGCTGTTCGGCAACCTGACGCGAGCGACGGCGGTTTTGCAGATTGCCCAGCCAGCTCACCAACACCTGGCCAAGCATGCCGGGCGTGCGCACCTTGCGATCCAGCCTGGCGCGCAGCAGCCGGAAAAACATCTCGTCAAGCTGCTCGACATCCCACCAGCCGTCCATGTAGGCCTCGCCGGCGCCCAGCGAGCCCTGGGCCATGATGCGATCGTAGAGCTTCTCGTTGTGAACCTGGATATCCCAGGCTCGCCCACCGCCGATCTCTATTCCGGCAATCTGCAGCAGTTCCTGCACTTTCTGTTTCGCTGACACGCTTACAACCTCGTTCGCAAACAGGTCAAAAATATGAAGCTATTCTTGTCAGGATCACCCCGCTACAGAGTAATTGCCGCCTTTCATGGCGGTCAAGCCTTCTGATTGACAACGCTACTGCTCCTTGCTTGTCAGTGCGTGGCATGAACTTCACCGCGATTACGTAATGAGGGTTCGCGCACCCCACCCGGTGGGCTTCATCAACACCTTTGCAGGGAATTGAAAATGAAAACAATCAAGCAACTGATTCAAGTGTCGTTATTTCTGGGCGTATTGATGTCTTGCCTGCTGGCCAGCCCGTCAGCCACGGCCGGGCAGGGCAATGTCATACGGGTCGGCTCGGATGGCGCCGATTGCGATTTTTCCAGCCTTCAGACGGCCATCAACTCGGCCAGTGATGGTGATGTCATCCTGCTGTCGGGATCGGCCGATCACCACCGCGGCAATACCTACGGCATCTTCGCCAAGAGCCTGACCATTCGAGGCGGTTACACCTCCTGTACGGCCACTGAGTCGACGAGTCAAACGACTCTCGATGCGGATGGCCAGAACCGAGTCTTCGATATCTGGATGCCGGCCGGTGAGGACGGAACCCAAACCGTGGTGCTGGAAAACCTGGTGATTACCAATGGTTTGACCTCCGGTTCCGGCGGCGGCATTCTCATTGAGGGTCGTCGGGGCGCCCAGTCCGTGACCTTGAATAATGTCCGGGTGGAAAACAATGAAGCCGGAGCCAACGGCGGGGGTGTTGCTGTCTTGATCAACGGACCCAGTTCCGGAAGCGGTGATCAGCTCCTGATCAGTGATTCCGACTCCTGGATCGGTTCGAATATTGCCGGCGAGTACGGCGGCGGGCTCTCATGCATGAATCCCTCGGGTCACGCTATCGGATTTACCAACCTGATCCTGATTGACCGAACCAACGTCATCGATAATCAGGCTGTCAACGGAGGAGGCTTCGCCGCCGTCGATTGCGCCACCATCCAGTGGTATAGCGGTGGCAGTATGTTTCTGTTCATCCCGGACTCAGCGATTGTGGCCAATACCGCCACGGGCCTGGGAGGTGGCATCTATCTCAGTGATGGAAGCAGGCTGAATTTTCGCGGCGGTTCGGGAACGTCCGGCGGCATTCCAGCAGGCGACATGTATGCTGCTAGACTGACAGCCAACCAGGCCAACATGGGTGGCGGGGCCTATGTCACCGGCGCATCGACCAGTCTGATGCTGGACGAGGCCATCATCGATGGCAATTCGGCCGATGACGATGGCGGTGGCTTGTTTGTCAACGATCGTGCCTTTGTCGAGATGCGGCGTGGCGCGACCGCTCCGACAGCGCCGTGCCAGCCATCGCAGAGCAGTGCCGGGATCACCACAATCCCCAGGTGCAGTCGCCTGCGCAACAACACCGCCGGCCGACGCGGGGGCGCTGCCTTCGTCGATGGTGGCGAGTTATCGGTTGACTATACCCAGATAAGTGGCAACGATGCCTCGACTCAAGGCAGTGTGGTCACGGCTCGCGGTACCGAGGACCACCCCGGCCAGGCGACCTTTTCCAACAGCCTGGTGTTCGGAAACTCGGGCAATACCCTGTTCTATGCCTGGACCCACTCCGATCTGACCGTGGGCTGGTCCACCATTACTAACAATGTCAGCCCGACCAACGCGGTGCGTGCATTCACCAATACCGGTAGCGCCCGGGTTCGATTGCTGGGCAGCATCGTTCATGAAACCACCGGCAATGTGGTGAGTGCCGATGGAACCGGTGATTTTGATGTGTTGACGCGCTGTGTCATGGGCCACCAGCCTCCCGCGCAGATCTTCGGCTCATGGGACCGCTACCAGCAGAACAACCCGCGCCTGTACGAGAAGGACGCCACTCGTCCCTATTTCCCGTCCCCGACCTCACCGGTCATCGACTTCTGTGATGGATCCACGGCCGGCAATCGTGACATCGCCGGCCGTTCACGCGGCAGTGCGCACACCGGTTCTCCACTGACCAATCCGCCGGGCTGGAGTGGCAGTGGCTCATACGACATCGGCGCCTACGAGACCAATTGGCCCGAACTGGACGATGGGATTTTCCAGAACCGATTCCAGTAGCGCTACAGCCAGCCGTTGCGGCGCGCAATGCGCGCCGCTTCGATGCGATTGGAGGCCTCCAGCTTGCCGATGGCCTCGGACAGGTAGTTTCGCACCGTCCCTTCGGACAGGTGGAGCTGTTCGCCAATCGCCGCGTTGCTCAGGCCCTCTCCGGCCAGGCCCAGGGCCTGACGTTCTCGGCTGGTCAGCGGGTTGTCGGCGGCCCAGGCTTCGGCCGCCAGTTCCGCGGCAACTTCGCGTCCTCCGCGATGGACATTGCGAATCGCCTGGGCCAGTTGTTCAGCCGGAGTATCCTTGAGCAGGTAGCCACGTACTCCGGCATCAAGTGCCCGGCGCAGGTAACCCGGACGGGCGAAGGTGGTGACGATGATGACCCGGATCTTCGGCTGATGCTTGCGCAGCCATTCGGCCAGATCCAGGCCACTCATATTCGGCATCTCGATATCGGTCAACACCACATCGGGTGGATCGTTCTCGATCATTGTCCTGGCCTGCGCACCGTCGGCGGCCCGGCCAATGACATCCAGGTCCTGTTCCATATCCAGCAAGGCAGCCAGGGCGCCCAGCACCATCGCCTGATCCTCGGCCACCAATACCCGGATCATGCCGCTTCCGCCCTGCCTGGTGCCTTGACTGGAACTCGGGCCGTCAGCGTGCAGCCCCGGTCGCCCTCGAGGTCCAGGCAGCCTCCGAGCGCGACCAGGCGTTCTCGCATTCCTTGTATGCCGTTGCCTGCCGACATTGTTCCGCCGCGGCCATCGTCACGGACCCGCATCACCCACTCACCCGGATTGCGTTCGAACTCGACTCGGCAACGGGATGCGCCGGAATGGCGAATGACATTGGTCACTGACTCGCGCAAGACCATGGCCAGTACCTGACCGCTCTCGCGTTCGATATCAGGGATTTCATCAAACTCGGCGCCGATTCCTGACGATTCCAGCACCAGGCGAGCACTGGCGGCCTCGCCGGCCAGTTCCGGGGCGCGCCAGCCCGAGACCGCCTCACGCACCTGGGCCAGCGCCTGGCGACCAATGTCCTCCACCTCGGCCATCTCCGTGGCTGACCGCGCCGGATCGGAAGACACCAGCCTGCGCGCCAGCTCGGCCTTGCGCACCATGACCGACAAGGTGTGACCCAGCAAGTCGTGCAGGTCACGGGCAATGCGTTCGCGCTCGGCCTTGCCGGCCAGGCGACGGACTTCCTGCTGACTCAGCTTGATCTGGGCGTTCTTCTTGTGAATCTCGTTGAAATAGATATTGCTGATGCCGACCAGCAACGGGATCAGGATGCCCATCAGGAAAAACGGGGTGGGCAGCGAGTGGAACCAGAAAATCACGGTCATTGCCGCGACCACGCCAAAGACATGGACCAGGCCGATACGAGACGAGCCCAACCCCGGTGCGAAGGCCGCAGCGTAGACACCATAGGTCAATGCCGATGGGTTGTACGGAACGAGCAGCGCACACAACACGATCATGGGAACGGTCCCGCCCAGAACCTTCCAGCCATGCAGTCGAAACGACCAGAAATACAGGGGAAGAAATACCGCGATACTGACCAGGGTCGGAATCCAGAACTCACGCCCACCCATGCCCAGACTCAGCGGAAAGAACAAAAAGCCCAGATAGATCAGCCATACATACGGCAGGCGACCCAGGTCCTCGTCGGGCGGCACCATAATGCGGTCCACACGCCGCAGCAATTCACGAAAACTTCCGGCCATTGCCTATTCCAGGATCACATCAGCCAGGTCGAACTGGTACGGTCCCAGTTCCGGTCCGGCGACAAAGGCAATGCCGCTGATGGCGGCCAGATCGGCGCCGGAAAATTCATCGAGCGAGAGTTCGAAATCGCGCCATTCGGAGTCGATCTCGATCGTCTGTGTGGCCGGCATGGCGCCCAGCGCCGGGCTGAAGGCCATCACCCGCAATCCGGCCGGTTCACCGCGGGCCTTGAAGCGCAGGGTTTCGAAGGCGCTCAGATCGACCGGCGCCATGGGCTGATCGCCCGGAAAAAACATCGCCCCGGCCCACGGCCAGTCAAAGCCGCTGCGAATCTCGCCGGTCAGCCGGATCCAGGCGCGCGCATCATCGCCATCCGGCTGCATCTCGACCGTGGATTCGCCGCCGGCCATGTTGTCATCGGTCGCCGACCAGCCGAGCCCGAAACCGGCCTTGGCTTCATCGATCCGAAATTCGCTCATGCGACCATGTTCGGGCACATCGGCGACGGTCTCTTCCAATGTCAGCACCCGTTTGACCGGACGACCACCCTGCCAGATGGCGTGGATGGACAGGGTGGCGGAAATGTCTTCGCGCGGATCACCGTCGATGACCAGCAAATCGGCGCGACGTTCGGGTTCGAGCAAGCCGCGATCATCCAGTCCGAAGTGTTTGGCCGGCAGGAAAGTCGCCGCGACCAACGCTTCATGCGGACTCAGGCCGGCCTCGACCAGCAACTCCATTTCACGGTGCATGCTCAAGCCATGGGCCGTGCCCGGGTTGGGCGCATCGGACCCGGCAAGAATCGCGATGCCCGCTGCGTACATGGCGCGGGTATTCTTGATTGCCCGTTTCCTGAGTGTTTCGTTGCGCGCGCCCGGCCAGCGCTGGGTCAGACTGGCGCGTTGCTCACCCGACAACCACGGAGCGATGCGCTCATCGGAGTGGTGATCAACGGCGACGGTGCCGGCAACGCCCTCCATGGCCACCAGGGTCGGAATCACGAAGCGATCATCGGCGGCCATGTTTTCCAGCAGTGCATCGTCGGCCGGTTGATCGGCAAAAACATGGACCAGACCATGGACGTTGGCGTCGATGGCCCAGTGTGCGGTTTCCAGTTCGCTGACATGGGCAACCGGCATCAGATCGACATCGTTGGCGGCCTTGACCAGCGCGTCGACCGTTTCTTGGTCAATGCTGGGAACCTGCCAATCGCCAGTGCCGCGCTCGATGATGATCTTCATCCAGTCACTGCCGCCGTCCAGGATGGTCTCGGCGAATTCCCCGGCATCCTCCGGGCCGCGCACCTTGGGGGGCGTGTAACCATATTGCGTTCCGTGTCCGCCCGGCGCGGTGGCCGGTGGCCCCGAGGAAAAGTACCGGGCGCCCGCACTGGCCTGGCGCAATTGTCGGGCCCACTCGCCATCGGTGGCCTGGTCCAGCACGGTGGTGACACCGAAGTTGAGCGCATCGGTCAGCGCCGTTCCGAATGCGTGCACATGCGCATCAATCAGGCCTGGGAGCACGGTGCGATCGCCCAGATCAATCATTGGCAGATCGGGATCCGCTTCAAACGATTCGCCCACCCGGCTGATGCGACCGTCACGAACCTCGATCCATCCCGGCTCCAGCCATTCGGTCCCGGTAAACACGCGCGCGGCGGTCAGCGTAAAGTCGCCATCCGGCCATTGTTCGCGTACGTCGCCATCCGCATTCGTATCCGTATCCGAATGACTGGGGACGGGCAGCAACAGCCAACCCGCAACCAGGGCACTGATCAGGGCAATTGAAAGTATCCATGTTTTCATCATTTGCGCTCCTGCCGACGCAATCCCGGCATGGCCAAGGCGGCGGCAATGATTGTGACACAAGCCAGCCAGGACAGCGAAACCGCCAGGCTGCCCGCTTCCAGTCCGGTCGCATGGCGGCCCAGTTCGGCCAGATGGAACGGCGGCAACGCCGGGGCGATGGATTGAACCGGATCGGGCATCAGGTGCAGCGGAAACCACAGCCCGGACAGCATGGCCGACCCCAGGTAAGCGATATTGACGATGGCGATGGCCGCCCGGGCCTTCATCCAGGCGCCCAGCGCCATGCCGATGGCCGAAGCCGGGATCACGGCCAGCACCCCGGTAATGGCCAGAATCAGCCACGCGCTTCGTTCCAGGCGCACGCCGCCGGCAGTGGCGGCCACGGCAAACAGCGCCACCACGACCGCCAACGCAAAGACCATGGCCACCAGCATGCGCGCGATCATCATGACCGGTATCGGCAAGGGTGCGGTCTGCTTGAGCCGCAGCCAGCCTTCGTCACGATCATTGGCCAGTCCGACGCCGAAGGCGAAAAGGCCCGGCGCGAACACCCCGAAGATGGTGAAGTTGACCAGCAGCGTCGCTGCCGCTTGGGTTGTGTCGGCAAACGGCAGCACGATGGCGAACATGGCGTAAAAACCCACCGGAAAGAGCAGGGTGGGAATGCTGAATGCGGGCATGCGCACCAGGTTGCGCCATTCACCCAGGGCCTCGTGGCCCAGCGCGCCGGCCATGCGGCGCGGGTCGAGTCCATGTCCGGAACTGGGCAGGGGAGCAGTGAGGGTATTCATGCGGCATGCTCCAGGGTCAGTGAGGACAGGGCGTCTTCAAGGCTGACCGGCCGGACTTCCAGATCGGTCAATTCCGGGTCGGCCTGAAGCAAGCTGGCCAGCAAGCGTTCCGGCGTGGCGCTGATCAGTCGGCAGCGATCGCTTGAGAATTCAAATTGCACTTCGCCGAGCATTGTTTGCAGCTTCTTGAGACCCATCCGAGTGCGAAAGCGGATCTCACTGCCCGATAGCCGGGACTTGATCTGGTTCGGCGAACCCTGGGCGAGGATGCGACCCCGGTCGAGCAGGATCACCTCGTCGGCCAGCCGATCGGCTTCCTCGATGTAGTGAGTGGTCAGCAGCACCGCGCAGCCTTCATCACGCATGGCCTGCACCGTGCGCCACAAACGGGCCCGGGCATTGATATCCATGCCGTTGCTGGGTTCATCGAGCAGCAACAGGCGCGGACGACCGACGATGGCCAGGGCGAACAGCACTTGCTGCTTCTGCCCTCCGGACAGTGTGGCGAAACGGCGATCGGCAAGTGATTCGATGCCGGCCAGTTCGATGACCGCCTCACGTGCCATGGCATCGTTGTGGTAGCTGCGAAATTGATCGATCAACTCGGCCGCGCTGAGCAGTTCCGGAACACCGGAATTCTGAAGCATGACCCCGCTCAGACAGCGCGCGGGAAGACTGCCCGGACGATGACCGAAGACCCGAACCTGTCCACCATCCGGACGCAAAAGCCCGAGCAAGGCCGAAAGCAGCGTGGTCTTGCCCGCACCGTTGGGTCCAAGCAGGGCCAGCAGTTGGCCTTCACGCAGTTCAAGTGCGACATCATCCAGCGCCTGGATGGCGCCGTAGCGAACCGACAGCCCCTCGATGGCCACGGCCGAATCATCCGACATCCTTGTCTCCCGTCATCAGTGGTTGATTTCAGGAACAGTGTGCCGACGACGTTGCGGCAATGGCAGTCACATGAGTCAGGGATTGGACATGACGAATGTCATGTGGAAGGCGCAAGGTTCAAGGAATAAGGTTCAAGGTTTAAGGTTTAAGGAAAACCCATTCACCCATTTACCCATTACCGACCACTGACCACAGACTACTGACCACAGACTACTGACCACAGACTACTGACTACCGACCTCCGACCTCCGACCTCCGACCTCCGAATACTCCCCGGCAGATTCACTCACTTGCTCAGGTCGGCTGTTGCCGCGGAGCCATTCGGCCAGTTCCTCCTCGTCAACGGAACCATCGGCCAAGCCGAGAAAAACCGGGTACATGTCGGCATCTTCGGCAACCAGTAAGTGGCCATTGAGTTCGAGAAAGGTTTCGCAGACCACTGCGGCGATGCGTTTGTTGCCATCCACGAACGGGTGGTTACGCGCCAAGCCAAAGGCATAGGCGGCGGCCAGTGCGGGGGCATTGATGTCCGTGCCCCCATAGGCGGCCAGTTGCTGAGGGCGGGCCAGGGCCGACTCGAACAGGCCGCGATCGCGCACACCGGAAGGACCGCCGTGCTCGGCGAGCTGTCGTTCGTGAATGGCCTCGGCGAGTTCGGGCGAAATCCAGATCCATTCAGGCATGGCTCACTCCGCCAGTTTCTTGAGGAGATTCCGGCGACGACGCATGACCTTCTCGGCCACCTCCATCTGCGCGGCGAACTCCGGGTCGAATGGTGTGAGCGTGATGCCGTCCGGCGTTTCGAGCACCATCAGTTCATCACCGCGCTGAACGCGCAGTTTTTCGAGCAACTCTCGCGGCAGGATCACGCCGGTGGAGTTGCCGATGGCGGTGAGCTTGAGCTTGCGGGTCATGATGCGTCCTCAGTCGGCGAAGTGCACCATGAGTATAACAAATGTTATAACCTATTTCTC
The DNA here is from genome assembly GCA_007134485.1 of Wenzhouxiangella sp. Lineage (GTDB taxonomy): Bacteria > Pseudomonadota > Gammaproteobacteria > Xanthomonadales > Wenzhouxiangellaceae > Wenzhouxiangella. Next base: position 1,563 of record SLKT01000114.1, on the reverse strand, counting down.
CGCGGGCAAGCCTGCCAGCATGCCCAGAAACTCGTGAAAGGCATCGGTTTCTCCATCATAGGCAGGAGACTGCGCGACCATGCGCGCACCCACCATGGAGTTGTCGAATCGAATGCCCAGCCACTGGCCCAGGTGGCCGGAGTGTGAAGCGCCGACCAGTTCGTCATCTTCATGCTGGAGAAACCAGATCAGACCAACACCCCGGGAGTGCTCGCTGCCGGGCTGAAAGCTCTGCTCGAACCAGTCCGCATCGATCAGTTGCTCGCCATTCCACTCACCGCGATTCAATGCAAGCTGACCCAACACGGCCAGGTCCCCGGTGGTCAGAGCCAGGCCGGCCAGTCCATGCGGATTGCCGGCGTTATCCACCGCCCACGAAAAGTTTTCGATCCCCAATCGTCCGAACAGGTCATCAGCCAGAAATTCATCCAGCGATTGTTCAATGACCTGACCGACGATGCCGCCGAGCAGGTTGGTGCCATTGTTGCTGTAGGCTACCTGGGTACCGGGTTCGAACTCCAGTGGCGCATCCAGCGCGAACTGCACGAAATCATCACTCTGATAGATCGGGGCGGCCGGCTGACCACGATCAACACCCGAAGTATGTGCCAGCAGATGACGAATGGTGATTGACGATCGTTGCTCGTCATCGGCCCATTGTGGATAGAAGTGGTGAACCGGCTGGTCGATCGACTCCAGCTTGCCCAGGCTGATCAGGCGCCCGATGACCAGGTGCAATGCCGCCTTGGTAACCGACATGGTTTGTACCGGTTGTGGCTGATCGCCGCGAAACCATTCCCCGACCAGTTCACCGTCATGCATCAGGGCCAGTGCAGTGGTGTAGCTGGCATCCGCCGCTTCAAGCAACTCATCAAGCGCAGCATCATCCATGCGCTCCATGCCCGGGCCCGAGCGGTGCTTCTTCAACGGTTTGCCCCGAAGCGCGGCGATCTCGCTGTCAATTCTGGCAAGCAATGCCTCGGCCTCGGGGCTGCTCTCGCGGGCCAGTTGCATGGGCAGTTCATCCCCGGGGAACCGCAGAGTGCCCTTGACCTGGTCACCGTCGAAGCGCCCGGCAAGTACCACCGCACCGCCCATGGTCACCAGTCGAATCTCGTCGCCATCAAGCTCCGCGTTTTCAACCGGCATTTCCATGCCGCCTTCACTGTGCAGGATGAACAATGCCTGCAATTGGTCGTCCTCGACATTCATTTCGACATCGAAACGCATCGCGCCCGAGTCGGCTTCCGCCACGCCCAGCCAAAGGCCATCGGGAGTGACATCTTGCTCCGACGCCAATACAGCACTGGAGCTGAAACCAAGCAGACATAGAAAGATCAGGTAATGGAATTTCAATTTCATGGAAGGTCCTGGTCAGTGAGTTGACCATATTCTGCATCGCACATACTCGATTCGCATGTGCCAGATGTCACTGCAAGGCCTAGTGTACCCCGCCTAACACTCTGTAACTTTTAGCGAGTCGGAGAGCGTTTAGCTGCAAGGCCTGTCTCGCCGGGAATGGCAGCGTCCTTGCCAAGAGACAGAACACGCGCGACGGCACTT
>SLKT01000100.1 GCA_007134485.1 Wenzhouxiangella sp. | reverse complement strand
GGTGAAAGGTGAAAGGTGAAAGGTGAAAGGTGAAGGGGTCAGGATCAAAATGGAAGTTCGGTCCTGCTTGGCGGACGGGCAACGGTAGCCTCGACTCTACCGGCACGTTCGTGTGTGGAATTCCAGTCTGTTGGCGCTGGCGCATATTGATGCGGAGTTAGCAGTTGTGGTCCGGAACGGCGTTGACATATGTCAATTGTCGTCCGGTTCAGCCTGAGTATGATTCGCATATCAGGCTTATCTAATTCATCATCAATCCAATCCAAGAGGTTTTCCCATGTCGACATCTTTCGAGGATGTTCAGGCCAGTTATGGCCGTTGCCTGCGCGATCGCAAGTTCATCAGCCGTTTCTACGAGCTACTGCTGGAACGTGACCCGGAGATTCGCAGGATGTTTGAAAACACTGACTGGTCCCAGCAGCAGCGTGCCTTGCGGCGTGGAATCAGCATTGCCCTGACTCATGCCGGCGGATCGGATATGGTCCGGCGCTCCATGGACGAGATGGCTGAGGCTCATAGTCGCAGTGGCCGCTGCCCGGTTCGCCCGGAGCTATACCGGCACTGGTGTGAGGCCTTGCTGCAGGCGGCCAACGAGCATGATTCACGAATGACGCCTGCACTGGAACAGAGCTGGCGTCAGGCCCTGGGACTGACCACGGAGCATTTCGCAGAGGCCTATTGATTGAATCAAGACCGGGATGGACTGTCATAATGGCCGGTGAGAGCCGGCCAGACAGTCGCTGTGTCCGTGATCGGGCATGGAGGAAAGTCCGGGCTTCACAGGGCAGGGTGCCAGGTAACGCCTGGGGGGCTTTCCGGTGACGGAAGGTCCACGGAAAGTGCAACAGAGAGCAGACCGCCGATGGCCCCGGATTCCGGGGCACAGGCAAGGGTGAAAGGGTGCGGTAAGGGCGCACCGCGTGGCCGGCAACGGGCACGGCACGGTAAACCCCACCTGAAGCAAGGCCAAATAGGGATGCCATGGCGTGGCCCGCGCCGCATCCGGGTAGGCCGCTAGAGGCGACTGGCGACAGTCGCCCCAGATGAATGACTGTCCACGACAGAACCCGGCTTATCGGTCGGCTCTCGCTTTTTTTCGGTTCATGTCAACGGCTGTCCCAGCCGAATACGACGGCCGGCAGCCAGGGATTCGCGCCAGTCGGGGAAGGAAGGCGGAGTCAGAACAATCACGGTTGAACCCCAGTGGAAACGGCCCATTTCGGCCCCTCGCGCAAGTTCCAGTCCTTCATGCAAGTGGGTTTCCACTTCTTTGCCCGGGCGACGCCGCTCGGGGCCATCCCAGACGGTTTCGATGCCGGCGACCATCAGGGCCGCGACCATGACCACTGCGACTGGACCGTGGTCGGTTTCGAAACAGGCGGCCATGCGTTCGTTGCGGGTGAACAGGCCGGGTACGGCCATGGTGGTGGCGGCCGAAACGCTGAACAGGCGGCCCGGAATGCGGTTCTCGGCCACCAGCCTTCCGGCCAGCGGCATGTGCACGCGGTGGTAATCGTTGGGTGCCAGGTAGATGGTGATGAAACGGCCATTGTCGAAGGGTTTGGCCCATTCCCGATTGCCCAGCAGGTCCGAAGCGCTGTATTCGAAACCCTTGGCCTGAATCAGGTTATCTCCGTCAATTGATCCCAGCTGGCTGATGGTGCCGTCACAGGGGCTGATCAGCAGGTGCTCCTCGTCGGCCAGGGGTCTTGCCCCATCAGTCAGTGCTCGGGTGAAAAAGTCATTGAAGCAGGAATACTCTTCCGGCCGGGTGCGTTCGGCTTCGTCGAGATTGACCCGAAACAACTGTGCAAACAGGCTGATGAACGCATTCTTGAACCAGCCGATTCGGCAGGTCGACAAGCGCCAGGCCAGGGCGGTCAGCAGTTTCTGGGGCAGCAGGTATTGCGGCCAGGCCAGCAGACGCACGGCGAGGTTGGCGCTAGCCCGTCTGGAGTTCATGGCTTGGCGGGCTAGAGGTTGGTCAACTGGAAAAGATCGGCGGTCACGTCTTCCGGCTCCAGCGGATGGGCAAAGCGCCCGTACAGGCGTCCCTGCGGATCGACGATCAGCACGCTGGCCGAGTGGTCGACGTTGTAAAAGCCGGTGTCCTCGTCGGCCGGTTCGTGAAAATAGACAACGCCGAGTTGCCGGGTCAGGGCTTGCAGCTGGGCATCGCTGCCGGTCACGCCGATGAAGTCCTCGTTGAACCAGGACACGTACTCGGCCAGCAATTCACCTTCGTCGCGTTCCGGGTCGACCGACACAAAGACCACCCGGGGTTTCTCATCACGCCGCATGATTTCGAGTTGATCCATGGCGCGAGCCAGCATGGCCAGGGTGTCCGGGCATACATCGGGGCAATTGGTGAAACCGAAAAACAACAGGTTCCAATGGCCCTCCAGGTCAGCCCGTGAAAAGCGCTCGCCATCGGCGGTATGCAGCTCGAAGTCGGCGATCAGGCGTGGATTGGGAAACAGCTGGGCGGCGCGCCAGTCAGCGGTCCGCTGCATGATCTGTCCGCCCGCGATCAAGCCGGCCACCAGGGCGACGATCAGGACCAGAACCACCAGAAAAACGCGACCATTCTGGTCGCGGAAGCAGGAATGATTGTTCATGACCCCATTATAATCGCGTGGCTGTCAAGCCGGTTGAAAACCCTGATCCCATGAATCTTGCAGTGATGATCGATCGTGTTGCCGCCGAGCTTGATGCGGCCGGGGTGTTTTTCGGTCATGGCACCGACAATGCGCTCGATGAGGCCTGCTGGCTGGTGACCGCCGCGCTGGGTCGGGATCCGGATATTGCCGATCAGGAACTTGACCTCGAACTCGAGGCCGATCAGGTCGCGAAGATCAGGGAATTGCTGAGGCGACGAGTCGAAACCCGCAAGCCATTGGCCTACCTGGTCGGACATGCCTGGCTGGCTGGTTTGAAATTCGAGGTCAATGAGCATGTACTGGTGCCGCGCTCGCCGCTGGCTGAATTGATTGTCGAAGGCTTCGAGCCCTGGTTGCCTTCGGATCGAATGCCGCGCGCGGTTGATGTCGGCACCGGTTCGGGTTGCCTGGCCATTGCACTGGGTCATTACCACCCGGGCGTTCGGGTCGATGCGCTGGATTTCAGTGACGAGGCACTGGACCTGGCGCGGCGCAATGTCCGGGCACACCGGCTTTCGGACCGGGTTGAATGTCTGCACTCGGACCTGCTCTCGGCAGTGACCGATCGAAGCTACGACCTGATTCTGGCCAATCCACCCTACGTGCCGACGACTTCCATGCAGAATCTGCCGACCGAATTCACCCGCGAGCCGGCACTGGGGCTGGAAGCCGGTGCGGACGGCCTGGACCTGGTACGCCGCCTGCTTGTCCAGGCGCCGATGGTGCTGAGCGACCATGGCGTGCTGATCTGCGAGGTGGGCGAGGCCGCCGAGGCCCTGGATAATCTGCTCGGCGGACATGTCGAGCTGATCTGGCTGGAGTTTGCCCATGGGGGTGAAGGGGTCTTTCTGCTTGATGCGCAGGGTTGCCGCGAGGCGGCTCGCATATTGAAGGATCGTTAGGGCCTAGCATCCGGACTCCCGCATCAATCTACTCTCACCCGACAAGCGACGAGCGGGCTTGACCGGGGCCGGGCTCGAGGTGACGGAAGCGGGCAGAGCCTTTCCGTAATTGAGCACCCGAAAAGCTTGCTAACGGCAAGCCCCTCCCCATTGGAACAAACGAGATTCGGTCGGCACCAGAACGCCACTGAAGTCGAATAACCCACCCCGCCGTTCACCTCGAGCACGGTCACGGGCAAGGCCGCTCGTCGCCCCGCCCCCACCCCCGATCAAGTCGTCAAAGCGGTACAATGAAATACTAGCTTCATCAACAATCATCAAGCCCAAGGGAATGCAATGAAAATTCTGTGTGCCATCAAGCGGGTGGTGGATTACAACGTCCGGGTCCGGGTCAAATCCGACGGCTCGGGAGTCGAGACCGACGGGGTCAAGATGTCGATCAATCCGTTCGACGAGATCGGCCTGGAAGAAGCGCTGCGAATCAAGGAGCGCGGCGAGGCCGAGGAAGTCATCGTCTGCTCGATTGGCGGCAATGAGGTGCAGCAGCAGTTGCGCACTGGTCTGGCCATGGGCGCCGACCGCGGCATTCATGTCGAAACCGGCGAAACAACACAGCCCCTGACCGTGGCGCGCACGCTGCTCAAACTGGTCGAGAAAGAAGAGCCCGGGCTGGTGTTTCTGGGCAAGCAGGCCATTGACGATGATTCCAATCAGACTGGCCAGATGCTGGCCGCCTTGTGGGATCGCCCCCAGGCCACATCGGCCTCGAAAGTCGAGCTGGCCGACGGCAAGGCGACCGTGGTCTGCGAAATCGATGCCGGGCTGGAAACCCTGCAGGTCGATTTGCCGGCGGTGATTACCACCGATCTGCGCCTGAACGAACCGCGCTTCGTCAAATTGCCCGATATCATGAAGGCCAAACGCAAGCCTCTGGAGACGATTGCCTTCGATGAGCTGGGCGTGGAAAAGGGCGTTGACCTGGGGCTGGGTGCCCATGAACCGCCGCCCAAGCGCGGCGGGGGCAAGATGGTTGGCAGTGTGGCCGAACTGATCGATGAACTCAAGAACAAGGGACTATTGTGATGAGCCGTATTCTGATTCTTGCCGAACATGACGCCGGCACCCTCAATCCGTCCACCGCCAAGACCCTGACCGGAGCGCGAGCATTTGGCATCGATGACATCGATGTGATCGTGTTCGCTGCCGATCCGGGCTCTGTGGCCGAACAGGCCGCAGCCCTTGAAGGCGTCAGCAAAGTGCTGACCATGAGCGGAGAAGACTTCGCCCATCCGCTGGCCGCGCGTATCGCGCCCGAAATTGCCGCGCTGGCCGGTGCCTACAGCCACATCCTGGCGCCGTCGTCGACATTCGGCAAGGACGTCCTGCCGCGCGCGGCTGCACTGATTGGTGTCAACCAGGTCTCCGACATCATGGAGGTCATCGACGCCAAGACCTTCAAGCGACCGATCTATGCCGGCAATGCCATCGTGACGGTCACGGTTGAAGCTGAAGGCCCGGTGGTCGCGACCATACGGACAGCCTCATGGTCGGCCACCGGCACCGGTGGCTCCGCCTCGATCGAGGCGGTTGAGTCCAAGGCCGAGAATCCGGGTCATACCCGCTTCGTAAAACTCGATGGAGCGGGTGGAGATGGCCCGGACCTGAACACCGCCCCGGTTGTAGTAGCGGGTGGCCGGGCGTTGGGTTCGGAAGAGGGATTCGACATCATATACGGCCTGGCCAAAAAGCTGGGTGCGGCGGTGGGCGCGACGCGCGCAGCGGTTGATGCCGGCTATGTGCCCAATGAATTGCAGGTTGGCCAGACCGGCAAGATCATTGCCCCGGACCTGTATTTCGCCATTGGCATTTCCGGCGCCATCCAGCACCTGACCGGCATCAAGGATGCCGGCACCATCGTGGCCATCAACAAGGATGCCGAGGCGCCGATCTTTGAAGTGGCCGACCTGGGCCTGGTCGGAGACTTGTTCGAACTGGTTCCGGAGCTCGAACAGGCACTTTGATTGTAGAAAAGACGGCTGCCTCCAGGGGCAGCCGGCCTGGATCAAGGGCGACTTCAGGCGTTTGCTGGACTTCGGGTCAGGCCGCCGTACCAAACAGTGTTGCCTTGAGTGAAAACATCATCCCCATAGTCGGGATGTCGAATCTTTGTTGCTGTGCATGAAGCTACGTGGCCTGGATTCAATGGGCTATCATCCGATCGGCAGGACATGAGGCCGGAACCGTTGGTTGTGCGCGAGTCCAGCGTTCCCAGACTTTCTCGTGGAAGAAATAGGCCACGGTGTTGACGGCAGGTTCGACCAGGGCAACGGCTGAACCGAGGGCAATGCTGCCGGTCAGCAGATAGACCACGCCGAAGGCAACCAGCATGTGAACAATGGCAAAGGTGATGGTCTTGCGACTGGCCATTCTGAGTCTCCTGAATCATCCAAATTCACTGAAATAATAACGATTATCATTTGTGGTTGCCAATCGTTTGTTTCAATCAGCCTGAGAGAAGAACCCTATGCAATCATTGCTGAACATTCGTCCGGCGCGACCCGGTGAGGAATCGCTCGTACTGGATCTCATTCGCGAGTTGGCGGTGTATGAACGCCTGGCAGATGCCGTGGAGGCGACACCGGAAGTGCTGGCCGAAGCGTTGCACGGTGATGATGCAGTGGCCGAGTGCCTGCTGGCCGACTGGGACGGAGAAACGGTCGGTTTCGCACTGTTTTTTCGCAATTTCTCGACCTTCGTAGGCCGCCCGGGCTTGTACCTGGAGGATCTGTACGTACGTCCCTCCCACCGTGGAAGGGGAGTTGGCAGGTCCTTGTTGCTAACCCTGGTGGACATCGCACGTGAGCGTGATTACGGACGCATGGAGTGGAGTGTGCTGGACTGGAATCAGTCGGCAATCGACTTTTATCGCTCCCTCGGGGCCGAGCCCATGGATGACTGGACGGTCTACCGACTGGATCATCAGGCCTTGAATGCGCTGGCAGAATGACTTTCGTCACGCGAGAGGGCGCCCCCTGACCGGTACAATACCGGGCATGAATCGCTGGGGCCTTGCATTGATCCTGATCGCGCTTGCCGTGCACGCCTCGGCCAACGAGCGCGTCTCGGTTATCGAGTACTCCGAAGTGGCGATATTCCTGGACCGCCAAGTGGCTGCGCGGGTGGAAAGCCTGAGCGAAAGCGTGCTGTCGGCCGAAGTCGGTGCCCGGGTGATGAGCATCGAGGTTCGGCCTGGTCAAGTCATTGAAGCCGGTCAGCGGCTGGTGGAATTGGATGATCGCAGTTTCGTGATCGAACGTGACACCGCGTTGGCCCGACTCGAAATCGCCGAAGCCGAGCGGGAAATGGCTCGGCTGCGTGCTGAACGTGCACGTCGACTGGCGCCGGAAAAGTTCGTCTCCGAGGACCAGTTGCTGGAAGCTGAAACCCGGCTGCGCCAGGCCGAGGCCGAAGTCGAGGCGGCCCGCCAGGCGCTGGCGGGAGCTGAGTTGATGCTCGAGCGCAGCATGATCAAGGCGCCCTTTGCCGGTGTGATCACCACTCGTCTGATCAGCCCGGGGGCGCTGGCTTCGCCGGGCACGCCGCTGGTTGAACTGGTCGGTCTTGAAGAAATCGAGATCGTCGCCGGGGTTGCGCCTGAACAGATCGATGGTCTGCGTCAGGCCGATCCGATTGAATTCGCAGCCGGCGGTCAACGTTGGGAGATTGGGCTATCCAGGGTTTCCGAGGTCGTCAGTCGCGGCAGCCGGACCCGCCAGGCACGCTTCGAGTTTCTTGGCGACGGTGCACCACCAGGACGCGAGGGGCGGGTGTTGTGGGCGGACCCGCGTCCTGCCCTGCCGGCTGATTTCGTCGTCCAGCGCAATGGACAACTGGGTGTGCTGGTGCTGGGCGATGATGACCAGAGTGTGGATTTCATCGAGTTGCCGGGCGCCGATGCCGGACGCCCGTTCGCCATTGATCTACCCGGTGATACCTTGCTGATCGATTCCGGTCGTCAACGCGTTCGACCGGGCGATTCGGTGCGGCTCGATTAGTCTGTCCGGGTCTGCTTCTCGCCATGCTTGAGCGCCTCTACAGCAACCATCCGCTGGCCAATATCTTCATGGCCGTGGTGCTGGTGATGGGAATCGCGGCCTTTCTGCTGATGCCGCGCGAGCGTGACCCCGAGGTCAACTTCAACTGGATCAACATGACCACGGTGCTCCCGGGCGCCTCGGCAGAGGATGTCGAGCGTCTGGTCACCGACCCGCTCGAAGAGGCCATTGCGCGTTTGCAGGACGTGCGTTTCGTAGTCTCGTCGAGCCGCGAAAATGTCTCCAACATCCTGGTCCGCTTCGAGGAAATTTCCCAGCGCGAGTTCGAACGACGGGTCTCCGATCTGCGCCGCGAAGTCCAGGCCATGGTCAACGAGGAGCTTCCGCCCGAAGCGCGCGATCCGAACATTCTGGAAGTCACCACATCCAGTGGTTTTCCAACCGCGATCGTGATGGTCACCGGCCAGGCCGATGACGAGCGCTTGCGCGCCCTGGCCCGGCGGACCAAGGAAGACATCGAACGATTCTCCGGCGTCGACCAGGTGCTCGCGCAAGGGCTGCGCGATCCGGAGTTGCAGGTGCTGTTCGACCCATCCGCGCTGGCAGCCAGGGGGTTGTCGGCCCTGGACCTGGCCAATGCGGCGGCCGGCTGGTACCAGGATGTCTTCGCCGGGCGCTTGCGCACGGATACCGGACAATGGCTGATCCGCGCCGAGGGCCGTTCCATCGATCCGCGCGCGCTGGCCGACATGACCCTGCGGCCACCGGATGGCGACGAGCCGGTGCATTTCGATGAAATTGCCCGTTTACGAATGGGATCAAGCATCCCGGAGCAACTGATCAGTCACGATGATCGACCGGCCGTGATGCTTTCGGTCAACAAGCGCCCGGGCAGCAACACGCTGGAGCTGATTGCCGAGCTCAATGAGTACATCGATCGGCAAAATCCGGTCTTGCGGGATCGAGGCATGGCACTGGTGCTGGCCGATGACCAGACCGTGGCCACCCAGGAAGCCATCAGCATCATGCGCAACAATGCCGTGGTCGGTCTGTTGCTGGTGCTTCTGGTGTGCTGGCTGTTTCTGGCCACGCGCATCGCCGTGCTGGTGGCGACCGGATTGATCCTGTGTGTCTCCGGGACCTTTGCCGTGCTGGCTGCGGTCGGATTCACGCTCAATATCACGGTGTTGCTGGGCGTGGTCATCGTGCTGGGCATGTTGGTCGATGTCTCGGTGGTCATGGTCGAGGCCATTTATTACCGGTTGCGGCGTGGGCAACCGGCGATGGCATCGGCCATCGCGGCCTTGCGTGAAGTCGGCATTCCATTGACCGCTTCGGTGATGACCACCATCGCCGCCTTCCTGCCCCTGATGTTGCTGCCGGGCATTGTTGGCGCCTTCATGTTCGTTGTGCCTTTCGTGGTCACAGTTGGTTTGCTGATCTCGCTGCTCCAGGCCTTCTGGATCCTGCCCACCCAGGTCGTGCATTCGCGTTACCAGATCGAGCCGTCCAATGCAGGCCGGCGCACGCAAATGACGCGCAAGCTTCGGACCCGTTACGTGCGCGCCCTGGTCCATGTCATGCGCAAGCCCGGGCGCTACCTGGGAATTGCCGGCCTGGCCTTCGGTCTGGCGCTGGTCGCCGCCCTCAGTGGCCTGGTGCGCCTGGAGTTCTTCGCCTTCGATCCGATTCGCCTGTTCTATGTTCAGGTCGACATGCCCGGCGATGTCGCTCTGGAGGATACGCTCAAGCAGGTCCAGCAGGTCGAACAACGGGTCCGCGAGGGCTTGCGCCCGGGCGAGGCGCGCAGCGTCAGCAGCCTGGCCGGAGTTCAGTTCACTGATGTCGAGCCCTTGTTCGGTGACCAATACGGTCAGGTGCTGGTCTCGCTCAATCCGGCCAATGGCGGGCGGGATGTCCAGGCCATCATCGACGGCATGCGTGATTCGGTACTGGCCACGCCGGGTGATGCCGACCTTGCCTTTCTCCAGATTGCCGGCGGGCCGCCGACCCAGCAGCCGATCAACGTCAAGGTCAGAAGCGATGATTTCGATGAACTCCGGCGGGCCACCGAACGCCTGCGTGAACGCATCGCTGATATTCCAGGCACCCGGGACATTACCGATGACCGTGTACCGGGACGTTCCGAATTGGTCCTTGGTCTGGATCGCGAAGCGCTATCGCAGGCAGGCTTGACCCCAGCAATGGTCAATCGACTGCTCCGATTGCATGTCGATGGAGAAATCGTGGCGTTTACCCGCGAGGCCGGCGATCGTTATGAGCTGCGCGTCCAGGCCGAGCGGGATCGACCGGTGGATCCGGGCGCCGTTCTCGATGACCCGATATTGCTGCCGGATGGCCAGTTGAGTTACCTGGGCGGACTGGTCACGGCCCGAACCGGCGAAGCACCCGGGGTGATTCGCCATTACAACCTGCGCCGCACCATCACCGTCGAGGGCGATATCGATCGCTCGGTGACCAACACCGTCGAGGTCAACCGGCGCATTCGCGATGCCTGGGACGAGATCCGCGCTGAATTTCCAGGCACGGACCTGGATTTCACCGGTGAACTCGATGATATCGAGGAGTCGCTGGAGTCGATGTTCGTGCTGTTCCTGCTGGGCATCGGGTTGATCTATCTGATCCTGGCCACCCAGTTCAAGAGTTACTTTCAGCCGTTTTTGATCCTGATTACCGTGCCGATGGCCTTTACCGGGGTAATTTTCGGTCTGCTGATTTCCAACAACCCTTTGAGCCTGTACACCATGTACGGCATCATCGCGCTGGCCGGAATCGCGGTCAATGCGGCCATCGTGCTCATCGATGCGGCCAACCAGCGCCTGGCGGCCGGCATGCGGCCGCTGTATGCCACCATTTATGCCGCCCGAAGGCGGGTCATTCCCATCCTGATGACCACCGCCACCACCATCGCCGGATTGCTGTCACTTGCGCTGGGCCTGGGCGGTCGTTCCCTGCTGTGGGGCCCGGTGGCCGTCACCCTGGTCTGGGGTCTGACGGTGTCGGCCTTGCTGACCCTGTTCGTGATTCCGTTGCTCTATCGACTTTTTATGCGCGAGGCTCCAACGAAGCGGC
>SLKT01000143.1 GCA_007134485.1 Wenzhouxiangella sp. | reverse complement strand
GACGACGTGATCGACGGGGTCGTGATCACCCTGGTCGATATTACCGATACCAAGCAGGTCGAACACTCCTTGCGCGACCGTGGCAAGAGTCATTAAGAAACATCAGTTTCACCACGGAGACGCAGAGGCCACAGAGGCAAATAGGTAAAAACATAACCGAGAGTACCGGGGTGTGTGTGTGTTCAACTATAAATCGATTTGTTCCTCAAGCTCTTCCTCTGTGCACTCTGTGTCTCTGTGGTGAACTTTTCTTGTTCCTGGTTTCGACAACGAGTCGAGTGCTCCCAACCGACCTGAAAGTGTGACCCACCTCCCATATTCGGCGCTTCAGCACCCAAAACACTTGACGCCGGTACCGGGCGTGGCGGAGGATGTGACCTGGTGTCTGGCTCGGGATGGTTTTTCTTGCCAACGAGGTCGTCGATGACTTCGGGAGAAAAGGTATCAAGAGCGTTCGTGTGCGGTGTGGTGGTCTGCTGGTCGTTCTGGCCTGGGTGATTTCAGTGGCCCATGCTGGCTATGACTATCCGGCCAGACCCTACCTGGAACAGAATCTGACCCTTGCTGCTGAGCGCTTTCCCGGCGATCTGCCCTATCAGCGCTGCTGGGCGGCGGCCAACGCGGTGTGGGAATTCACCCTGGATCAATTTGGTCCGGACCATGCCGAGGCCTGGATGGCGCCCTGGTGGCACGGGGGCCAATGGCGCAAGCTGTGCGATGGCGAAGGCTTGCGCACCAGACAATCACGCCACTGGGGAATCACCTGCCCCTATCGCTCCTGCCCGGAAGGCGAAGGGCCCTACATCAGCATCAATCATGATCGCATCTACTCGGGTCACTGGTCCGAATCCTGGCTGCACGGGCGCTTCTACTACGTCATGGCACATGAGATGGCGCATGCCATCGGCCACTACTACGGCGACCCGAACTGGGCCGACGACCACTGGGCCGACGGGGTGGCACGCGCCTTTGGCGCCTCGGTCTGTGCGCATTCCCCATATTGCCGTCGCGCCCCTCCCTATCCAAAGTTCCAACGGCAGGCTCCGGTGGAGGCCGTGGTCGTGCCGCCGCGCGCCCCACTCGGCGAATAAAAGCTCACCACAGAGACACAGAGTGCACAGAGGCAATTAAACATCGAGTTCACCACAGAGACACAGAGGTAGAGCTTGAGGAACTAATTGAATTTTCAATCTCTACCTCTGCGAGCTCTGTGCCTCTGTGGTGAATGATGACTCGCATGGATGGACATCCATCACTCCTCGAATCGATCATGAAAAATCCGGTCATCCTCGATCGGCACTTCCCCCTCCACCTTGGAGACGGCGGAAAATTCCGAGGTGTTGCCCAGGCTGTCGGTAGCTGTTGCCACCAAATACTGACCGGCATCGATTTCTGTTGAGCTGAATGTCAGCGTGCGGCTTCCGGCAGCAGGGTAGTCGTGTTCAATCAGGAACAGACGCCCCTGCTCACGTTGGCCATCGGCCCGAAAGAATTCGATGACCAAGGGGAAGTTTTCGTCCTGATCCGGTACGGAATAAGTGATCGAGACGGTGCCTTCGTGTTTGAACGTGCTGGTCATAGCGGGTGCGGCCTGCATATTGTTCGGCCCTGTGCCCTCAGGATCGAATTCATGCCCATCCTGCAGGACGATGCCGCGGTGCTCATTGGCGTAAATGATATTGCGCTGGATCCGGTTTCTTTCAGAGGCCTTTCGCTCCATATAAATGGCATCGCCGTTGAAAGCGAAAACGTTGGCATCCGCGCCTCCAGGGCCACCAATCATGGTCAATGCGCCCCGAATGATGTCGATTCCTCCAATCTGGTTGCCCAGATTGACCAGGCCGGTGCGGTCGGTGCCGAAATAGTTGCCTATTACCAGGGTGTTTTCAGTTGGCTTGGGCTGTCCTCCATCACTGTCGATATACAGCCCGGCGGTGCCATTGAAGCCGATGACATTGCCGTGGATAGTTTCCCGATCCTGGAGGACACCGATCAGGTTATGGTCTGCACCCGGACCACCGAAGATGGCGATGCCGGCCAACTCATTGCCCAGCGGGCTGCTGCCATCGGCGGCGATGCCGATCTGGTTGCCCAGTACGGCGTTGTTGATCGGCATGTTGTCTTCCGGAGCATCACCGCAGATGAAACCGCCGAAAATTTGCACGCCGTCCGTATCGTTGGCTCCAATCAGGTTGGCCAGTTGCGGATCAGAGCCGCCGATCACGTTACCGGAACTGTCGCAGGCCAGAAACACACCGGCGCCCAGATTGCCCGGGCCGGGCGTCATGCCGGCGTTGTCGGTGCCGATGGCATTGCATTCGATGCGGTTGTCAAGCGAGCCGATCAGCGCGACCCCGTGCTGAAAATGGCGAATATTCAGGCCGCGGATCACGCTGCCGTCACTGCCCGGATCCAACTGCAAGCCAACAATATCCTCCCCGCCGTTACCCTGCAGGGAAACGCGGTAGGCAGGTCGATCACCGATGTCGGATTGACACACGCCTTCATTGCCCGGCTGGGTCGACCCATCGAGGACCACCGGAGTGGTGATCAGCGGCAGGCTTTCGTCAGCCAGTGTATCGATCTGAATAACACAGAGGTCCTGAGGGCAGCCGGCAATGTTGAAATGGATGTTGACCGGTCCCGCTCCCGCATGGTTGGCTTCCTGCAGCGCGGCTCGAAGTGTGCACTCCCCAGTGCCGGTGGCACACACACCGTTGAGCTCGGCGACGGCATCATCGCCGGTCGAGTTGACCGTGAAGGTCTGCGCCGAAAGCGCCCCGGACAGCATCAGGCTGGCGAGCAGCACAGCCGGCACAAGCCAGCGGATGAGTGGATGGAATAGTTGCTGCGGTCTGGGTGTCATTGAATATCTCCGGTTTTGGCCTCGAAGCGGTCCTGAAACAGCTCGGTGCGGCAGTTGAAACAGGCCAGGGCGAAATCCTGGCGGGCGCTGGCGGGCTGCCAGGGGTTGAGTGCGTCGGCGGCGATTTCTGCCGCCAACACGATGATCGTGATCACGCCCTGGTGCTGGTCCGGGTTCAAATAGACCGCCTCCAGGTTGTTGCGCTCGTCGGGCTGGCCACCTGGCGCCGACCAGCCATCGACACCAATATCGTTGCCGACGTAGTTCAGGCCATCGGCCTGGACCAGCAGATCGAGATTATTGACCCAGGCTGGCGTGCTGCCGCCCAGGCCATGGCCCGGCGCATCGGTCCAGGCCAGCACGATGTGCATGGGTGCAAGCGGGTCGGCTGCAGTGAGCTTGAAGCGTCGCTCCTGGCCACTGGCTGTCAACACGGTCTGCTGGTCATGGACAAAGAGCCTGCCGGCGGGTGCCATGACCGCCTGCAGATCCAGCCGGCCGTAGCCCTGGAAGCGATCGGGACGATGCCCCAGTGGGTCCCCGTCGGCATTGAGGTGGCCGACCAGGTCAAGAGCTGCTCCGGCAAATACCGCCCTGGCCAGAGCCGGAGACGGGGGTGAGCCGGTCTCGGCAATGACTTTTTCGGCCCACACGGCAATCGCCCCGGTCACGATAGGTGAGGCATGGGAGGTGCCGCAGAAGTTGTGCGCGTGGGCCGCATCCGAATCGGCAATGGTGCTGTCGGTGCTGCAACCCGGCGCCACCAGTTGCGTGACCCGGCGACCGTCACAGGCCGGGCCGTGGGCTGAATTCGCCGACATGCTATAGATGTCTGTCCCTTGAGCGCCGGAGCCGTCGGTCAGCCAGCTCGATGCTACCGCCAGCAGGTTCTTCGCTTCATCCGGCGCACCCAGTGAGCTCGGGGCACAGACGCCATCGCCATCGCCTTGCCCGTTCATGACTGACCAGACCGCCAGTATCGGGTGCTGGCCGGGCCGGTCAGGATCTGCATCACGAGTGATCAGGTCGACCTGACGGGTGGGGATGTCGTAGCCCTGCGGCGTGTCACTCGAGCCCCAGGAATTGTTCGCCAGCACGGCACCACTGCGTGCGGCATCCTCGTAGATCTTCAACATGCCGTCCGGGGCCAGTCCACCCGGCCCCGAGCCGTCGAGAAAAGGAGTCCAGACCTGGCTGACCAGCCCGGCGCCCGGCGCCATGCCCTGGCCGCGCAGGAAGCCGTGCAGCGTGATGCCACTGGCGCCTGTTCCGGCCACGGCGCCGGCCACGTGGGTGCCGTGATTGCCCGGCTCCCCTTCGTTGCAACTGGCGTGCTCACCCAGGCAGGGCAGCATCTGCCCAACCAGGTCGAGGTGGCTGGCCAGAACGGGACTATCGATGACACTGACTACGACGCCGCTGCCATCGAACCCGGTATCGCTCAACCAGTCGGCATAGCCGGTGAGGATGGTGCCGGTGTCGTCGATTCCACCGGCCACCGACTGGTTGCTCATTTCACCACGGTACCCGGCATCCGTGGGGATGGCCTGAACGGTGTAGACGTAGGGAAGCGCCGCCAGGTCGGGATAGCGATTGCCAGGCACGGCCATGTGAACGACTTTGAAATGAGCGCCCTGTCTAGTACTGCTGATCACTCGCCCGAGACTGGACAATCCGGCATCAACCTGCACTTCATCGGCATGAGCACTGATCAACAGCATGGTATCGACAAGGGCTGGACCAAGCTGGCGCAAATGGGGCTGGACTTTCCAGGCCGGCAGCATGGGACTCAGCCAGCGCAATTCAGTGTGCTGGCCGACATCGGCGATCCCTTCCTGTGTGGCCCAGACCAGGTGACTGAACGGGTGCAGTGGCTGAGCCAGTTCCATGCCACTTTCGCGAGCGTTCTGCAACCACTCAGGCCGAATCGGGCCGGCGAGCTGGATCAGGTAGAAATCGCCGGTGGGATCAGCCTGGTAATGCTCCCAGGGCCCGGCAGCCCGGCCTGAACCCGGCGGGTCGACCAGCGGATCGAATCGCTCGCCGCCCAGGTGCAGCGTGAATGGGTCGTCCAGGGTGCTGACGATCAGACCCTGTTGTTTCAAGCTGTTCAGCTCGGTCGGGCTCACCCGTCCCCAGGCAAAGGCGCCGTAATCGGCAAGCGCCAGGTCAGAGCTCAGGCGGGTCTCCTGCGGACTGGTCATCAGTACCCTGACCCACGATGATTCGGCGCCGCAGGCAACCACGCTCCAGGCCAGCAACACGCCGACCTGCAGGAGACGATTAGCGACCATGAGGACTGAAGTTGACAAGCTTATGGGTTTTCCTGGGCATGAATAGGTCACCTGCCGGCAAGGGTCAGGTGTCGTAAGTAGGCCCATACTCACTTTTACGCCGATGCCCGTCTGTTCGATACAGCACACATGGACATCCCGAGCGCCCGGTCAGGCGTTGGGGTATAGGTGCTGCGGGTAAGTTGCCAGGCGGTCGGTTTCCTTCTTGGCCATGACGTAACACTCGCAGCTGAGAGCTTCCAGTTCCTTCCGATCGATTAAGGTGATATGTCCGCGCCGGTATTGGATCACGCCGAGCTTTTGCAACTTGCATGCGGCCTCGGTCACGCCTTCGCGACGCACGCCCAGCAGGTTGGCGATCAGTTCCTGGGTCATGATCAGCTCGTTGGTCGGCAATCGGTCCAGGGACAGCAGCAGCCAGCGACACAATTGCTGGTCGATGGTGTGGTGCCGGTTGCACACCGCGGTCTGCGCCATCTGGGTGATCAGGGCCTGGGTGTAGCGCAGCAACAGCACACGCAGGGCGGAGTCGCTGTTGAACTCGCGTTTGAGCTGGGCCGCTGGCATCCGGTAGGCCGGCCCGGCACTCTGGACAACCGCGCGGCTGGTCGTGCTGGCCCCGCCCATGAACGCCGAGATGCCGACGATGCCCTCGTAGCCCACAACCGAGATTTCGGCCGAATGGCCGTCGCGCATCACGCAGATCAAGGAAACGATGCAGTTGGTGGGAAAGTAGACGTAGCTGATTTCCTGCCCGGCTTCGTAGATCACCTTGCTCAACGGCAACTCGACCAGCCGTAAATGCGGCAAGATCCGGTCCTTTACACACTGCGGTAGCGCAGCCAGCAGCTGATTATGCTTCGGGTGACTCATTGCTCATTTCCTTCAACGCCTGGCATTACCGATGAAACCGATGATCACTTTGCTAATGCCCCCAAGTGCTGGCTGTTGTCTGGTCAACAATCGGCGTGCTCATATCCATTGACGTGAGCGTGAAGACAACGACCCTCAGTATGGATTTTGTCACAGTTTTTCGTTCAATTTACGTGCGTTACCGCACACACCGACCACAGAGGTTGAAAGTGAAAACACACTGGACCAGGGCTGGCCCTGAATGCTCTTTCAACCTTTTTCAAAGACATACGGGTCCTTCAGAGAAACCTGGAACTGGCTGAAACAAATACGTAATCAAAGTTATTGAAGCTCTGTGTTCTCTGTGTCTCCGTGGTGAACGGGAACGAGCCGGCATCGGACAAGGCTCGAGCCGAACTCACGCAAGAATCGATGACGCAGGATCGACAGTCCCCGGATGGGGACGGTTTCCAGCCAGACGATCGTCAGCGGGCTGGCTTCAACCAATTGCTCGAACTCGGCGATGCGTATCTTGTTCAAGCCGCCCTCGACTTCATCGAAACTTCGCGCGCCGTCCTGGCGAAACCGGGCCCGCCAACGGATCAGCGCTTGTTCGGTAAAAATCAAATGCGCCCACGGGAAAACCGAGAACAGATGCCCCCCATAGGGATGCAGCCAGGTCGGTCCGAAGGAAACCAGGACTTCGCCGTTCGGTTTGAGCAACTTGCTCATGATGGTCAGTATGGCGAGCGGATCTGAAAAATGCTCGAAGGCATCGAAACTGACGATCAGATCCGCGCGCTCTTCGGTATCCATGGCGAAAGTGCAGCGATCTTCCAGGCCGGCCTCCACGCTGCGTTGGCGCGCCCGATCCAGATGCTTCTGCTGGATGTCCAGGCCGATGACCCGGCAGTCGGGTGCTGCCCTGGCCATGGCAATAGCCTGTTGTCCATCACCGCAACCAAAGTCAATTACCGTCTTGCCGGCAAGTTCAGTGCTTAGCGATCCACCGAATGCGGTTTCAAGTTTTGCGTCAGTCGCATCAGCTCCGGAGCATCCGCTTTGCGGAGGAACCGGAGCAATGGTTCTAAGAATCTTCACCCCGACTGATCCACCCAGAATACCCATGCATAACCTGCCTTGATTTCGATCTTGATGGTTCAACAACTCATGATTATGCCGCCGTGTAAAAGTGTCGATCTGTTCGTCATCGCACCTATGTACTCATTAAGGTTGTTGAGTTCGAAAGCGCACAGATGAAGCCTGCGGGATACCGGAAGATTACGCTCCCTGATCGTGATTCAATGGCAAGAGTGGCAGACATGTTCAAGACTTTCGAGCCGATTCCGGCGATGACAAGAAGCAAAGGCGATGCACTGCGCACTCTCGATCAGCTGCATGTTCCCGCCAGGCTCGCAACCCGTCTTCAGATTCATCATCACCTGATAAGCAGGTTGTTTCGTCAGCAAAGCCTGCGCTGGTTCGGGGTGCTGGCGGTCGTCGAGATTGCCCTGCTTGTGCTTGCGCCCTGGTTAGCTATCCAGACGCGCTTCTATGCTGACCCGGTCTCACTGGAGGCTGCCGGCACGATGCTGCCGCTTCAAACCGGCGTATTTGTCGCGGTGGTCTGGATCAGCATGATGGCGCTCGGCATGTACCAGCGCCATGGGCGTGAGATCAAGGGCGTGCTGATTGGTACGCTGACTCGCCTGGTGGTGGCACTCATCGGCAGTGCGCTGGTCTTGATGGTGCTCTTTTTTCTTGCGCCGGGCGTGGAAGTCGGACGCGGTGTGCTGGCGCTATCACTGGCCTATGCGTTTGCTCTTCTGATCCTGTCGCGCCTGACATTCTCCAGGCTTGCGAACGGTGGCCGTCTGCATCGCCGCGCGCTCTTTCTTGACGCGGGCACCAGAGCCTCGGCATTGCTTGTCGATGAACAACTGGAAGACGAACTGCGTTCGGTCAGCATTGTTGGCTTTGCTGCCAACGGAACCGGAGCCCAGTCGAGTCCGGTGGCTGTGGATCCGGCTCGCATGATCAAGATAAATGGATCGTTGCTGGACACTGCTTTCGAACAGCAGATTGATGACATCGTGGTTGCTTCTGACGATATGCGCAACTGCCTGTCCATGAATGAACTGATGAGCTGTCGACTGGCCGGCATCAACGTTCTGCGCCTGGACAGCTTCTATGAACGTGAAATGGGTCGGGTGATGCTCGAAGGCTTGTTGCCTTCATGGTTCATCTTCACCCCGCGATTCAACAGCACGGTACTGCGCCGCTTCAGCCGGCGACTGTTCGACCTGGCTTCGGCGGCCGGCATTCTGCTCGTGGCATGGCCCGTGATGGTTCTGGTCGCTCTGGCCATCTGGCTGGAGTCCGGTGGCAGAGGTCCGGTGCTCTATTTTCAGGACCGTGTTGGCGAAGGCGACAAGGTCTTTGCCCTGGTCAAGTTTCGTAGCATGCGCACTGATGCGGAAAATGACGGCGTCGCGCGCTGGGCGCAAGCTGGTGATGATCGTATCACCCGTGTCGGCTCATTGATCCGCAAGCTGCGCCTGGATGAACTGCCGCAACTGTACAACGTCTTCATGGGCAACATGAGCATGGTCGGGCCACGGCCGGAAAGGCCCGAGATCGTGGCCGGTTTGCAGCGTGAGATTCCCTACTATGGCCTGCGTCACAGCATCAGCCCGGGACTGACCGGTTGGGCCCAGTTGCGTTATCCGTACGGCGCCTCGGTCGAAGATGCGATCGAAAAGCTGCGCTACGACCTGTACTACATCAAGAATCAGAGCCTGCTGTTCGATCTGCAGATCCTGCTCCAGACTGTCGAGGTCGTGCTGTTTAGGCGCGGCAGCCGATGAATTGCCGTCCAGCAAACTCCTGGTCGAGTGAAAACTCACCGATTGTTTCAGTGATCACACCTGTGTTCAATGGCGAGACCTGGCTGGAAGAGGCACTTGACAGTGCGCTGGCCCAGACGTTTCCATCCCTGGAAATCATCGTGGTCAATGACGGTTCGACCGATGACAGCCTGGCCATTGCGCGTGCCCGGGCCCGCGATGATGGAAGAATCCGAATCATTGACCAGGCCAATGCCGGTTTGCCAACCGCCCGCAACCGGGCGATGAAGGTGGCTCGTGGCGCGTACCTGGCCTTGCTTGATGCCGATGATGCCTGGCTCCCGGATCATTTACTGCTGGTCATGCAGGCGTTTGAACGCGACCCCGATCTTGGTCTGGTCCATGCCAATATCGAGAGGGTCGATGCCGATGGTGCCTTGGTCGACATACCGAACAGATACTGGCATGAGCACACGGATGTTTTTGAGGCCCTGGCCTTGCGCCATGAGCATGTGTCCTGCCCAACCGCCGTGTTTTCCCGGCTCGCCCTGGATACGGTCGGGGGATTCGATCCCCGTTTTACCGGGCTGGGGTGCGAGGATCGTGACCTGTGGCTGCGCATCGCCGCGCGCTTTCGCATTGGCTTCCTGGATCAGGTTACCGCGCGCTATCGTTTCCATTCATCGAGCATGAGTGCTGCCAGCGAGCGCATGGCGCTGGCCCGCCAGATGCTGGTCGCCAAGCTGGCCGAGTCGGCCCGAGGTGCACGGCTGGTATCGCAAATGGAGGCCATGATCGACAGTGATTTGGGGCTGGGCCTGTCTCAACAGGGGCTCCATCTCCAGGCGATTGCTCAGCAGTGGCAGGCCTTGAACCAGTGCCCGACTGATCGACTGATCCAGCGTCGCTTGATCGGTGCCGTGCTCGCACCCTGCCGCGCACTGGTGCCGCAATACCTCCCCAACACATTTCGAGGTCGCGGCTGATGAAACGCATACCCACCCTGCTCGTAACCGGCGGCGCCGGCTACATCGGTTCCCATGTCGTGGCACAGCTGGGGGCTCGCGGCGAACGCATCGTGGTGCTGGACAACCTCAGTACGGGCCATTCCCGGGCGGTACTGCATGGTCGGCTGGTGGTTGGCGATGTCGGTGACAAGCGCCTCCTGCGTACCCTGTTTCGAGAATACCGGATCGAGACCGTTCTGCACTTTGCTGCACGCATCGTGGTGCCCGAATCGGTCGCCAGACCGATTGAGTACTATGACTGCAACACGGCAAGGGCTTGTACCCTGCTGGCCGAATGCAACCGGGCCGGGGTGGAACAATTCATCTTTTCGTCCACTGCAGCGGTCTACGGCGACCTGGCCGGTGGCCAGGCCAGCGAATCCAGCCTGACCGAGCCGGCCAACCCTTATGGTCGCTCCAAACTGATGACCGAGTGGATGCTTGGCGATCTGTCGGCGGCATCCAAGATGCGCCATGTCATCCTGCGCTACTTCAATGTGGCCGGTTGCGACAGCCTGGGCCGGATCGGCCAGGATACGCCCGAGGCGACTCACCTGATCAAGGTTGCCTGTCAGCATGCCGTGGGCTTGCGTTCCCGGCTGGAAATCTTCGGCACCGACTATCCGACACCGGATGGCACCTGCGTGCGCGACTACATTCACGTTGAAGACCTGGCCGCGGCCCACCTGAATGCACTCGACTACCTGCGTGCAGGCAACGACTCGCTGATCGCAAACTGCGGGTATGGCCACGGATTCAGTGTGCGCGAGGTCATCACCGCGCTGCGCCGGGTTCATGGCCGCTCACTCAAGGTCCATGAATCCGGCCGACGCGCCGGCGACCTGGCCAGT